>NZ_JBNRIK010000016.1:38740-90964 GCF_053557975.1 Pseudomonas sp. XP2
CCGGGCATCCCCAATCGCCACAAAGTACTGGTTCACCGCCGAACTGTAATAAACCTTGTCGAACAGGTTCTTCACGTTCAATTGCAAACGCACGTTGTGCTCATCAAGCTTGGTCTCGTAACTGGCGAACGCGTCGGCCACGGTGTACGACGGCAAGTCGAAAGTGTTGGTCGCGTTGCCCGCCCGCTCACCCACGTAACGCGCGCCTGCCCCCAAGCGCAGATTGTCGCCACCGAACAGGCTGCCGAAGTCGTACACCGCCGACAACGAACCGCTGTGCCTGGCCACATTCTGCAGGCGTTTGCCTTCAAGATCAGGGTCCTTGGTCACCTTGGCATCGGTAAACGCATAGCTGCCGATCAGGCTCCAGCGCTCGCTGAGCTGCCCGGTCAGGTCAAGCTCCACACCCCGTGAACTGACTTCCCCTGCATTGCTGTAGACGGTCTCGCCGGTTCCGCTGTCGAAATTGGCGACCAGCACGTTGCGCTTGGTAATGTCGAACAGCGCAAGGGTACCGGTCAGGCTACCGGGCATGTCGAGCTTGGCCCCCAGCTCCCAGGACTTGCCCTCTTCGGGTGCGACCGAAGCGTCCAGCACCACACCGCCGGTCAGCGGTGCAATGCTGGAGTTGGGCTTGAACGACTCGCTGTAGCTGCCATAGAACGAGAGCTGGTCATCAACCTTGTAGACGATGCCTGCGTGCGGCACCCATGCCTGGCCGCTGGTATCGGTATTGGCCGTGAACGGCCGGCCACGGCCGGCATACTGGTCGTATTGCTGGAAACGTGCGCCGGCCACCAGTATCCAGTGCTCGTCCAGGTGCAGTGCGTCTTGCATGAACAGTGCATCGGTGCGCAGCTTGTCGGTCTGGTCGCTGTCACTGGCTCGTACGCTGGTGCCTTCCACCTCCTGACCATAAACGGGGTTCAGGTAACTGAAGGTGGAGCGGGCAGTCTGGCGAATGAGGTCGCCGCGATACACTTTGCGGTCTTCATGGTCGACGCCGAACAACAGATCATTCTGCATGCCGGCCAATTCCACATTACCGGCCAGGCTCAGAGTAGCGAACTGGTCGCGGCTCATGGCGTTGTGGGTGCCGTCGATGCTGCGCGTCAGCGTGCCTTTGGCTTCGTTGACGCCGGTCACCCGCACCTGGCTTGCATCGTAGGTCTCGCGGTTGAAGCTGTAGCCAAAGTGCAGCTTCCAGTCGTCGGCCAGCTGATGATCGACTTCCAGGCGGTACAGGTCGGAGCGCCCCTCCATGTCGTTGAACGGCTCGTCCAGGCGGCGCGTGGCGGGGATGTTCAGCGGGTGGCCGTTGCTGCCGAACGCGGTGCCACGGTCGAAGGGGTAGAGAAACTCGCGGTGCTCGTAGGCCAGCACCACCTGCGTGTCTTCGCCCAGCCAGGCCAGCGACGGCGCCACCAGCGATTCGCGGTGCACGCCGTAGTTGCGCCAGTAGTCTTCGTCTTCGTGATCGACGATCAGGCGGTAGGCGAAGTTGCTGTCGCCCAGCGCACCGGTGCTGTCCAGCCCGCCGCCACTGCCGTTCTTGCCGCTGCCGTAGGTCGAGCCACGCACGGTCAGGGCGTTGTACTGCTGCAGTTGTGGGCGCTTGCTGACCACGTTGATCACCCCGCCCGGGTCCTGGATGCCGTACAGCAGCGAGGCCGGCCCCTTGAGCACTTCGACCCGCTCGGTGCTGGCGTTGAGGCTGCGGCCCTGCACGATGGGCATGCCATCGCGCATGATCGAGCCGTCGCGGTTGTCGCCAAAGCCGCGCTTCATCACCGTGTCGGATGTGCCGCCAAAGTTGTTGCCCTGGGTAATGCCGCTGACGTTGGACAGGGCATCATCGAGGTTGCGCGGGGCTTGGTCGCGGATGACCTGGGCCGGTACCACGTTGATGGCCTGCGGGATGTCCTGATTCGGCCCCTGCCCGCGCATGATCGAAGCGCTGGCCGGGGGCTGGTAGCTGTAGTCGTCCAGCTGCGAGGTTACGTTGGTGGCCTGCAGGTTGAGGGCGCCTGAAGTGTCGGCGGGTTCGAGGGTCAGGGTGCGTGCGTCGACGCGCCGCCAGGCCAGCCCGGCGTTGCCCAGCAGCTGTTGCAGCGCCTGCTCGGCGCTGAACCGGCCATTCAATGCCGGGGCCTGTACACCTGGCAGTTCGAGGGTGTAGACCACGCTCTGGCCGGTGGTGCGGCTGAAGGCGTTGAGCGCCTGGGCCAACGGTTGGGCCGGCTGGGCGAAGGCAAAGGCCTGCAGCTGCTCGGCTGCGCTTGCCAGGGGGGCGACGGCGAAGGCCGGCAGCGCAGCAAGGCCGAGCCAGAGAGGGACGCAACGCGGGGAGAACTTCATGGACGCTGACCTGTGAGAGGGTGATGATTGCGAATGAATCGCACTTTCACTCATTACACGGATGCCACGTCCTGTTACCTCACCCGCTAACTGAAAATATTTTCCCTGTACCGGCCTCTTCGCGGGCACGCCCGCTCCCACAGGGATTGCACAAGTTCCAAATCCGGTGCAGTACCTGTGGGAGCGGGCATGCCCGCGAAGAGGCCGGCACAGGCAACTACCGGATCAAGGTCAAACGCCCGAACACGGTCTGCCGCGAAAAGCCCATGACCTTGCCCAGCGAATCCAGCGCCAGCAGCGGCTCGGTCACCGGAAAGCTGCCGCTGACCTTGCGCTGCCCCAGTTCGCCATCCAGCAACAGGATGCGCCCCGGGTAATAGCGCCCAAGGTCTTCGACCACCTGCGCCAGCGGCACCTGGTAATAGTTCAGCCACCCCTGCCGCCAGGCCAGGCGGTTGTCACTGTCCACCACCAAGGTGTCGCCTACCCTGCCTGCGCTGTAGGCCACCTGCTGGTTGGCAGTCAGTTCACCCGCCAAAGTGCCTTGCGCGGGGCTGACCCTGACCCGCCCACTGCGCACTGTCACCTGGGCGCCCTCGCCTTGCTCACGCACCTCAAACTGGGTACCGAGCACTCGCACTTCGCCACCGCCCGCTTCGACCACGAATGGCTCACCGTTATGAGTGACCTCAAAGTATGCCGCGCCATGCAGCAACCGCACACGGCGCTCACCCTGGGCAAAATCGACTGCAATGGCGCTACCTGCATCAAGCGTCACCTGCGACTGGTCGGCCAAGGTCATCTGGCGAATCTGCCCGGCACTGCTGTAGTCAGCCTGCAGCTCCTGCAACCAGTATCCCGGGTGCCAGCCCCCGGCAACGCCCACGGCCAGCATCAGGCAGGCCGCCATCGCCATTGCCGCCATCCGCCGCCACGGGCCACGGGTCGGTGGCCTGGCCATTGCATTGAGGTAGTGCTGCAGGGCGTCCTGTTCTTCGTCGGCCAGTCGCGCGGCCGGAGCGGCGCTTTTCTGCCACAGCGCCTGGGCCTGTTGGTAGGCCTCACGGTGCCCGGGGTCGGCCAGCAACCAGCGTTTGAACGCAGCCCCTTCCGCTTGCGCGGGCTGCTCATTGATGCGGCTGAGCCATTGCAAAGCGGCCTGGGACTGCGCCTCGGTGATCGGGGGCAAACGGCTCATCGACGGGCACTCCCAGGCCGGCGTGGGGTGGGCGCGGGCTCGGCAACACTCGCCTTGCACGCTTCAAGGGCGCGCATCATATGCTTTTCCACGGCACTCTGGGACAGCTGCATAGCCTTGGCGATTTCACCGTACTTGCAGCCGTGGATGCGGTTGAGCAGAAAGATCTGCCGGGTGCGCTCGGGCAAGGCGCGCAAGGCGGCTTCGATGCGCTGCAGGTCGTGGTCGACCTCCAGCGCCTGCTCGGGCGCCTGAGCCATGCCCGTGTCGTCCATTGGCAGCGCGGCTTCTGCCACGCGTTCACGGCTGCCTTCACTGCGCAGGTGGTCGATCGCAAGGTTGCCGGCACAACGCAACAGGTACGTGTCCAGCGCCTCGACCTTGACCTCGGGGCGGCGCCAGAAACGCAGGAACAGCTCCTGGACCAGGTCTGAAGCCGTGGCGCGACAGCCTACACGCCGGCTGACCAGTGCCTCCATGCGCGCACGCTGGGCCAGGAACACCTGGACGAAACGTGCACGCCCGCCCGCGCTGTCGGCCTCGGGCTCGATGATATCCCTCTGCTCGCTCACGGGTTCACACAGCGAACACGGCCAGCAAAGGCCCGAGCACCACGCTGGCGGCAGCTGCGCCCAGCAGCAGGCGCGGCTGGTAGGGCAAGCCAAACACCCACACGGTCACCCCCGCCATCATCACCGCCGTCCACTCCACCAAGCCATGGGCCCAACCACGCAGGTGCACGCTGAGGACCAGCGACAGCATCAGCAGCAGCCAACCGGCAACCCGCAACACCCGTAACTGCCCGGGGCGCGGCTTGCGCCCAAGCAGTTCGCTGAAGTGCTTTTCCATGGCCAGGCACAGGGCGACAAAGCCTGCGAATGCAATCAGTGCGTTACCCAGCATCAGCTCACCTGCGCCGTTTCAGTGCCCGGTTTTTGTGCCACGCGTGCTCGCCTGGCTGCCGGTTTGGGGCTGCGCAGCATCTTGCCGGCCAGCCAGGCCAGGAACAGGCCGGTACCCAGTGCCGTCAGGTCGAAGCCCGCCATGGCCCAGTCACCCGCCTGCAACGAATGGTTCAGTCCCCGGTCGGTGCCAAGGCCGTTGAGCAGCGGCAACAGGGCAAAGGCCAGCGCACCCAGGGCCAGTTGCTCGCCCCAAGCCCGGCGCCCGCTGCGCAGCACGGCATGCACCAATGACAAGCCCCAGGCGATGAAGAAGGCATTGACCTCCCAAGTGGCGCGGCCCTCGATGCCCACCGGAATCAGGCGGTTGGCCCAGAAGAAGCCCGCCACCGCCAGCAACAGCCCGCTCATGCTGGCGATATTGAGCACCTCGACCAGGCGCAACTCACCCGGCATGTGCGGGCGCTTGGCATGTTTGAGTTGGCGCTTGCCCAGCCACATCACCAGCCCGGTGCCGATCACCGCAGTGCCAGCAATGCCAAAAAAGAAGTACAGCCAGCGCAGCCAGGGCCCGGCAAAGTTGCCCATGTGCAACCCGGCAAAGCTGAAGGCGGTCATCATTGCCCCGCTCTCTGGCTTGCCCTGGCTCAGCAGCGCGCCACTGGCGCCGTCAAACGTCCAGTTGGCACTGCGCCGATAAGCCACGTGGTCGGCAGCCGATTGGGTAAAGGTGACGCGGGCATTGCTGTCACCCGGGTTCTGCACCTGGATGTTGCCAATGCGCGCCCCGGGCTGCAGCGCCTGCACCTTGGCATACAGGCTTGGCAGGGCGACCAGCGGCGTCGCCAGTTGGGCTGCCTTGGGCGCATCGTCGCGCCCGAACAGGTCGTTGAAGTACTTGCCGGTGTCATTGCCATAGCTGGCCATGATGCCCGCCGGCATCACCATGTACATGAACAGCACCAGGCTGCTGTAGCTGATCATCAGGTGGAATGGCAGCACCAGCACGCCTATGGCGTTGTGCCCGTCCAGCCAGGACCGCTGGCCCTTGCCGGGGCGGAAGGTGAAGAACTCCTTGAAGATCTTCTTGTGGGTGATGATGCCGGTGACCAGCCCCAGCAGCATGATGAAGGCGCAGAAGGTCGACAGCCAGCGGCCAAACGGGTATGGCATCTGCAGCTGGAAGTGGAAACGGTAGAAGAAATCGCCACCACGGCTGTCGCGCGCCTCAACCGGTTGGCCGGTCTGCGTATCCAGGGTTTTGTTGACAAAGCCACGCGGCCCGCCATTGGGATCGCGATAGCCAACGCTCAAGCCCGCCTCGCGCTCGTTGGGCATGCGGATGAACCAGGACGCGGAATGCCCGGCGTTGTCTTGCAGATACTGCTGGGCCTTATCCAGGCTGAGGGCCGGGTCCAAGGCATGACTGCGCACTTCGGGCTGCATCCAGTGGGTAATTTCTTCCTTGAAATACGACAACGTGCCGGTCAGGAAGATGGCAAACAACAGCCAGCCGAAGATCAGGCCGGTCCAGGTGTGCAGCCAGGCCATCGCCTGGCGGAAGCCTTCTTTCATGGGTTTTTCATCCAGTAGGCAACGCCGCTGATCATGGCCAACAGCAGGCTGGGCGCCAACACGCCCAGCCAGGCACGCCAGGCGCTGCGACAGGCAAAGCACCAGATGAATGCCAGCAGGTAAAAGACGAACGACAACAACAGGCCGGTCAGCGTGGCATCGACCGTTGGCAGCGGTACTACCAGGGCAATGCAGACGCTGGCCATGGACGCCAACAGGTAGCCGCCCAATAGCGCGGCCAGGCTGCGTGAGGCAACGGCCAGCCGATAGCTGTGCGGAAGGCCGGCAGTTTTGCGCGTCATGGCAAGGTCCGGATGTTTTCTGGGGGTGCAATAATAATGATTTCAATTCTCATAGGCAAAGAGTTAGCGATGTGCTGCCTGTTCTGGCCCTATCGCCGGCAAGCCGGCTCCCACCGGTATTGCACAGGGCTTGAAGACAGCGGGCTTCTGTGGGAGCTGGCTTGCGGGCGATAGGGCCGGTGGAGATTGCCGAGCACTTTGCCCTGCAATACAGCGCGAACAATTCTTACTACTATTTGCGCTACACAGCGCCGGAGTATCACGGTGCCCAGCGCGCTCACATCCACGGTCGAAGGCCTGTACCGCGCCCATCACAACTGGCTTACCCGGGTGCGGCTGTTCGAAGGTGAACTGGCGCTGCAAGTGGCCAACGATCCCCGACCATTGCTGCTGCGTACCGGCGAAGGGGCGCTACACCGGCACGGCGGCCGCTTCAACGGGGGCTGGCAGTCGGTCTCGGCGCTCGACCACAATGTGGGCGCCTGGGTCGACGGCATGCTGGTGGCCTCGCAGATGCGCCTGGCGGATTTCCGGGTCGTATCCGCTGGATGACAGTGAGCGCATCCTGCAAATGCTGGAGGTAGCACTGCCGGTTCGGGTGCGGCGCTTCACCCGGTCGTGGGTGATGGTGGATGTGGGGTGAGGGCTACCAGGTGACCGCCGCGGGTTTTGCAGGGGGCGTAGATCGAGCGCCGCCCGCGCGGCGCTTCGCGGGGCAAGCCCGCTCCCACATTTGTTTCGGGCCAGTTATGCCTGCAAGAGAGGCGCGCGACCGCCTTGTTTGTACGACTCGATATCGAGCCATGCGCCAAGGCGATCGCGCTCCTTTGTCACAGGACTGATTGGCCCGAAACAAATGTGGGAGCGGGCTTGCCCCGCGAAGCGCCGCGCGGGCGGCGCTCGATCTCACAGGCGACAAAAAATTCATGGCGAAAACACCCGCAAAAAAAAAGATCAAATCAACTGAGCCATTTTCCCAACCTTGCGTGACAGACATGGCAGCCCCCTCTCTCAGGACCCGACCCATGCCGTTGCGCCCCAGCCCCCTCGTCCACGCCCTGCTGCTCACCACATCGCTCGGCGTGGCCACGCCTGCCAGCCCCATTTGCAACAAGAAATTTATTTTCAAAAAGGGCTTGAATTCGGTCCGCGGTTGCCTGACCTTAGAGTCAAGAGGCGCAGAAATTCCAAGGGTCTCAAGGACCTGAGCGCGTCTCCATGCGAGCAAGCTGAATAAGGATTGAATCATGCAAATCCAGGTCAACAGCAGCAACCATTTCGAAAGCAACGCCCGTCTCGACCAGTGGGTCCGCAGTACACTGCAAAGCTCCCTGGAACGTTACGAAGAAGACCTCACCCGCATCGAGGTTCACCTGCGCGACGAGAACGGCGCCAAGCCCGGACCGCATGACAAACGCTGCCAGATGGAGGCTCGCCCCAAAGGCCACCAACCGATTTCCGTGACCCACACTGCCACTTCGGTGGACCAGGCAGTCGACGGTGCCGCCACCAAGCTCAACCACGCGCTGGAACACTTCTACGGCAAGCTGCGCAGCAAGCGCGGCGCCCTTGAACTGAGCGACCCGGACGCCTGACCGCACAATGAAAAACGCCCGGCCAAGTGCCGGGCGTTTTTATTAAAGGCCATTGAAGGCCTTCCTCAACTCACTACCCTCAGCTTTGGTACGGGGAACAGGTTCTCCAGGGTCTTCAGCAAACGCGCGTGATAAAGCGGCTTGCGGAAAAAATCCACCACCTGCAGGTGCAGCATTTCACTGACGTCATCCACGTCGGCCTGCCCGGACATGACAATCACCGGCAGGTGCTGGCGGGCCGTGTGATTGCGCATGCGCCTGATCAGACCAATGCCGCTTTCCTCCGGCATACGCAGGTCGGTGATCACCAGGGCAACGTCCGGATGACGGGTAAGCTGTTGCAAGGCAACCTGTACCGATGTCGCGGTCAGGCAGGCGAAGCCTTCATTTTCGAGAAGTTCGGCCAGCTCCAGCAGAGCGTCCTGCTCGTCATCCACCAAAAGGATCTGCTGGCGCGAGAAAGCGTTCTGCATGGCGTTGGCTCCTGCTCACCGGTCAAAGGGCATTTTTGATCGTGGTGAAGGTGGTGTTGACGGCCGTGGAGATGTCGCCAACGAAGGCGGCCAGCACCACTGCGACCATCGTCGCGATGACCGCGTATTCGATACCGGACGCACCGTCCTTGCGATGCAGGAAGGTCATGCAATGCAGAATGAACAGTTTCATGTCTCAGCTCCTTGCGGCACATGCCGGCGATTGCGGTATCAAAGTGACACCTATTTGCCATCAAAGAATCGCCAAGCTGAGGCGGACTGCAAATGTATCAAAGGATTAATCACAAAGGATTAGCTCAAGAGAATTAACACCCGCAATACTGCTAACCCTCTGTATTGCCTCGACTTAATCACAATTCCAAAAAAAAGCCCTCCCGCTCATGGCAAATGGCAATGGCTGCGCTACCGTCCTATAGCGAAATAGTGACTTTTTGCCATCAGTTGCAACGTGCAGGGAGGCCGAGATGAGCAGTCGCTTGACCCTAGCCTTGGCTGCTTTCTTCCTGCTGGCAGCGCTGTTGGCCGGCTACTGGGGTGTTGTGCTGAGCCGCCCGGCGGCCACGCCCGCACCGGTTACCCCTGCGGCCGAACAACCGATTGCAGCCGTTGCCCCACCCCCCATCACTCCACCGGAGCCACCGCGTACGGCCGTGGTCGTCCTGCGCAAGGCTTTACCCGCCAATACGCCGGTCAGTGAAGACGATGTGCTGATCGAGCGCCTGCAGGTTGCCCCCACCGGGGCCTACCAGCAAACCGCCCAGGTGATCGGGCGCACCAGCGCCAGGCCACTTGCAGCGGGCACCTGGCTGGATGAGTCCAGCTTCCAGGCTGGCGGGCCGCTGGCGCGGATGATCCGTGCCAACGAGCGGGCGGTGGCAGTCGGTGTGGACGAAGTGGTCGGCGCCGCCGGCCAACTGCGCCCAGGCGACTACGTGGACGTGTTGCTGTTCCTGCGTGAAGAGCCCAACAACCCGCAATCCTCCGCCCAAGTGGTGCTGCCGGCCTTGCGCGTGCTCAGTGTCGGCGACCAGACGGGCCTGGCCAACGACGGCCGCCCGGCGCAGACCGCCGAAGAGCAAAAGGCCCGGCGCGAACAAGCCAGTATGAACAACGGCACAGGTACCCGCACCGTGGCGCTGGCAGTGCCGGAGGCCTTGGCCAGCCGTTTGATGCTGGCTGCCCAGGCTGGCACCTTGCGCCTGGCCGTGCGCAGTGCCGATGAGCAGCGCCTGGCGCGGTACTGGAACGAGCCCGGTGCCCAACCGCAGGTGGAGGCCGCCAACCGCGAACTCTACCGCTTCAGCCAGCTCTCCCAGTCGCCGGTGGCCAACGCTGCCAGCCTGGCGACCAGCAAACCCACACCCGCCATGCACATCATCCGTGGCGCACAGGCTGACGATACGAATAAAACCCCCTGACCCGGCAAGGATGCAGCGATGCGTAGTTCCTTTTTGAGACAAGCATGTTGTACCGGGCTGCTGGCCGCGCTGTTGCCCCAGGCCCAGGCAGTGGGCAAAGGCTGCGAGGCGATCAGTCAGCTCCCTTCGGTCATCGAGATAGACCAGGGCCTGCAGCAGGAACTGCGCCTGCCACTGGCGATCAGCCGGGTTGCCGTAGGCGAGCCCAAGGTGGCCGATGTGCAGGCCAGCGGTGACCGCGGTGTGGTGATTACCGCAGTGGGCCAAGGCAATACCACGTTGATGCTGTGGACAGCATGCGCCCCGTCACCGCACCGGGCCATGGTATTCGTCAAAGGCCGGGCCAGTGCCGACATGGCCGAAGACAGTTTTTTGCCGTCGCAGGATGCACAACTGATCAGCCAGGTGCAGGCCGATATCCGTTTCGTGGAAGTACGCCGAAACAAGTACAGAGAAGCTGGCGCACGGCTGTTCTTCAAGGGTTCGAACAACAGCCTGATCGGTGCGCCTGGAACAGTGCCTAACACCTCTGTATCCCCAGGTTCGGTACCCATTGCGAACCCGGAGATCCCGCTCACAGAGAACGTCTTCAACATCGTCTGGGGCGGCGGCAGTAGCCGCTTCCTTGCCATGATCAACGCACTGGAAAGCAGCGGCTTCGCCTACACGTTGGCCCGCCCGAGCCTGACCGTACTCAGCGGCCAGACCGCAAGCTTCCTGGCGGGTGGCGAAATTCCGATTCCAGTCCCCAGCTCGGGCAGCGACAACGTGTCCATCGAATACAAGGAGTTCGGCGTACGTCTGGCGCTGACACCAACCATCATCAGCCCCGGCAGGATCACCCTCAAGGTGGCGCCGGAGGTCAGCGAGCTGGACTACAGCAACGTAGTAACCATCGCCGGCACGCAAGTGCCGGGTTTGACCGTAAGACGCACCGACACCAGCATTGCCCTTGCCGATGGCGAAAGCTTCATCATCAGCGGCTTGGTCAGCAGCAACACCAGGTCCGATGTCGACAAACTGCCTGGCCTCGGTAACCTCCCAATCCTGGGCGCATTCTTCCGGCAATCGACGCTCAAACGCGAAGAAACCGAACTGCTGATGATCGTAACTCCACACCTGGTCCAGCCGCTGGCCGCCAACGCGCGGCTGCCGGAACTGCCGGGTGAGAACTTGCGCAACTACGACCCCAGCTGGGGGCGCCTGTTCTTCCTGGAAAACGGCAACTTCGACGGCAAGGGTGGGTTATCCCAATGAACGAGAGCCTGAACCCCACCTTCCTCGCCATCACCCGCAATGAAGAGGACCTGCACTGGCTACAGGGCGCACTGGCGCCGCAAGGCCAGGTGATCGGTGCCACTGCCGGCAGCCTCGACGAGCTGCTGGCGCTGGTCAACGCCACCTTCAGCAACCTGATGTTCATCGGCCTGGACCGCGAACAGCTGGTCAGCCAGTGCGCCTTGATCGAGGGGGTGCTGGAGGCCAGGCCGATGTTGGCGATTGTCGCCCTTGGCGATGGCATGGACAACCAACTGGTGCTGCATGCCATGCGCGCAGGCGCCCGCGATTTCGTCGCCTATGGCTCACGCCCCAGCGAAGTGGCCGGGCTGGTGAGGCGCCTGGGCAAGCGCATGCCGGCGGTGACCAGCAACCCCAGCCTTGGCGGGCTGACCGTGCTGTTCGGTGTGCAAGCCAATGCAGACGGCGCATTGCTCACCACCCACCTGGCCCGGGTGGTGCAGGAGAGCGGCCAGCAAACCCTGCTGCTGGACCTGGGCCTGCCGCGTGGCGACAGCCTGGCGCTGCTCGGCCTGGAGGCTTCGTTCTTTTTCGGCGACGCCCTGCGCCACCTGCGCCGCCTCGACACCACACTGATCGACAGCGCATTCACGCGCGACAAGAAAGGCTTGCGCCTGCTCACTTACGCCGAGGCCGACGACCCGCTGCAACAAACCAGCGCCGCCGAGCTGTACATGCTGCTCAGCGCCCTGCGCCAGCACTTCCAGCACATTGTCGTGAACCTGACTGGGCATGCCGACAGCGAAGCCCTGCGCACGTTGGTGAGCCATTGCGACAAACTGATCGTCTACACCGACCAGAATATCCTCGACTGCCGGCGAAACCTTGAAGTGCTCGACCTGTGGCGTGACCACGGCATGAAGCTGGAGCACGCCAGCCTGCTGGTGGACCGCTACCTGAGCAACGTTGCACCCGATGCCGATACCCTGGCCAAACGCTACGGGCTGCCCTTGCTCAAGGCCATCCCCTACAGCCCCGAAGTGCGCCTGAATGTGAAGAACCAGGGCCTGAGCCTGTTCGAACTGGCCCCGCGTGAAAACCTCACTCAAGCCCTGCGCAGCCTCGGCGAACGCCTGGCACGGCGCTCGGAAAACCTCGCACCACCCGCCTTCACCTGGCTGCGTCGGCTTTGGGGGAGCAAATGAGCAATGACCAACCCTTTGGTGGCCAGCAACACGCCTCCGGCGACCCCTACGCGCTAAAGCGTGCACTGCACCGCTTTGCCATCGACGCCATCGAGGACAGCGGCCGCAACCTGCTCGAAGGCGCCCGGCCAGCACTGACCCAGTTCGTGCTGGAGCAGGTGGGCGATTACGTCGCGCGCCTGCGCCTGGCCATGTCGCGCTACGAAATGGAGCGCCTGGCCGAAGAGCTGGTAGATGAGCTGACCGGTTTCGGCCCGCTGGAAGTGTTGCTGCGAGACCCCACCGTTACGGAAATCCTGGTCAACGGCCCCCATCGGGTGTTCGTGGAACGGGCGGGCCTGTTGCAACAGACCGACCTGCGTTTTATCGACGCTCACCATGTGGAGCGGGTGATGCAGCGCATCCTCGCGCCGCTTGGCCGGCGCCTGGATGAATCCTCGCCAATGGTCGACGCGCGCATGCCCGACGGCAGCCGGGTGAATGCGATCATTCCGCCTGTGGCGCTGGACGGCCCGTGCCTGTCGATCCGCAAGTTCCGCCAGGACATGCTCAAGAGCGCCGACCTGCTGGCCACACGCGCCATCGACCAGTCCATCTTCGACTTCTTCGAACGCGCCGTGGGCAAACGTTGCAACATCCTGGTCAGTGGCGGTACCGGCACCGGCAAGACCACCCTGCTGAACATCCTCAGCCAGATGATCGCGCCCCGCGAACGCCTGGTAACCATCGAAGACGTCGCCGAGCTGCAGCTGCACCATCCCCACGTGGTGCGCCTGGAAACCCGCCCGCCGAATGCCGAAGGGCATGGCGAAATCAAGGCCAGCGAACTGATCCGCAACGCCCTGCGCATGCGCCCAGACCGCATCATTCTGGGCGAGATCCGCGGCAGCGAAGTGCTCGACGTGCTCACTGCGATGAACACCGGCCACGATGGCTCGATGAGCACGGTGCACGCCAACACCGCACAGGATGCGCTGCTGCGCCTGGAAACCCTGGTCGGCCTGAGCGGCCGGCAGATTGCCGAGAAGACCTTGCGGCAGATGGTCTGCGCGGCGCTGGATGTGGTGATCCAGCTGACCCGCCTGCCCGACGGCCGACGCTGCGTCAGCGAGGTGCTGGAAGTGGTCGGCGTGCGCGATGAGGTGTACGTGACCAACACCCTGTTCCGCCTCGATCGTCGTGGCGGCGATACCTTTCTGCGCGAAGCACCCAACCCGGCGGGCAGCAAGCTGCGCGCAGAGGGCGTGCTGTGACCGGCCCCTTGCTGCTGGCGCTGTCCCCGCTGCTGCTGGGCGTCGCCCTGCTGCTGTTGCGCCGTAGCCTGTACAAGCGGCACGAAGAACGCATCCTGCAACGCCTGGGGCGGGCGTTCAGCATTGTGCGCAATGGCACCGTCCGGCGCGAATGGCTCGACGCCCTGCTGCAGCGCGCCGGCTTGGGGGCTGTCGACATCGAGCCACAGCGCTGGTTGCTGGCGTGGCTGGGCGTGGTGCTGCTGGGGCTGATCGCCGCCGGCTGGGTGGCCGCATTGATGCTGCTGGCCGGCCTGCCAAACCTTGCGTACCTGATCCTGAGCTGGCAAAGCCGCCGGCAGATGCGGCAAATCGTCGACCAGTTGCCTGGCCTGCTGGACTACAGCGTGCGCAGCCTCAAGGCCGGCCGCACCCTCAATGACGCGGTGCTGGGCGGTATCGACAGTAGCCGCGATCCCCTGCGCTCAGCCATGGCGCGGGTGCGGCGCAACGTACAGTTGGGCGTGGCGCTGGAGGATGCTGTGAGCGAGCTGGCCGAACTGCACAAGCAGGACGAACTGCGGCTGTTCGCCCTTGGCTTGCGCATCAACCAGCGTTACGGCGGCAATGCCAGCGAGCTGATGGAAAACCTGATCAAACTGATCCGCGAGCGTGAACAAGGGGCGCGTCAGCTCAAGGCGATGACCGGCGAGACCCGCATCACCGCGATCATTCTCGGCTCCTTGCCGCTGGCGATGGTCGGCTACTTCCTGATGGCCAACCCGCATTACCTGCTGGCCATGTGGCGGGACAGCAGCGGCCAGATGATGCTGTTGCTGGCCTTTGCCCTGCAGGTGCTCGGTTGCCTGGTGCTGTGGCGAATGATGAGGAGCCTGTGACCATGGCCTTGCTGATCTGCGCCCTGTGCCTGTTCATTGCCGCCAGCCTGTTTGGCCTGCAGGTCATTCGCCAATGGCGAGCGCGGGTACTGGTGACCCGACGCCTGCAGGGGCGACTAACCCGCGACGAACGCCTGGGCGACTGGCTGCACTGGCTGGGCAGCAGCGCGTGGGGGCAGCGCTTGCAAAGATTCGACGGCGAAAGCCAGGCCCTGCTCGAACGTATCGGCTGGCGCCGCAGCCGCCAGCGCGCCCTGTTTGCCGCTGTTCAGCTGGGCCTGCCGCTGTTGGCCGTGATGCTGACACTGCTGTTGCAACAGGGGTTCAAGGGCAGCGCGGCAGCCGGCTGGGTGGTCTGGCCATTGTGCGCGCTGGGCGTCGGTTACCTGCTGCCCAAGCGCCTGCTGGCCGTGGCTGCGGCACGTCGCCAGCAGCGCATCGCCGAAGAAGTCAGCCTGATGATCCCCTTGCTGCGGATTCTTTTCGAGACCGGCCTGGCCGTCGAGCAGGCACTGCGTGTGCTGAGCCAGGAAGGCCGAACGCTGATCCCGCACATCAGCGCAGAGTTGCGCCAGGTGCTGCAACGGGTGGATTCAGGCATGGCGCTGGGCCCGGAGCTGGAAAAAGTCGCCCAGCTGCTGGCTGTGGATGAGTTCACCGATACCTGCGTGATCCTGCGCCAATTGCTGGCACAAGGCAGCGGCGCGATGAAGTCGCTGCAGGCACTGAAGGCGCTGCTCGACGACCGTCGCCTGACCCGCCTGCAAGAACGGGTATCGATGATGTCGGCAAAGATGTCGGCAGTGATGATGGTGTTCCTGTTTCCGGCCTTGCTCATTGTCCTTGCCGGGCCAGGCTTTTCTGCATTGGCGCGGGCGTTGAGCCCATGAGGACTGAATGATGAAGACAATCCTGTTGTGCGCAAGCCTGGTGTTGCTGACCGGATGCGCCGGGCAACAGCCGGAAGGGCTGCGCCAGTTGTTCGCCACCGCCAGTTGCAGCAAGCCTGACGCCGACCAGCAACTGTCATTGAACCTGGCAGACGAAATGCTCAACGACGGGCGCCCACACGCCAGCCTGGCCCACCTGCAGCAACTGCCGGACACCTTCGAACAGGTTCGCCTGCGCAAGGCCAAGGTGTCACGGCTGCTTGGCCTCAGCGAGGCCGAACCTTTGTACCGCAGCCTGCTGGGCGGTTGCCTGGCCGCCGAAGGCGAACATGGCCTTGGCCAATTGGCCTCGGCCCGGGGCGACGACGTCCAGGCCCTGCAGAACCTCCAGCGGGCAGTAAGGCTCGCGCCTACCGATGAGCGGGTGCGCAACGACCTTGGCGTGGTGCTGATGAACCTGGGGCGCTATGAGCAGGCGCGCTTCGAGTTGCTGACGGCCATCGAACTGAAAGACGACAACCCGCTGCCTGCGGTCAACCTGGTGACCTTGGCGCTGGTGCAGGACAACTGGCAGCAGGCCACCGACCTGGTAGGCCGGCTGCAGCTCAAAGCGGGGCAATTTGCCGAAGCCCAGGCACGCGCCAGCAAGATCAAGGCCGGCGGCCGAGGCCCGATCGCATCGGCCAGGGCCCCGGACATGATGGTCAATTGATACACGGAGGTGATCATGATCAGGTACGTGATGCTACTGGCCTGCTGCGTAGGCAGCGCGACTTTGATGGCCGAGCAATACCCGCCCCATGCCGCTCCGGACGAAACGGCCACCGAACGGCTGTTGCGCGTGCAGTCCAGCGGCGAGCAGGCATCCAGGCGCCTGCAGGTGCAAACCGCGCGGGAGCGTGACCAGTCCATGCAGCGCTGGCTGGATACCTACAAATATGAAATCCCCGACTTCTACCGCTGGACCAAGATGGCAGAGCGCAATAATTAGTTCGCGGGTATTTTTGCGTCGCCTGTTAGATCGAGCGCCGCCCGCGCGGCGCATCGCGACGCAAGGCCGCTCCCACATCTGTTTCGGGCCAGTTATTCCTGCGCCATCGGCGCGCGCTCCCTGGGTGCACGGCTGGAGATGGCAGAGAAGCGGCGACGCAACCTTCGATAGCGAATGGAACACACAAGGGGTCGCGCGCTAATGGCACAAGCGGGATTGGCCCGAAACGAATGTGGGAGCGGCCTTGCGTCGCGATGCGCCGCGCGGGCGGCGCTCGATCTAACAGGCGACGCGATACTCAAGCCAGGCAAGCGAAACGGCAAAACCGGCCAGCAAGCAGGGCGCAAACGGCCTTTTCTCCCCCGGCTGGCGTGCCCTGCGCCGTACCATTTGCCACACAACCAGTGCCACACCGGCACCCATAAAAGTGCCGAGTACGTGGGCCAGGCTGCTGGCCAGGGCCAGTGCGCCGAGCAGCTTGACGTCGCCAGCCCCGAATTGGCCCAGCATATAGCCGGGCAGCGTCAGCAGCAGCACGATGACGAAAGCCAGCGCGGCATCGCTGCCCGGGGCACCGAGCCAACTGTGCCCGGTGGCCAGCAACCAGGCCAGCGCACAGGCGGCAGCACCCAGCGTCAGGACATTGGAAATCTGCCGTTCCCAGGCATCCTGCCCCGCGCACAACACAAGCCAGACAAGCACTGCAAGGCTATGCATAGGCAAATGGCCATCCCTGTTCGTCGATCGGTTCTATGCTGTTACTCAGGATTCATGGTCAGGGTAGACGCAATCATGAAAGCAGGCCCGGCAAAACGGCAAAACGGCGCAGCGGCCATTGAGTTCGCGGCCGTATTCATGATCTTTTTCGCGGTGTTCTACGGCCTGGTCAGTTACACCTTGCCGATGCTGATGCTGCAGTCATTCAACCAGGCCAGCGCCGAAGCCGTGCGCCGTTGCGTAGCCCTGGACCCGAACAGCGCCAGCTACAGCACCGATGTGCAAACCCTGGCCCATCAGGTCATCAGCCAACAATTACAGTGGATGCCCTCCGCGTTCAACTTCCAGCCCGCCAGTGACGCGCAGGTAACCCTGGGCGCCAACAAATTGCTGACCGTGACCATCAATTACCCCAAAACGAAACTGACCAACGTGCTGCCGATGCTGGTACTGCCACTGATCGGTGAAGTACCGCGCCTGCCCGACCGCCTGCGGGCCGAAGCGAGCTTGCAGCTGTGAGCGGGTTGTTCGAGCGCTGGCTGGGCGGCCAGGCCACCGAGCAGGCAGCGACGGCCCCGCAAGCGGTGGGGCTGCAACTTTGGCTGGATGACCAAGGGCACGTGCTGCGCCTTGCTGGCCCACTGCGCACGGTGCTCCCTGCGAGTTCGCACAGCGCCCCCCGTGTGCATGATTACCTGCAACGGCACAGCTGGCTGGTGCTTGAAGGCCCCCCTGCCGACTGGCAGGGGCAACCGCTGGACCTCGACTTCGCGACCGTGCACGGCCCTGCCCTGCACACCCGCGGCTGGCTCCAGCGCCAGGCAGATGGCTGGCTGCTGCAGTTGTTCGATATCGGCGACCTGCTGGGCGAGCACGAGCAACAAGGCCATCGCCTGACGCAACAGGCACTGGCAGCCGCGCTTGGCCGCGCCCTGCGTGACTGCGACGAAGACCGCCTGATGGTGACAGCCACCGATCAACTGAAGCACCTGGCTGAGCACTGGCAGGCGGGCTCTCTGCGTCTGATGCTACTGGGCGATGGCGGCTGGTACACCTACACCAGCAGCGACAACGGCTGGCCCTGGGCCGATGACGAGCGGTTGCGCCCCTGGCTACAAACGCTACCGCCACGCGGCCGAGAAGTGGCTGCCGGAAACCCGCTGTTGCAGTCATCGTGTGCCGGCTTGCCATTACTGGCCGTGCCCTATTTGCACGGCCATACCGTGCAGGCCTGGTTGCTGTGCGCAGGGGCACAGCGGCCGCCTGCTAGCGAAACGGTTGCGGCCCTGCTGCAAGCGCTGATCGAACCCCTGCTCAGTCGCCTGCGCCAGCACCAGTTGCGGCAACGTTCACGCCACCTGGATGAACTGCAACAGCAATTGGGGGCCGGCTGGTGGTCATGGCCCCTGCAAGGGCCGCTGCAATTCGACCCCGCCCTGGCCTTGCGCCTGGGTTTACCGGCCGAAGCCACCGCAGAGCAATGGCTAGGCCGGATACACCCGGCCGATCGCGAAGCCGCACGCATGGCATTGGAACAACTGCGCGCAGGCATTGCGTTGAACCTGAACCTGCGCCTGCTGCCAGCCAACCGCCTGGCAAGCCCGCGCTGGCTGCAGTGGGCAGGCCAGCTGCAAGGCCGTCAGGTTCAGGGGTTTGTGCTCGATATCAGCGCGCTGAAAGCCCAGGAACTACAGGCCGGGGCCGCGCGCGCCCGGCTCGAAAACCTGATCGCCAGCTCGCCCGCAGTGATTTACGTCCAGCGCTATGCCGAAGGTGCACTGCACAGTGAATTTTTCAGCGCCAGCCTGATGCCGCTGCTGGGCTGGCCCAAAGACAGTGAACTGGCGCGCCACCCTGCTCAGGCCGTGCATCCCGACGACCACCCGACGTGGCTCGAACGCACCCGTACGCTGCTGCGCGATGGCCAGGTACGCTGCCGCTATCGCCTGCGCGATCACCTTGGCGGTTACCACTGGATACTGGACGAAGCCCGCCTGCTGCGTGACGACCTGGGCCAGCCTGTGGAGGCTGTCGGGCTGTGGCTCGACGTCAGCGAATTGACCGAGGCGGCCGAACGTGTGCGCCAGAGCGAGGAGCGTTACCGGGTGCTGGTAGAGGACTCGCCAGCCATGATCTGCCGCTATCGCCCAGACCTCGAGCTGCTGTTTGGCAACCACCCGCTTGCCGAACAGCTGGAATGCGCGCCGCAACAATTGACGGGCATGAACCTTGGTCAGTGGCTGTCCGACAGCCAACGGGCGGCCTTTCTCCAGCGCCTGTCTATGTTGACGCCGGCGCAGCCGTTGGCCAGTGCCGAAATCTGCCTGCAATTGCCCGGACGCAGAACAGCCTGGTGGGTGTGGGCCGAGCGTGGCCTGTTCGATGAGCACGGTCAGTTGCAGGAAGTGCAGGCGGTGGGGCGCGATAACACAGCGGTACGCCACAGCCAGCAGCAACTGCTGCAAGGTGCCAAGATGGCCACGCTGGGCGAATTGGCAACGGGCTTCGTGCATGAAATCAACCAGCCGCTGGCGACCATGCGCCTTGCGCTGGTCAATACCCTCAAACGCCTGGAAAGTGGCGTGGTCGATGCCGAGTATGTGGCGGGCAAGCTGCAGCGGATCGATGCCCAGGTCGAACGCATTGCGCGCCTGGTCGAGCATCTGCGCACCTATGGGCGCCGGTCCGAGGTAGAACAGCAGGTGTTCGCCGCCTGGGTGGCGGTGCAAGGTGCGCTGGGGTTGCTGGCTGAGGGGTTGAGCGGCAAAGGCGTGGCCTTGCTTGTTGAAGAGCCAGACCTGTGCCCGGAAGTACTGGGCCATGAGGACCAGCTCGAGCAGGTGCTGATCAACTTGCTGGTCAACGCCCGGGATGCGTTGCTCGAACGGAGGGTTGCCAAGCCGCGGATCAGCGTGAGCCAGCGCGTCGAGGACGGGCAGCTGTGCCTGTTGGTGGAAGACAACGGCGGCGGTATCGACCCACGCCTGCTCGAACGCATCTTCGAACCGTTCTTCACCACCAAGGCCGCCGGAGCGGGCACCGGCTTGGGCTTGTCGGTCAGCCACAGTATCGTCGAAGCCATGGGCGGCCGGCTCGAAGCGCACAACCGCAACGAAGGTGCGTGCTTCCAGGTCTGGTTGCCCGTCTACAGCGCCAGCTGAGCACGGCCGCCGGAGCAACTGAGGTTGGCCCCGACTTCGGCGTTGACCAGGTCGATGCCGAGGACCTTGAGCAACACGTTGACCAAGGGGTCCAGCAACGGGCTGAGCAGATTCTTGATCAAGGGTTCGACGATGCCTTTGACGCCGCCAAGGACGTTGCCGACGATTACCAGTACTTCACCGAGGCCGCTGTTTGCAGTGGGTTTGTAGGCTTCCAGCTGTATGCCTTGCAAGGTATCGGTGAGGCTGCCGACTACGTTGTTGTTGGCGGTTTGCATGCTCTGGTACACCGAGGGAAGGCCGATGTTCGGCGGCGTGCTGTTGGGGGCCTGGAACACCAGCGGGCGTTCGACCGCTCCGCTGCCCAGCACCTTGCTGTTGACGCGCAGGCCCAGGCCGCCACCAGCGAAGGGGCTACGTGCATCACAGATCGCAGGCAGTATGAGCAGCCGGGTGCAGCGTTTGGTCCCGATGTCGACCAAAGGCAACGCTTTGACAACGGTGGTGCCACTGGTAAAGAACGCGTCCACGGACTCAAAACGCCCCACCGCAATCTTGGCGGCTGAACTCTGAGTCTGAGTCGTCAAACGTTTGGGTGAGCAACTGAACGTTTCAGGCGATAACGGGTTGAGCCGCGTCGTCGCTTCTGCCACTTCAAGACCGATGTCCAGCGACAGCTTGTCCGGGACCAGGATTATATCGGTGACCGTACACGGCACGCCGACCAGGCATAGCACCGATTGCAATGTACTGGCGAGGTTCAGGCTGAGCAGATTGTTAAGCACATTGGTGATCGGCCCGACGAGATCCAACACGGCATTGAGCAACCCAAGCACCGAGTTGAGCAAAGGCAAATCCAGCGAAATCATCGCCCGCACCTGTGCGGTATGCACCCGCAGCTCATCGGTACGCGGGTCTCCCACCGCAGAAATCTGCTGCGGCTCGATCACTTTCAACCGTACCCGACCATTGACCAGCCCCAGCACGCTGATTGGCAAATCCACCGTTGCCGCACTTTCGCTGACCGCCAGCTGGATTACCCCCTGCACCAGTTGCAGCAATTGAATGCTGGCATCCAGCCCGGCCTGCGCTGTGCCGTTCTGAATATCGAGCAAGTCCCCCAGTTGCAATAACGTGCTGTTGCTGGCGCCCAGTGCCACCTTGCCCAGGTTGGTCACCACATCTGCCGCCGCACCACTCTGCTGCAGTACTTTTACCGCCGCTTGCAGCAACTGGGTAGCGGTGGCATCGGCAGTGAGCAGTTGCTGGTAGTCGCCCGCCTTGAGCTTGAGATCGATGGCGAGTTGGTCAAGGTAGCTAAGCAGATTGAGCTGGGTACTGGCGATGCCTTGCCAGCCGGCCACATCAAGCTGAACCTTACCACCCAGGGCGCCGAGAAGAGCGTTGAGCAAAACCGACTGCCGCGAGTCGACGGTCGCCAGCGTGGTACGAATACTCAACATCGCCTGCGGCGGCAGAGGCGACGATGCCACGGCATGCGCGTGCAAGGTCGTGGTCAACGGCACGCCATTGCCCTGCGCCAAGGTGTACACCCCAGCAGCAAAACTGGTGGGCACCGTATTGCTGACATCCACCCGTATGGCTTCATTGCGAGTGTTGTCACTGGTGAAGGTTCGCAAGCTGTTGGCGCCAGTCTGCAAGTATCCGCAACTGGCCGTCAGCGGGTTGCTGGCCGCATGGCCGTTGCGTGTGGCGGCGGCCCGGGCAATCGCGGTCGCCTGTGGCCCGCTGCCGGTGCACACGGCAAACTGGCCTGCCGCCTCCAGCGCCGACATGTCGGCAATGCGCTGCAGCTTGCGCTGTTCAAGAAACAGGCGGCCGCTGTCAATCACCACCAGCATGAACAGCAGGGCAAGGCCCAGGGTAACCACCGCCATTAGGCCGATTGCGCCACGCTGACGGGCAGCAGATGAGGGAACCACGGGCACTCCTTTGCCGGCCATTGGCCATGCGTCGCGGCTGCGATTCAAGGAGTGTAGTTACGATAATGGCTAATTGCCCACCAGGAACCAACCTGACAGGGGCCGGTCAACTTCAGCAGACAATCTTTGCAGGCCCTCAGGCATGAATAACCCTTTCGACCGAATCAGTGCTGCCTTCGCCCCCGAATACCGGGTCAACCTGAGCATTGCCAACCTCGACGGCAGCATCATGCTCACCCTGTCGGACGACGCCGGCGTAGTCGCCAAGCGCCTCATCACCCAGGCCCAGCGCAACGACCCGGTGCGCCTGCAACGGGTGATCGACAGCATCCGCCTGGGCCTCGCCATCGAACTCAGCCAGAACCCCATGCAAGTGCTGGCCGCGCTGACCCGTGACGCCCGCCACGAGCCGCGCCATTTCGTTGCCAACTGAGGGCTACTTGCCCTCCTCCACGGTCTTGCCGTTGGCGTCCAGCACCTTGGTCGAGGGGTAGCGGTACGAAGCGTAGCGCACCACCAGGATCGAAAACGCCAGCAGCAGGATGCCCCCACACAGGTACAGCAGGCCTTCGTCCGGTGCCTTGTGGTGCGAAACATCGCCGATCAGCAGGCGGGTGAGTGCGGTGATGGCCACGTACAGCAGGAAGCGGATCGGCATGTGGTTGGTCTTGACCAGTCCTGCCGCCCAAAAATGTCATTTTTGATCGACCTCAGCCATATGCAGGAACTGAGAGATCTGATCGACGAAGCATTCTCACAGTCCTGGATGCCAAGGTGGCTCAAATCTGCAAGATATATTGTCTTCAATCTTCCCTTTCTCCCAGGCTAGTTGCCCTCCTGCAGTGATGCCTATGACATGCTCAGTTCGTGTAGTTTCGTAGAAGCCGAGTGCTAAGTGGCGTACCCTCAAACGGCGAGCAGCGACTACACTCCAAGAGTTCCAGAAGTCATCAGTCCGCACTGCAAAGTTTATTGCCCCATGTTGTCTAACACTGGGATAAGCGACTGCTGATATATTCCTATTTTTATTAAAGATTGATTCAGAAACAAATGATGAAATTAAATACTGCTCATCATCACCAACCAAGCACTTAAACAAAAATGCATCCGTTATTAAAAGAGATCGAGCTTGATCAGTACTACAGGCATTCAACATATTATTTATGGTAGCCGAAGCATCGCCGGATAGGAATCCTCTCCCTGTACGCTGAATTTGAAGCATTTCACCTATAGGGACAATCCTACAGTTAGCACCTTCTCGAATCCTCAGTTCAGAAAGCAAGACAACGTCGTCATTTATGTGAGTTTCACTAAACGCTGTTTCTGGCCTATCTGCAATGTAAAGAACCGGAAACCCTTCGGGATTGGCCCTACCCACGGAAGGTACACCGCCAACCCTCCATAGAAGATCTTGGACTGAGGACGGATAATTATTTTCATCAATTTTCCTCGCCCGCCTAAATACAGAGCCCGCACCGAAGTCCATACTAACCAGCGGATGTACTTGAACGAGGTCAGATATTAGCAAATGCTTTTTATCCAACGAGGCAGAGGAAAAATTTTCAATCCTATAAACTAGTTCATCGAGAGGCAACGGCGGAAATTGATCTGTAATAGTAGCCATATATAATTTTACTTTTTACCTATTCCATCACAAACAACCCTCACCGCATCACTAACTTTGCTGCAAGGAATATATTAGAAGCAATCCTAACCGCTAAAAACGACAATGAGAGGAAAAATAACGCCAAATAGAATGAACCATAAGCTTACCAGTCAGTAGGCCGCAGAGAAAACTGCGTTAGATAGGGTTTATTTGTTTCGATAAGCACATCCTAAAACCAGTGTAAGATACAGTTGTACCGATCAGACATGTGACTTAACAATAAGACATCTAAATATTCAATAGCCCTACCAAAGCTCACAATATAGAAGTGACCAGCATTTCTCGGCACAAAAACTAGCAGGGAGATTTCTACCCCCGAGAACAACATAAAAAAAAATAACAAAAGCCTTATCTAGGCTTTCGACAGACCACCACCACAAAAAAACAAAACTTCAATTCTTCAATTCTTCAATTCTTCAATTCTTCAATTCTTCAATTCTTCAATTCTTCAATTCTTCAATTCTTCAAAAAATATCGAGCAGCTAGTTGCCAAGGAGAACTAAACAGACACCTGCAGAATAGCTTTTTTATAATCCTCTAAAACCACTAGCAATTCGGAAACACAAATAAACCTGCTATGATCACAATAGTGACCGTCGTTGCCTTTAGCCACAACACCAACTAAATTATTATCCTCATCCAAAACTGGCCCGCCACTATTCCCTGCATAAAGCTCCTTATCTACTTCAAAATATTGAACACCCGACATTGAGAACTTATTTCTAACAACAACAGTTTGACGTCCAGCGTGCTGGGCCCCAAGCTTATCGTTCGGAAAACCTAAAACGCTCAACACGTCTCCGACATCAGCAAGCCTAGTAGATATCTCAAACTTCTCAAATACTAGTGATTCATCATTCAACTTCAGTATTGAAATATCTCTAGCTTTGTCTCGATATACCACCCCTGCATTGTACTTTTTCCCCCGAGCATTAGCACGATACACCTCAGATTCAGAAGTAAATCGGCCTGTAAATTCAGACACGTGAGAGCAAGTAACCAAAACATTATCGGCAACAAAAAATGCTGAACCTTGTCCAAACTCAAGATCAAGCTCCGTTTCGACAATCCAGCACCGTTTATCATACCAAGGGGTAGATCTTCTAAACTCCACCCCCCTACGGTTTTTAGAAACCCCGAGTGGGAGTTTGAAGTTCAAATCCAAAAAGTTAAATCTCATAGCCAATCGGCGATAAACTTCTGATTCGACACCTACCACTTGCTTAATAAACAGAAGTCTTCCATGCAGGTGGGCATCGAGTACTACCTGCACACCCGTGTCAGGATCTACAGGGGGATTACTGGCTGCAAAACGCTCCCTTGCAAAGCCTAAACCTTTCGTCTCTATAGAATGTATCATCGCACTTGTCTTACGAATATAAGACCGCTCGACATTGACCTTCTTATTAACCACAAGTCCTGTAACGATTTGCCGCTCGTATCTGCCTTGCAATCTAACCTTAGAAAGATTTATCCCAAACCCACAAGATTCAATTATAGTGACCAGAGGCCTACCACATTTAACGTAATAATGATTAGAAACGCCATCCCCCATCAAAACCGAAACCATATCTGGCGATATATAGTTCAAATCATCATAAAACGAAAAAGTTATATCATCTGCATACCTAGAATATCGAGCTCTATGCTTAATGGCAAAGGACTTCAACTGACGATCCAAACCCGAACATATCATATTAGATAACACGGGTGAGCATGGCGACCCTTGGGGGAGGATGCCATTTAAAGTACACAAGTGAGCGATTACGGTAGCTACTCCTGACTGCAGCGAATAAGGCTTAGCCATTAACAACCCACGAACACGCGGAAAAGTAATACTGGAGAAGAAATCTGATAGATCTAAATTAAAGACAAATTTTTTTCGCGTATGCTGTTTAGCATTTTCAACAATGGACCGACCTTTGATAAAGGCCATCGCCGATGATTTAGGAGTGTAAAGTTCATCCAGAAGTATCTTTAGACGCTCTTGAAGAACCTTTAATTGATCATGAGGAGCGGATATGACACGAACCCCTCCACTTTTCTTCGAAATTTCGAATGTTTTATAGTAGTCCGGGATGGGCTTGGAATAGTAATAGTAACGTATCTTCCCATAACTAGTCCCTAAAAGCCCTGCCAATTCGTCGACATCTATACTAGAATTCAGCTTACTCAAAAATGCCCCCGCTTGCACTTCACCCTATAGACTAGAGATAACTTAACATTCAGCACCTGAGATAACCCAGGGACTGTAGCCTGCAGCATTGTTGAATCGGGTCGCATTTTAACAACCCAGTTTAATCGCAAGCAGGGGCATTGCATTAACCTACCAAAACCTCATAGTAATGTCAATATGACACCTCTGCTACCTTACTTGTTACGAGATACGCTGAGGATGCTCATATTCGATGACATCCCACGGTGCATGCTTTACCTGAAAGTCATACTGCGTAAAGGGAATTTCGAAAGAAACGCCCAAGTAGTATGCAAATAGAATACGGTTGACATTCTGGGCAAGCTTGAATAGTGCAAATTTATTTATCTCCAAACTTCTTTCCAGCTGTTTGTCGCTAAACCATTTACGTTTAGACTTTTTGTGCTCCAACCCATGTTTGATCATCCAATCGGTCATGCATTGCGTCAGCTTTTTCCTGTGTTCTGGCTCATAAATTAAGCCGTGCCCATAAAAGGCATTACGCATATGCATAATCACATCTATTTCTTGGTCCAGATACTTCATAAACTCTCTAACTTTTCTGCGATGTTCAGGATCATTGTTTTTATCCTGACGCACAACCTTCCCAATTATCCTCTTGTACCCCTTACTCCCTAATTGACTATACTTGCCTCGGACATCAAGCGAGGCATTGGCCAAACACTCGATAGATAAAGCAAATAGCCCTAACGTATAAGGCATGTACATATCCGCCATCTGGACCCCCAAACAGTAGCTCGATAGGGATTTATGTATAAAATCATTCTTCCATTTAGGGTTTGACTTAAGCGGCCTTCGCTCTACTTTTCGGATATACTTTAAGAAAAGTCTTGTATTAAATGGCAGATCACCTCTCATGAATGAGCAGGTTGAATTCCTCACAGCATACGGATCCGTGGCTGACTCTCCAAAGTAAAGCGTCAACCACATCAATAACTGACAATCAACCTCATCACCATCTATCCGGCGTATCAGATAACCATAACCACTTTTCACCCTACAGTCGGCAAAGTCCAATTGATAGCTGGCAGATTTAAAACTGAAATCTATTGTACTAGGGCCATCTAAAATAAGTCTGCACATGTTAAAATGCGATAAATTCTCATTTACTCCTAGCATCAATCAAATTCCTTATTAATAGAGCACTTATCCACTCTAAGATCGCCCGCACACACCATATTCGCCAGTAAAAACCAAACTCACTAGCTAAAAAATCAAGATATATCTCTTTACAACCCTAATCTTTAACAAAATAAAAACAAAAACGCCGCTCGTAAGCGGCTAACTCTACCAAATACCTCGTCAGTCCGCTTTTTCTTTCACTGATGGGAATCGAGCAGAAGCATAACGTACGACGAGAATCGAAACGGAAAGCATTACCACCCCACCAGTAAGATAGAGAATGCCTTCATCCGGGGATTTGTGATGCGACACATCGCTAATCAGTAGTCGAATCAGGGCTGTAACCCCAATATAAAGCAAAAATCTGAGCGGCATATGATTTGTGCGAAAGTAGATTCCGCTCATCGCCAATAATTCGAGGTAGATAAACAGTAGTAGAATATCATCGACGGTGATTTTATCTTGATGAAGCATGTCAATGAATGTAGTAATCCCTGCGTAGACGGTAATCGCCCCGATGCCAAACAGAGCAAGATAATGGAACAGCTCAACACCGAGGTTCCCGAGACTGTTCGCTCCCGAATGTAGCCTCACCCGCATCCTATCTGCCCATCTCATATCTATCCCCTCATCTACACGCCAAATCGACAAAAATGCTTGAGTAGCAAATCAAAGCCGCGAGCACCACAAGCTATGCCATAACAAATTGATTTTGTTGGAATTTCAAGAATACCGAGGATTGAGGGAGTGTTAGTACCGTGTGGTTGGTCTTGAAGTAGATGCCGACCATCGCCCCCAGCTCCAGGTAGATGAACAGCAGCAGGATGTCATCGACACTGATCCCGCCCTTGCCGAGCATGTCCAGGAAGGTGACCACCGCCGCATAGGCGGTGATTGCGCCGATGCCGAACAGCGCCAGGTAATGGAACGCCTCGACACACAGGTTGCCCAGCGAGTCGGCCGAGCCGTGCAGGCCCTTGCGCAGTTTTTCTGCCCATTTGATGTTCACGATGTTCCATTCCCCGATACGTCTTGTAAGGATGATGCGTCACCGGTGTGACGCTTGTGCCATGCAGTTAAAGGGCCAGGCCCCTGTCTTGGAAGGCGACCGATTGCCGCAAGGCACGTCGGGGCGTGGCAAGAAGACGGGTCGCCTGGGCCGGCCCTTTCGCGGGTGAACCCGCTCCCACAGGTTCTGCATCTGCCTTGCAACCTGTGCTGCCCCATGGGAACGCTACAATTTCTACTTGCGAACCAACCAACATTGCCATTACTGTATATAAATACAGTAAATCGCAACGCAACCAGCAAAAAGGCATAGAGGTGATGAATGGCCGTCGAAGTGGTGTACCGCAGCAGCCGCGACCCGGAGCGCTTGTTTATGGATAAGGCCGAAGCAGACCGTCACGACAAGATGCTCGAACTGGCCGAGCGCCTGGCCGAAGTGCTGCACAAGGCGGTGCCGTCGCTGACCGAGCAGCAGGTTGAAGAAGCCGGTATCTACATGGCCAAGAACCGCGATGTGTTCGCCCGGGCGTTCAAGAGCCAGCCGGATGCGTTGGCCGAGTTGCTGGAAGGTGGCGCAGCCGAGTGACATCGGCGGCGCATGCTCCCACAGGGCCCCACTGCCTTCGAGGCTTGTGCAATACCTGTGGGAGCGGGCAAGCCCGCGAAGAGGCCAGCAAAGCCAGTATCAACCTTCAGCCATACAACAGCCGCTCCGCCAACATCTGCGCCACCCGCGCCGGCGAACGCTTTTCCGCCTGCGCATGGCCAAACACTTCGGTGAGCCGTGAAGGAATGCGCGCCAGGTGCGCGGTAATGGTGCCCAGGTCCTCGCCACGGTGGGTCAGCGCCACATAGATCAGCCCACCGGCATTGATCACGTAGTCTGGCGCATACAGTATCCCGCGTGATTCCAGCTGGTCTGCCACCTGCAAGGTAGTCAGCTGGTTGTTCGCCGCCCCCGCCACTGCCGCACAGCGCAGCTGCATCACGCTCTGCCCGTTCAATACCGGCCCCACACCGCAGGGTGCGAAGATATCGCAAGGGGTGCTGATCAATGCATCGTTGGTCACCGGTTTGGCATCGAACTGCTCCATCGCCAGCCGCACCCGACCTGGGTCCAGGTCGCTGACCAGCAGCTCCGCCCCCACCGCATGCAGTTGTTCCGCCAGCGCATAACCGACATTACCCAACCCCTGCACCGCCACCCGCAAGCCTCTGAGGTCATCGCTGCCCAGCCGGAACGAGGTGGTGGCGCGAATGCCAGCGAATACCCCCATTGCCGCATGCGGCGAGGGGTCACCCGAGGCCGTGGTGCTGGTTACGTGGGGGGTACTCTGGGCGATGCAGTCCATATCCAGGGTCGAGGTGCCGCTGTCTACGGCGATGATGAAACGCCCATGCAAGGTATCGATGAAACGGCCAAACGCCTCGAACAGCGCGGCGCGGTTCTCCACATGCGGGTTGCGCATGATCACCGCCTTGCCGCCACCCAGCGGCAGGCCCGCCAACGCCGCCTTGTAGCTCATGCCCTGGGCCAGGCGAATGGCATCCGTCATGGCGCTTTCATCATCGGCGTAGGGCAGGTAGCGGCAACCGCCCATGGCTGGGCCCAACTGCTCGCTGTGGATCGCTACAACCGCTTTCAGGCCCGTAGGTGGGTCATTGAACAGGTGCAGTGACTGGGTACGGGTGCTTTGCATCAGTGCGAACATCGACAGGCTCCCCACGAGGTGCTCCTTCCAGTATAGGCACCGGCCCGAAGCCGGGGTGGTCGCCGGACCACTGGACGAAACCGCCCGCCACGGCTAATACTCAAGCGTGTGTGGAGATACCCAATGAAGCCACGTCAAGCCTGCCTGGCCTGCCTGGAACGCGAGCCTGTCGCCCTGCTGGAAGCCGCCTTGTGGATTGCCGCCGAGCACGACCGCAGCGTCGAGCCCACAGACAGCCTTGCCATTCTGCATGACCTGCAGCGTGAGATCAGCGCCAACCTGCCGATGCTGCCACTGTGCGAACTGGCCCAACCACTGCTGCGCCAACTCAATGCCCTTGGCTTTCAGCAGGATGAGTACCACCCGCTGCGCCCGCAGGCTGCACTGATGGACAAGGTGCTGCAACGCCGCCGTGGCCAGCCGCTGACCCTGGCCATCCTTACCCTGGAGCTGGCCCGGCGCTTGTCCATCCCGCTGGAGGGCGTGGGCTTCCCTGGCCATTTCCTGCTGCGTGTGCCGGGTGCCGACCACCTGCTAGACCCCTGTGGTGGCCGACGCCTGTACCCCAATGATTGCCGTGAGCTGCTGGCCCGCCAGTTCGGCCCGCAGGTTGCGCTGACGGCAGAACACCTGCGCAGTGCCAGCCCGCTGCAGATGCTGCAACGCCTGTCACGCAACCTGCGCCAGTTGCACATCAGCAACGATAACCACCTGGCGGCCTTGATCGATGCCGAGCGGATCATGCAACTGGGCCCGGTGCAAGTCAGCGACTACGTGACCCGCGCCTCGCTGTACCAGCACCTGGACTGCCCACAGGCCGAGCGCTTCGACCTGGAGCATGCGTTACTGCTGACGGAAGACCCGGTCCAGCGCCTGAAGCTGTCCGAACGTATCGGCAAGCTTCCGACGGCGAACCGTTCGCTTCACTGAGCCGGGCTGTCGGGCTGCTGGGCAGGGTGGGCCTTGGCGAACGCCGGGTGCCCAGCTGCCAGTGCGGCAACCCGAAGGATGCGCGGGAAGCTGTCGAGGTCGACGTTGAAGCGTTCGGCGGCATACAGCTGGGGGATCAGGTAAACATCCGCCAGCCCGGGTTGGTCACCGAAACAGTAACCGTGGTCACCAACCAGTTGCTCTACTGCCGCCAACCCCTGGCTGATCCAGTGGCTGATCCACTGGTTGACCTGGCCCTCGTCCTGGCCCGCCTGGCGCAGCCGGTTGAGTACGCTGACGTTATGCAGCGGATGAATGTCGCAGCCGATGATTGCCGCCACGCCACGTACCTTGGCACGCGCTTCGGCCGTGGCTGGCAGCAGCGCAGGCTGTGGATAAACCTCTTCCAGGTACTCGATGATCGCTGGCGACTGCACCAGCAAATCGCCGCCATCGGTGCGCAAGGCCGGCACGCGGCCCTGCGGGTTGACGGCGACATAGCCCGCACCGCGCTGCTCGCCCTGCAGCAGGTTGACCGGCAGGGACTGGTAAGCCAGCCCCTTCAGGGCCAGGGCAATGCGCACCCGGTAGGACGAGGTGGAACGGTAATAGGTGTACAGCTCCATGCCCCTGCCTCCTCAGTTGGCTGCGATAACCGTGCCACGGCATTCGCCAAACCCGATGCTGGCCACGCCGTCACGCGTGCAGCGGGCACGCAGGATGATTTCGTCGCCGTCTTCGAGGAACTTGCGTACCTCGCCGCTGGCCAGTTCAATCGGCAGCTTGCCGCCTTCGGTGATTTCCAGCAGGCTGCCGTACGAACCCGGCGTAGCGCCCGACAAGGTGCCCGAACCGAACAGGTCGCCCGACTGCAACTGGCAGCCATTGACGCTGTGGTGCGCCACCAGCTGGGCAACGGTCCAGTACATGCTGCGGGTGTTGCTCAGGGTCAGGCGGTGCGGGGCAACGCCCTGCTCGCGCATGCGCTCGGTCAGCAGCAGCACTTCAAGTTCGATATCGTATGCACCGGCGGCCTGGTCGCGCTTGTCCAAAAGGTATGACAGCGGCTGCGGGTCGCCTTCCGGGCGTGCAGGCTGGGCGCAGCGGAAGGGCTCCAGCGCTTCGGCAGTGACCACCCAGGGCGAGATCGTGGTAATGAAGCTTTTGGACAGGAACGGCCCCAATGGCTGATATTCCCAGGCCTGGATATCACGCGCCGACCAGTCGTTGAGCAGGCACAGGCCGGCCACGTGCTCGGCGGCGTCGCCGACCGGGATCGCCTGGCCCATGTCATTGCCCTGGCCAATCCAGATGCCCAGCTCCAGTTCGTAGTCCAGCCGCGCGCAAGGGCCAAAGCTCGGCTCGGTGTGCCCGGCCGGCAAGGTCTGGCCCTTGGGCCGGCGCACGTCGGTGCCGGACGGGCGGATGGTCGAGGCGCGACCGTGATAACCGATCGGCACGTACTTGTAGTTGGGCAGCAACGGGTTGTCGGGGCGGAACAGCTTGCCCACGTTCTTGGCGTGCTCGATGCCCACGTAGAAGTCGGTGTAGTCACCGATCTGCGCGGGTACATGCAACTGGCAGGCGCTGGCCGGGTACAGCGCGGCCTGCAGCGCAGCCTGGTGTTCGCTGTGTTCGCCAAGCAGCACCTGCAAGCGCTCACGCAGGGCGACACGGGCGCTGCGGCCCAGCGCAAAGAATGCGTTCAACGCCCCACCACGGGTGGCTTCGACGGCGGCCTTGGCGGCGCCGTCGAACAGGCCGGCGGCCAGCACCGCCTCCAGGTCAAGGATCGCGTCGCCGATGGCCACGCCACAGCGCCTGGCTTCACCCGGCCGGCTGAAGATACCCAATGGCAGGTTCTGCAGCGGGAAATCGCTGTGCCCGTTGGCATGCTCGACCCAGCTACGGGCATTGGCAGTGTGGTTCATGGGTTATCTCCGGTTCGGGTTGAAGGTGCTCGGCAAGGTGGCCCAGCAACTGTCGTAGTCGGCCTGCAATTGCGGGCATTCAAGGGCTTGCTGGCTCGGGCGCAGCACTTGGCTGGTCTCGAACATGAAGGCCATGGTGTTGTCGATCTTGTGCGGCGCCAGGTCGGCGGCAATGGCTTTTTCGCAGGTTTCGGCATCGGGGCCATGGGCGCTCATCACGCCGTGCAGCGACGCGCCACCGGGCAGGAAGCCCTCTGCCTTGGCATCGTAGGCACCGCTGATCAAGCCCATGAACTCGTTCATCAGGTTGCGGTGGAACCATGGTGGTCGGAAGGTGTTCTCGGCCACCATCCAGCGTGGCGGGAAGATCACGAAGTCCATGTTGGCCAGGCCGTGCACGCTGGTCGGCGAAGTCAGCACGGTGAAGATCGACGGGTCCGGGTGGTCGAAGCTGACCGTACCAATGGTGTTGAAGCGGCGCAGGTCGTATTTGTACGGCACGTTGCTGCCGTGCCAGGCAACCACATCCAGCGGCGAGTGCTGCAGTTCGCAGCCCCAGTGTTCGCCGAGAAACTTCTGCACCAGCTGCACCGGCCCTTCGGCCTCTTCGTAGTGCGCCACCGGGGCAAGGAAGTCGCGCGGGTTGGCCAGGCCGTTGCTGCCGATCGGGCCCAGCTCCGGAAGACGCAGCGGTGCACCGTGGTTTTCGGCGATATAGCCACGGGCCTGGCCGTCGAGCAGTTCGACGCGGAACTTCATGCCACGAGGGATCACTGCAATTTCCAGCGGCTCGACCTCCAGCACACCCAGTTCGGTGGCAATGCGCAGGCGGCCCTGTTCGGGCACCAGCAGCAGTTCACCATCGGCGTTGAAGAACACCCGCTCCATGGAACGGTTGGCGCGGTAGATGTAGATGCTCACGCCGGCCGGTTTCTCCGCGCTGGCGTTGGCCACCATGGGCAGCCAGCCTTCGATGAAGTCGGTCGGCTCGGCAGGCATCGGCTGGGGGCTCCAGCGCAGGCGGTTGGGGTTGATGGCCCCCAGCGGCCCGCTCAGCGGCTGGCGTGCCAGGCGCTCGAAACGCGGGTGCAATGCAGACGGGCGAATACGATACAACCAGGTACGGCGCAGCTCGCTGCGGGCCATGGTAAACGCGGTGCCCGAGAGCAGCTCGGCATACAGCCCGTAGGGTGCCTTCTGCGGCGAGTTCTGCCCGACCGGCAGGGCACCTGGCAGCGCTTCGCTGGCAAACTCATTGCCGAAGCCGCTGAGGTAGTGAAGGTCGGGTGATGTGTCGCGATTCATCGATGCCTCCGGGCTCTGGTCGAGCCATTGCGGGCAGCTGGCTGCTGGCCCGATGCGGGTGACAGCGCGTCTGCATTGTTTTTATCGTAATCAGATTACGAATAACGTAATTTGCTACGCGCATGGCGTCAAGCTATAAAGGCGCGACTCGACGAATCCGGAAGCAGATGTCCATGACCAAAGCCAGCTCCTCCGCCGACAACGGCAAGCAGAAAGTTCGCTCGGCGGAGGTTGGTACAGACATCCTCAAAGCCCTTGCCGAGCTCTCCCCTTCCACCTCGCTGTCACGCCTGTCAGAACATGTGCAGATGCCGGCGAGCAAGGTGCACCGCTACCTGCAGGCACTGATTGCCAGCGGCTTTGCCGAGCAGGATGCAGCCACCAACCATTACGGCCTGGGCCGCGAGGCACTGCGGGTGGGGCTGGCGGCGCTGGGCAGCATTGATGTGTTGAAAATTGCCGCACTGCCGCTGTCGCAACTGCGCGACGAACTGAACGAGAGCTGCTTCATCGCGGTGTGGGGCAACCAGGGCGCCACCGTGGTCAGCATTGAACCCGCGGTGCGTGCAGTGACTGTGGTCACGCAGATGGGCTCGGTGCTGCCGCTGCTCACTTCGTCCACAGGCCTGGTGTTCGCTGCCTACCTGCCTGAGCGCGAGACCCTGGAGTTGCGTGATCGGGAACTGGCTGCCCTGCAGCAGCGTGCAGACGATTACCAAGCAGTACTGGCGGGCATCCGCGAACGCGGCCTGCACCATGTGCACGGGCTGCTGATGCCGGGCGTGGATGCGCTGTCGGCGCCGGTGTTCAACGCCTTGGGGCAGATTGCTGCCGTAATGACCGTGGTCGGGCCGACATCGATCTTCCATGCCGACGAGCACGGTCCGGCGGCGCAACGGCTGCTGGCGGCAGCGCGGGAAACCAGCTGGCGGATGGGCTATTCGCCTGCTGCCTGAACGCCGGCGGCACTATTGCCCGATACGTAAAGGTGAATGTCATAAGCCGCTATTTTTCCTACCGGATCAAGCGCTTATTCTTTACTCACTGGCCGGCATGAAGGGCTCTCCCCCCGCCTTTCATGCCGGCGAGGTTCACCGACGTAGATTTTGAAGCTCCTTGATCTGACGTCTCGATTGGCCGCTGCGGCTTGCAGCGGCCTTTTTTTTGCCCTGAACAACATGCGCTCTCGACTGGCTGACGCGGCCCCTGTGGGAGCGGCCTTGTGTCGCGATCGGGCTGCAAAGCAGCCCCGGCAATTTATGCAGTGCGGCTGATATCCTGGGGCCGCTCTGCGGCCCAATCGCGACGCAAGGCCGCTCCCACAAAGTACCCTGCAAGCTCTCTACAGCGGGTACTTCTGCAGGTTCGCCATCATCTGCTGCAGCGCCTGCAAACTGTCCTGCGGATGCACTGCCCGCTCAAAGTCACCGATCCGTGCCCAGTTCTCGGCCACCTGCTCCGGGGTAAAGCCTTCGCGCGGATCGAAGCCCACCCCCAGGCTGCGCTCCCAACGCACCTTGCCCACCCAGCCGCCGCCTACTTCGAACAGCTCACCGGTGCCCTGGCACTGCTCGCTGCCCAGGTACACCACCAGCGGGCTGACCAACTCGGGCTTGAGCCGCTCGAATACCTGGGGCGGGATCAGACCTTCGGTCATGCGCGTGCCACCGGTGGGGGCGATGGCGTTGACCAGGATACCGTGCTTGCGCCCTTCGATCGCCAGGGTGCGGGTCAGCCCGTACAAGCCCAGCTTGGCCATGCCGTAGTTGGCTTGGCCGAAATTGCCGTAAATGCCAGAGGTAGAAGCGGTGAAGATCACCCGCCCCCAGTTCTGCTCACGCAGGTGGGGCCAGGCCGCGCGGGTGACTTTGTAGGCCCCTTCAACGTGCACCTGGTAGACCTGCTCCCAGTCGCTGTCGTCCATCTTGTGGAAGGTCTTGTCACGCAGGATACCTGCATTGTTTACCAGCACGTCGACCCGGCCGAAGCTGTCCAGGGCCTGCTCGACGATACGTGCACCCTGGCTGACCGAATCGTGGTTGGCGATGGCGATGCCACCGGCGGCGCGGATCTCTTCCACCACCCGGTCGGCGGCCGAGGCGCTGGCACCTTCACCGTGGGTAGAGCCGCCGAGGTCGTTCACCACCACCTTGGCGCCACGTGCGGCGAACAGCAGCGCATGGGCACGGCCGAGGCCACCGCCGGCTCCGGTGACAATCACCACGCGATCTTGCAGACGGACAGGCTCGCTCATGCTCATGGCTCCAGGCAGGTTCAGGTAAGCCGAGTGTCCGCCGCAAGCAACGGGCGGACAACAAAGCTCACGCAGGCTGAATGCCTGGCAATAACGCAGGGCGATGCGGCCCGGTCAGGACCACGCCACTTTCTGCGGATAGAAGCTCACAGGCTGCTCACGAAAGGCCAGGTAGTGGCGCAGCACCTGGGCTGGCGCTTCAGTGTGCGGGTAATGGCCAATGCCCGGTAGCTGCACGGTGTCCGGTTCCGGCACCAGTTGCCGGTAGCGCTCAAGCATGTGCGTGCCGGAAAGCGGGTCGACCACGCCATTGATCAGGCGCAGTGGCACGCCTGAGCGCTGCATCGCCCCGACCCAGCGCTCGCGGTGCAATCTGCGCTCGGGCATATAGCCCACCAGCTTGTGCAGGATGCGCGTCCCCCGGTTGGCGGCAATCAGGCTCCAGAAATCATCCAGAGCACTTTCGCTGGGGTGGGTGCAAGGGCCGTAGACCTGCGTCACGTTGCGCACCAGGTCATCACGCCCGAACGAACGCCCCACCAGCCAGCCGAACCGGCTGAGTAGCAGCTTCTGGATCAGCAGCATGCGGCAGCTTTCGGGGAACAGCCCGCTGTTGAGGAAAACGCAGCTGGCAACCTCGGCACGCTGTTCATGGTGCCGTGCCAGCAATTCCTGGGCGACGCTGCCGCCGTAGTCGTGGGCCAGCAGGTGCACCGGCTGGTCGACCTGCAGGTGGCCAAGCAAAGCCTCCTGCAAGTCCGCCTGCTCCATCAGGCTGTAGGCGTGATCGACCGGCTTGGCCGAATCGCCAAAGCCCAGCATGTCGCAAGCGATCACCCTGAAGCGTTGGCTCAAAGGCCCCCACAAATAGTGCCAATCCCAGCTGGCGGTGGGGAAACCGTGTAACAGAAGCAGGGGCTCTCCTTGCCCTGCGGTCCAGTAGCGGATGCTCTGGCCCCGGAAAGTGAAACTCTGTCCCCGGGTACGCCAGACGCACAATGGAATTTCGGCCATAGGCATCAGAACGGTCCCGGTGATTTGGTGTTGGCGGAATAGGGCAAGGCTGCGGTCATTGCATGTCACCTCGGCACATACATGTGCTCTCTATGTCGAGGCAGAGTCTAGCCAGCAGGCCATGGGCTGAAACTTGCGTTGCCAGCCAGCTTGATGACTGAGCGAGTCAGTGGCACGAACGGTCAGAGCAGCATGGCCAGCAGCGGTGCCGCGAACAGGTTCAACAGCCCCGTCAGGACCATGACCAGCCCGGCCACCGAGCCTTCCTCGCGGCCTACCTCCTGGGCCCGGCTGACCCCGGCACCATGCGCGCCAACGCCGAACAGCGCACCCCGTGCCAACGGCGTGCGCAGCGGCAACCAGCGCAGCAGCACGCCACCGAACATGGCGCCGAGCACGCCGGTGAACATCACGAACACCGCCGTCAGCTCTGGCACCCCACCCAGGTCATGGGCCAAGGGCATGGCAAACGGCGTGGTGATCGAACGCGGCACCAGCGACAGGCTGGTTGCGTTGTCCAGCGCCAGCAGGTGCGCAAGGCCCCATGAGCTGGCGATCGAGGCACTGCTGCCCGCCACCATGCCCACCATCAGCGCCGGCCAATGGCGCGCCAGCATGGCCCGCTGCTGCCAGATCGGCACCGCGAAGGCCACGGTCACCGGGCCGAGCACGCTCATCAACCAGTGGGTGTTGCGGGCATATTCGGCATAGGCTGTATGCAGCGGCACTGGCACCGCCAGCAGCAACACTGGCACCAGGATCAACGGCGACAGCAGGTAGCGCTTGCTGCGCCGGTACAGCCAGCGGCTGCCCAGATACGCCAGCAGGGTCAGGGCCAACCAGAACAGCGGCATGGGTTCAAGGCTCATGGCGCAAACTCCAGCGGCACACCAGCTCCACGGTCAAAGCAGTCACCACCATCACCATCAGCGTGCTCACGGCGATCACCAGCAAAATGCGCCAGCCCTCTTCACGGATGAGCGAACCGTAATCAAGCAGGCTCATCAGCGCCGGGATGAAAAACAGCAGCATCTCAGCCATCAGCCAGCCAGCGCCCAATTGCAGCATGGCCGGCTTGAGCACACCCGAAGCGAACAGTATCAGCAACAGTGCCAGGCCCATCACGCCACCGGGGATCGGCCAGCCCAGCCAACTGGCGAGCTGGCCGCCGAGCAGGAACAAAGAACAAAGGATCGCCAGCTCGACAAGCAGGCGCAGGGCTTTTTTCATTAACGCGGGTTTCATGGTGCGGATTCCTCGACAAGCCCTCATTTTAAGATTCGGCTGCCTAGGCCAGAAGCGAATTGTTAGACTGGTCGCCATTCCATAATGGAATCCGAGCATGGAATTCAAACAACTGCGCAGCTTTATCGAAGTGGTCCAACGCGGCGGTTTTACCCAGGCGGCGCAATCCCTGCACATCAGCCAGTCGGCGGTGAGCAAGCAGGTAGCACGGCTGGAGCAAGATGTGGGCCAGCCGCTCCTGGAGCGCCAGGCCTCGCAGCTGCACCTGACGGCTGCCGGGCGCATTGTGCTGGAGCGCGGCGAGGCCCTGCTACGCCAACGCCAGGCACTGCTAAATGAACTCGACGACCTAAGCCAGATGGAGCGTGGCGAGCTGCGCCTGGGGTTGCCGATGCTGGGCAGTGACGCCTTGTTCGCCAGTTTGTTCGCCGAGTATCGGCGGCGCCACCCGAACATCGCGATCCAGTTGCTCGAAGGTGGCAGCCGTAACGTGGAGCAGGCGGTGAAGAGTGGCGAACTGGAACTGGGCGGCAGCCTGACGCCTAGCGACGAAACGTTCGACTACCAGCCGTTTTGCAATGAACCGCTGGATGCCCTGCTGCCGGCTGGCCATGCCTTGGCGGGCCTGGACGGGGTCGACCTGGGGCAACTGGCCGATACGCCGTTCCTGCTGTTTCAGCGCAGCTTCGTGCTCAATGACCGGCTGCTGAAGGCGTGCCAGCAGCAAGGGTTTATCCCGAAAGAAGGCGGCCGCAGTGGCCAGGCGGATTTTTTGGCAGCGCTGGTGGCAGCGGGCCAAGGCGTGGTGTTGCTGCCCCGGGTGGTGGCAAAAGCGCTTGAGCGCCCTGGGGTGATGCGTTTGCCGCTGCGTTCGCCGCAGGATTTGCGGTGGGATATTGCCTTTATCTGGCGGCGCGGGGCGTACCTGTCACGGGCGGCGCAGGCGTGGTTGGCGTTGCTGCGCGAGTGGCCGATGCCGGGCAGTAGCTAATGCTTGAGCCTGTGCCGGCCCTTTCGCGGGTGAACCCGCTCCCACAGGGACACCACAGTTTGGGAAAACTGCGCCCTCCATGTGGGGTTTACCCGCGAAGAGGCCAGGACACGCGAACATGCTCCGTCAGGCTTTCAACGCTTGAAGCAGCCCCGCCAACCACGGTTCGGCATCGGCTTCCGGGGTCACCGTCTCGCTGGCATCCAGGCGCAGCATCGGCTGCACTTCGCGCACGCCCAGCTCGGCAAACAGCTCGCGCATTTGTTCGCCACCACCACAGTAGGTATCCCCATAGCTGGCGTCACCCAGCGCAATCACTGCACCCGGCAGGCCACGCCAGGCCGCAGGCAGGGTGTCACGAATGGCGCTGTACAACGGCATGAGGTTGTCCGGCAGCTCGCCCATGCCGGTGGTCGAGGTCACGGCCAGCAAGGCGTCTGGGGCAAAACCTTCAAGGTCCTGCAAGGTGGCACGCGCCGCATGCCAGGCCTCCAGGCCTGCTGCCTTCAGCAGCGATTCGGCGTGACGGGCGACTTCTTCGGCGGTGCCATAGACCGATCCGGAAATAATGGCGACTTTCATCGGGTAGAGGATTCCGAAACTGAGTGAAAACGTAGGATACTAGCATTCAGCGCTGGCAAAAGGCCGCCTCTACCAAAGTCGCCGCCTTCAGCCTTTCTTTGCTCAATGGCCCAGACATGATCAACGCGCAATTGCTGCAATCGATGGTCGATGCGTCCAATGACGGGATCGTGGTTGCCGAACAGGAAGGCGACGACACCATCCTGATCTACGTGAACGCCGCCTTCGAACGCCTGACCGGCTATAGCCGCGACGAAATCCTCTACCAGGATTGCCGCTTCCTGCAGGCCGACGACCGTGACCAGCTTGGCCGTGCCCGCATCCGCAGGGCCTTGGCCGAAGGCCGCCCCTGTCGCGAAGTGCTGCGCAACTACCGCAAGGATGGCAGCGCGTTCTGGAACGAGCTGTCCATTACACCGGTAAGGCTCGAAAGTGAACGGCGATCCTATTTCATCGGGATTCAAAAGGATGTCAGCCGCCAGGTCGCACTGGAGCGCGAACTGGCCGAGCTGCGCGCTAGCCTGCTACCCGACGAACGCGCCTGAACCAAGTACGCCACGCACGGTCAATACCGTTGAAGAAATCGCCACCACCGAGTTCGATCATGCAAGCAGACGCGCTCCTGACCCAGGACGAGCTGGATTTCATCCAGAGCATGCAGCATTCGCCACAGTTGAACCTGGCCGACTCGATGTCGAGCCTGCTGGTCAATGGCGACCGTCGCATCCAGAGCTTGCTGACCCGCCTGGTGGCCAACGAACAAGTGACTTTGCAGGCCCAGTTCAACAACCAGCAGATCAGCTTCCCGCTGCAGTTGGTGGAAGATGAGTTCCACGCCTTGCATCTGCAAGTGGGTTCACCGGAAATCTACGAAGACGGCCCCATGCTGCGCGCGTGGCGGCTGCCGATGGATACGCCCAGCCCGTTGCTCGACAGCCATGAGCAGCAAAGCGGCCTGTGGGTCCGCGATATTTCGTTCAAAGGTGTACTGGTTGAGATCCGCGGCTTGCCAACAGCGCCCACCCGTTTCGAGTTGAACTTCGCACCGGGCGACATCAGCCCGATCGAACTGCATGGTGTGCTGGGCCGGCGCATCGGCCCGGACCTGGCAGCCTACGACCTGGGCCAGAGCCCGGCAGAAGAGATCGACCGCCTGCGCGACTACATCCTCCAGGCCCATCGCCGGGCGCACCCCGAACTGCACACTCAAGTATCGAGCTGACCGGCCAGAAACTGCCGCAAGCGCTGGCGCATCACACTACCTTGCGCCCCCAGACAGGCGATCTGGCTGCCTGCCAGGTGGTCCTGTGCCACTTCTGCAGCTTCGCCGGCCAGCAACAACGGGCATTCCAGTACCGCAGCCATGCGCACCAGTCGGCGGGTGAGTTCAGCCGTGGGTGGGTGGTGGGAAAACAGCACCAGGGCATCGGGTTCCAAGCGTTCGCAGACGAGCGCCAGCTCCTGCAGCGGCTGCCCGCTTGCCAAGGGCGTCACGCCAATCTCGTCGCTGCCCAGGCTCAGGCCGGTCACCAGTAATTCCAGTTCGTGGCATTGCCCTGGCAACGCTGCCAGCAGCACTGTGCGGCCACGCGGCACATGGGCGAGCTGCAAACGGGCGAATACCCGGCCACGCAAGAACTGGTCAAGGAACAGCCACTCGCTGGCCTGCCCATAGACGCCCTGCCCGGCCGCCAGGTCGTGCCAAACCGGCATGAACACCTCGGCGAACACTTGGTCCAGGGTGTTGGCAGCAAACACCTCGTCGAACAGCCGGTCCAGGCCGGCCATGTCAAACCGCTGCACGGCCTGACGCGCCTGGTGCTGCCAGCGTAACCAGGCGTCCGTCGCCCCGCTGACCTGCGCGGCAAGGGCATGGCCGCGAGCGAGGATGCTGCCCACTTTGCTCACCGCTACGCCGCGCTCAAGCCAGCCGAGGATACGGCGGATATCATCGATGTCCGCTTGGGAATAAAGACGGTGGCCACTGTCGGTGCGGGTTGGCTGAATCAGCCCGTAGCGGCGCTCCCAAGCACGCAGGGTCACGGCGTTGACACCCGTCAGTCGGGAAACTTCGCGGATCGGAAACAGCTCCTGCTGCTCAAGAGCCACTTCGATCAGCGGATCACGTCCATGTTCGTTCATCTGCACGGCGTACCCTGAGTGCGGAAGTTGAGCGCTCATTCTACTACGCCGACACCGATCGCAGGGTGCAACCGTTTGCCGGCTGACATTTGCCGAAGATCACACAGGCGCGATAATCCGCGCCCGATTCTTGCATGCACACCTGCGTTGCCCACCACCCCGGGCCACGTAGCCAAAGGGGCCAGCTACCCGCCAGCCCCGTTGCCAGGAGATACACGATGTCTACCCCACCCGTCACCTTGATGGTGTCGCGCCGCGCCGCCCATGGCCGCTACCAGGACCTGCTGGCCTGGCTGCATGAAGGCGAGCAGCTGGCCACCGACTTCCCCGGCTACCTCGGTTCCGGCATCCTCGCCCCGCCCGCCGATGGCGACGAATTCCAGATCATCTTCCGCTTCAGCGACGAACCCACCCTGCATGCCTGGGAGCATTCCGCCTCGCGCCGGGCCTGGTTGCAGCGCGGCAACGGGCTGTTCGAGCGCCCCAAAGAGGCGCGCGTCAGTGGTATCGACGACTGGTTTGGCACCAATACGGTGCAAAAACCACCGCGCTGGAAGCAGGCCGTGGCCATCTGGCTGGCATTTTTCCCAGTCTCGCTGGCGTTCAATCTGCTGTTCGGCCCCTGGCTGGCGACGCTGGACATGCTGCCCCGGGTAATGCTCAGTACCTTGGCCCTGACGCCGCTGATGGTGTACCTGTTCATCCCCCTGTCCACCCGCCTGCTGGCCAGTTGGCTGCATGCCTCCCCGGCCACCACTGGCGCCTTGCGCAGCCGCTGAACCCAGGCCATACAACAAGGAAACAGTTCGGGTATGCTGGGCGGCAACCAAAGGACAGACAAGTTGACCGCCCCGAACATGAACAGCCCCATTCTCGTAACCGGAGCCAGCCAGCGCGTCGGGCTGGCCCTGGCCCTTGAACTGGCACAGGCCGGCCATACGGTGGTCAGTGCCAGCCGCAGCGTCCATCCACAGACGGCCCACCCGAACATCGTGCACTTTCAGGCCGACCTGTGCCTGGCAGCCGATCGCCAAGCCCTGATCGATCACCTGCATACCCATTACGACGGCCTGCGCGCCATCATCCACAACGCCTCGCTGTGGCTCGATGACGGGCTCGACAACCTCGAGACCATGTTCCGCCTGCACGTTGAAGCGCCCTACCACCTCAATCTGGCCCTGGGCGACCTGCTGGCCAAGGTGGACAAAGCCGACATCATCCATATCTGCGACGAAACCTCTTCGCGCGGCAGCAAAAGCCACATCGGCTACGCTGCCACCAAGGCTGCGCTGCAGAACATGGTGCTGTCGTTCGCTGAAAAATATGCGCCCAAGGTGCATGTGAACGGTATCCTGCCCGGGCTGCTGATCCTCAAGGAAGGGGGCGACGAAGCCTACCGCCAGCAAACCCTTAAAAAGGCCCTGCTGGAGTTCGAACCCGGCGCCGGCCCACTGATCGAGACAGTCAAGTACCTGCTCGCCAGCCAGTACAGCACTGGCAGCCAGGTGGTCATCAACGGTGGCCGCCACTTGAAGAACCGCATGATCTGAGAGAAGCCCATGACCCCACAGCAACAGCTCGAACTCGAAGCCGCCGCGTTCCGGCGCCTGGTCGAACACCTGCAAAAGCGCACCGATGTACAGAACATCGACCTGATGAACCTGTCCGGTTTCTGCCGCAACTGCCTGTCCAAGTGGTACAAGGCCGCAGCTGACGAGCGCCAGCTCGACCTGAGCCTGGATGACGCCCGTGAAGCGGTGTACGGCATGCCCTACGCCGAGTGGAAAGCCCAATACCAGAAAGAAGCCAGCGCCGAACAACAAGCGGCGTTCGAAAAAGGAAAACCTCGTGACTGATCTGAACACCCTGCGCGCCAGCCTGGCCAGCGGCCACCATGTATTTGCCGATACCTTGGCGTTCATTGCCGACAATTACAGCTATCAGCCGCAGGCCTTCAACAACGGCGGCGTGGAGAACGCAGCCGGGCAAAACGAAGGCTCGTGCAAGACACTGGGCCTGGCGTTGCTGGAAGGGCTGAGCGACCAGGAAGCGCTGCTGGCCTTTGGCGAGCACTACCGTGATGTGCTGGCCACGCCTGAGGGCAGCGACCATGGCAATATCCGTGCGCTGATCGAGCATGGTTTGGCCGGTGTGAAATTTGCCGGGCAGCCGCTGTCGCGCAAGCCGTGAGATAAGCGGGGCTCTGTGGGAGCGGGCTTGTCCCGCGAACACCGGCAAAGCCGGTGCCAGGCACCGCGTGGCTCCATTCGCGGGACAAGCCCGCTCCTACAGAATGCACCCTCAATCCATGAGGGTGCCAGGCCCACCTTCATCCAGCGCTCCCTGCATCAACCACTGCAAGGCCACCGGCCACAGGCTCTCGCGAAACCGGTCATGGAAAAACGCGAAATGGCCAATTTCCTCGACCGAAATATCCACAGGCGCGATACGCAGGTGCCGGGCCCCCTGTAGATAACTCAGCAAGCGCTCGGTCGCCGCCACAGTGCCAAACGGGTCATCGGTCAAGCTGATGGCCAGCGTCGCTGCCTGGACGTGGGCAAACGGTACCCTCTCAAGCCGGCGCCCACTTGGCCGGTGCTCATAGCGTGGCGTACGGGTGGTCCAGTCATCCACCACCCCCGCCGGGGTGTCTTCCATCCAGCCCAGGCGCTTGCCAGGGAAGTAGCCCAAAGCGCGGGTAAGCAAAGGCATCACCACATGCCATTTGCCGAACAGCCGCCAGCGTTGATCAGCCGCATAATCGCGCCAGTAGGCAAACTGCGCGCCTACCATCACTACCCTGCGTATCTGGCCGGCCGACGGTGCCAGGCCGACTGCGCAACCGCCAAAACTGTGCCCCACCACGTCTATTGGCTGGCCGGGGAAACGCTCGGTCGCATGCGCCAACATCGCTTCGAAGTCCAGACGGCCCCAGTCGCTCCACGATGCCTGGAAGCCACGCAACGAAGCCGGACGAGATTCACCGATGCCACGGTAGTCGTAGGTCAGCACATCGCAGCCCTGGGCAAACAGGTAGTCGGCAAAGCGGGAGTAATAGCGGCAGCGTACCGAAGTGGCCGCGTTGATGATCACCAGCGGGCGCTGGGGGTCAGGCTGGGCGTGACGCCAGCAGAAGCCGCCGAGGCTGTAGCCATCGGCTGTGGCCTGGCGAAAAGGGGTGGCGGGTTGGGTGAGGCTACTCATGGCGCATTCCCTGTTGTTGTGCGCCAAAACTAGCAAAAAATCTTGAACCTGTGCTGGCCTTATCGCCGGCAAGCCGGCTCCCACAGAATTCCACAGGCCATGAGGCTTGTGGTCTAGCTGCGGGAGCTGGCTTGCCGGCGATAGGGCCAGCCCGGTTCGGCTTACAGCTCGATGCAGTCGAACTTCACATCGGTGGCCACGTCGTCGTCATAGTTGACGTCAGCACGCTCGAAGCCGAACAGGTTGAGGAACTGCTTCTTGTAACCGGCATAGTCGGTCAGGTCGAACAGGTTCTCGGTGGTGACCTTTGGCCACAGGGCCTTGCACTCGTCCTGTACGTCGTCGCGCAGCTCCCAGTCGTCCAGGCGCAGACGGCCCTTCTCGTCGACTTCGGCCGGCGCACCATCGGCGCGATACAGACGGTCGCGGTACATACGGTCCAGTTGGTCCTGGGTGCCTTCGTGAACGCCTTTCTCCTGCATGATCTTGAAGACCATCGACAGGTACAGCGGCATCACCGGAATGGCAGAGCTGGCCTGGGTGACCACCGATTTCAAAACGGCCACATTGGCGCCGCCTTTCACTTCGTCGGCCAATTTCTTGTTCAGGCGCAGAGCGGTATTGTCCAGGTCCTGCTTGGCCTGGCCCAGCGCACCGTGCCAGTAGATTGGCCAGGTGATGTCGCTGCCGATGTAGCTGAAGGCCACGGTGCGAGCACCTTCGGCCAGCACGTTGGCGCCGGCAAGGGCATCGATCCACAGCTGCCAGTCCTGGCCGCCCATGACGGTGACGGTGTCGGCAATTTCCTGCTCGGTGGCCGGCTCGATGCTGGCCTCGATGATGGTGTCCTTGTTGGTGTCGATGGCAGTCGACTTGTAGGGCTGGCCGATCGGCTTGAGTGCCGAGCGAATGACTTCACCGGTCTGCGGCAGTTTGCGCACAGGCGAGGCCAGCGAGTAGATGACCAGGTCGACCTTGCCACCCATCTCGTTCTTGATCAGCTCGATGACCTTGGCACGGGCCTCGTCGGAGAAGGCGTCACCGTTGATCGACTTGCTGTACAGGCCCTCGGCCTTGGCAAACTTGTCGAAGGCAGCGGAGTTGTACCAGCCAGCAGTGCCGGCCTTGGTTTCGGTGCCTGGTTTTTCGAAGAACACGCCCAAGGTGTCGGCCTTGAAACCGAACGCTGCGGTGATACGTGCGGCCAGGCCGTAGCCACTGGAAGCACCGATGACCAGGACCTTTTTCGGGCCATCCTCGCGCACGCCCAGCTTGCGGGTGGCTTCGATCTGGTCACGGACGTTGAGCTCGCAGCCCTTCGGGTGAGTCGTGGTGCAGATAAAACCGCGAACCTTAGGATGAATGATGGCCAATGTCTGTACCTCGTCAGGTTTATGCCGGGGAAGCGCCGCGTGGGGCGATTCCGATTGATCAGAGGGTGAGACTACCCCCGCAGGTTATCCGACACATATTACGGGGTGATCAAAAGGATGCAAAACCTGGGTTTACCTGTACCGGCCCTATCGTCGGCAAGCCAGCTCCCACAAGGACTGCGCAAACCTTCCGCCCTGTGGGGTACCTGTGGGGGCTGGCTTGGCGGCGATAGGGCCAGTAATGCCAACATCACTCTGAGGCCAAAGCACCTTTCAACCACTCCAGAAACTGCCGGGCCAGCGGATCTTCCTGACTGTCCCGATGCACCAGGCAAGCCCACGCCGGCCCCCGTACCCGCTGCGCCGACAACGCCTGCAGACGCCCCTCCTCCATCGCCCGCTGTGCCAGCAACTGGCTGACCAGGGCCACCCCCAGCCCCTCGCTCGCCGCATCCAGCAACAGCCCGGGATCGGAAAAATTCAGCCCCTTGCCCTGCTGCCCCACATCCTCGCCACCCTCCAGCTGCCAATGGCTCCAGTCCATCTCCCGCTCGCCATGCAAGGTAGTGCGCACAACCGAAGCGGCCATTGAAGGATGGCAGGCCGGGTACAGTTGATCCTGATGCAGCACGCTGAAGCTGCACTCGGCCTGGGCACTGAGGTCATCGCGGATGGCCAGGTCGATGGTCTCGGTGGCCATGTCCGGCACCTCGAAGCTGGTGAACAACCACAAGTCGACCTGCGGGCAACGCCGGTGAAAGTCAGCCAGCCGCGGCAACAGCCAATGCCTGGCAAATGCCGGGCTGGTGTTGACCACCAACTGGTCAGGCTTGCGGTACTGGTCAAGCCGACGAATGCCCACGGCCAGGTGCTGCAACAGCGATTGGGTGGTGCTGAGCAGGTCATGCCCGGCATCGGTCAGGCTCACGCTGCGCCCGCTGCGGTGGAACAGCGGCTGCTCCAGGTAGGTTTCCAGGCTGCGGATCTGCTGGCTGATGGCCGACTGCGTGAGGTTCAGCGCCTCGGCAGCCTTATGGAAACTGCCCAGCCGCGCCGCAGCCTCGAAACCGCGCAGGGCATTAAGAGGTGGCCAGTGTTTAAGCATGATTGATAAGCCCTGCTAATCAGATGTGCGCTAAATCTATCGTTTGTCGCCCGCCAGGCCTAGCCATAGCATGAATACCAACACCCGCGACGGCGGGCTTCGTTGATAAAAATCCTTCATAGATCGGAGTTCACTATGCACCTGTTCCTCGACAGTGGCTGGCGCATGCCCGCCGAATGGGCACGTCACGCGGCAACCTGGATGATCTGGCCACACAATCAGGACTTGTGGGAAAGCGCCTGGAACGTGCGCCTGGCCGATGTACAGCAGGACTACGCTCGGGTCGCAGCGGCCATCGCTCGTTTCGAGCCGGTGAAGATGGTGGTCGACCCGTCTGCCGTGGCCAGCGCCCGCGCGCTCTGCGGTGCCAACATCGAGCTGATCGAACTGGCAGTGGACGACAGCTGGTGCCGTGACAGCGGCCCGAGTTTCGTCTGCCACCCGCAGCATGGCCTGGCCGGCCTGAGCTGGCGCTTCAATGCCTGGGGCGACAAGTCGCAGCATGGTCTGGACCGCAGCCTGGGCCGGCGCATCCTCGACCAGCTAGGCCTCGACGGTTTCAGCACCTCGCTATGCAACGAAGGTGGCGCGGTGCATGTCGATGGTGAAGGCACGCTGATCACCACAGAATCGGTGCTGCTTAACCCCAACCGCAACCCTGGTGTGAGCAAGGCCGAGTTCGAAGCCTGCTTTGCCCGCCATCTGGGCATCAGCAAGACCGTCTGGCTGCCGGGTGACCCGCAATACGTCACCGGCGACATGACCGACGGCCACATCGACGGCGTGTGTGCCTTCGCCCGGCCAGGCGTATTGCTGGTCGACGCCACGCATGATCAAGGCTCGTTGTACGCCGAAGTTGTGCGGGAAAACCGCCGTGCCCTGGAACTGGCCACGGACGCCCGGGGCCGACACTTCGAACTGCTGGACCTGTACGAAGCCACCGCCGCGGTCGACCATAACGCCGAAGTGTTCTGTGCGTCCTACACCAACTTCTACATCGCCAACGGCGCAATCATCATGCCGGCCTATGGCATCGCCGCCGACCAGGAGGCCGCTGCACAGCTGGCCCACGCTTTCCCGGGCCGGCAGATCGTACCCGTGCGTATCGACCACATAGCCCACGGCGGTGGCGGCATCCACTGCATTACCCAGCAGCAGCCGGAGGTACAGCCATGAGCCTGCTACGGGTGGCCACCACTCAGATGCCGTGCAGCTGGAACCTGCCCGATAACCTCGACTGCGCCGAACAGCTTGTGCGCCAAGCCGCTGCCAAAGGCGCCCAGGTGATCCTGCTGCAGGAGCTGTTCGCTACCCCGTACTTCTGCATCGAACAGGACCACCAGCACCAGGCCCTCGCCCAGCCCTACCCCGGCAGCCCGATGCTGCAGCGCTTCGCTGCGCTGGCCGGCGAGCTGGGCGTGGTGCTGCCGCTGAGCTGGTACGAGCGCGCCGGCAATGCCTTCTTCAACTCGCTGACCGTGGCCGATGCCGACGGCCGCCTGCTCGGGGTGTACCGCAAAACCCACATCCCCAACGCTATCGGCTACCAGGAGAAGGAGTACTTCAGCCCTGGCGACACCGGCTTCAAGGTCTGGGATACCGCCTTTGGCCGCCTGGGCATTGGTATCTGCTGGGATCAGTGGTTCCCCGAAACCGCTCGCTGCCTGGCACTGATGGGCGCCGAAGTGCTGTTGTTCCCCACCGCCATCGGCTCCGAGCCCGGCTGCGCCGAACTGGACTCACGCGACCATTGGCAGGTGGCCATGCGCGGCCACGCCGCCGCCAACCTGTTGCCGGTGGTGGCGGCCAATCGCGTAGGCGATGAAGTCGCCGCCAGCGACGCTTCGTTGAGCATGCGCTTCTATGGTTCGTCGTTCATCTGCGACCACAAGGGCGCCATGCTCGCCGAGGCCGACCGTGACAACGGCGGCATCTGGCTGCACGACCTGGACCTGGCACGCATGCGCGATGACCGCCTGAGCTGGGGCATCTACCGCGACCGTCGCCCGGAAATGTACGCCCCACTGCTGACTCTGGACGGCAAGCATCCACATACCCTGAGGGCCTGAGCATGAAACACCACGTTCTAGCCGCATTGGCGCTGGCCATTTGCGCCAGCCAGGCCCAGGCCGAACAGGCCGTTTTGCGCCTGTACAACTGGGCCGACTATTTTGCCGAGGACACCCTGAAGCAGTTCACGGCCGAAACCGGCATCCAGGTCATCTACGACGTCATGGACGGCAGTGAAGTACTCGAAGCCAAGCTGATGTCCGGGCGCAGTGGCTACGACCTGGTGTTCCCCGGTGACACCGTTGCCGAACGGCTGATGCGCGCCGGCAGCCTGCAGCCACTGGACCACAGCCGCCTTGAGGCACTGGACGACATCGAGCCCGGCCTGCGCCAGCTGCATGCCCGGTACCCCAGGGCCAGCCAGGCGACCGTCCCCTACACCTGGGGCACCATCGGCCTGACGGTGAATGCCGAGAAAGTCCGCCAGCGCATGCCCGATGCGCCGCTGGACAACCTCGACCTGCTGTTCAAGCCGGAGCTGGCGGCCAAGTTCGCCGACTGCGGTATCTCGGTCATCGACTCGCCCGACGAAGTGTTGGCTGTGGTCCTCAACTACCTGGGGCGCGAGCCACGCAGCGCCAAGCGTGAAGACTTGGCCGCCGCCAGCGAGCTGCTCAAGGCCATACGCCCGTATGTGCGCAAGTTCCAGTCGCAGCCGGTGACCGAACTGGTCAACGAAAACCTGTGCGTGTCCCTGGGCTATAGCGGCGACGTGATCCAGGCCCAGCGCACGGCCGAGGCCGCAGGCAAGCACCTGGACTTTCAGTACCGCGTGCCCCGCCAAGGCACCACGGTGTGGATGGACACCATGGCCATCCCGGCCGACGCTAGGCACCCGGAATACGCCTATCGTTTCATCAACTTCGTCATGCGCCCGGCGAACATGGCTGCCATCAGCAACTTCACCGGTTACCCCACTGCCAGCGCCAAGGCGCGCCAGGCGGTGGACCCACGCATGCGCGACAACCCCGATATCTACCTCGACGAAGCAACCTATGCCCGACTAATACCGGGCCGCGATATTCCACAGGCTGACATGCGGGCACGCATGCGCGTGTGGACACGCTTCAAGACTGCACAGGACTGAGCCATGCCAAGCCGTAGAACCTTCCTGCAACTGTCACTGGCGGCCGGCCTCGGCACCGGCCTTGGCTTGCCCCTGGGCCTGACTCGCGCCGACGAGCCCGGGCGCTGGCTCATGCCTGACGAGGGCGAACCGCAGCAGCGCGCCTTCATCGCCTTCGGCGCCCAGGATGTCATCTGGGAAGACTTCACCGCCGATGTGCAAGCTGCCCTGGGCCGCATAGCCCAAGCCATCGCGCGTTATCAGCCGGTCACCGTGTTCTGCCGGGCAAGCGAACGAAAGCTGGCCGAGCAGCACTGCGCCAGCCCGCGCACAAGCTTTGTCGAGTGCGAACTGGACGACATCTGGATGCGCGACATCGGCGCCAACTTCGTCCTCAATGACGACGGCGCGCTGGGCGCGGTGGATTTCAACTTCAACGGCTGGGGCAACAAGCAGCGCCACCGCAACGATGCACAGCTGGCCAAGCGGATCGCCACACTCGCCGGCGCGCGCTATCAGCGCAGCGAGTTGGTCGGTGAAGGAGGTGCCATCGAAGTGGATGGCCATGGCACCGGCATCATGACCGAAAGCAGCTGGGTCAATGCCAACCGCAACAAGGGCTGGAGCAAGGCCGAGGTCGAGGCCGAGCTCAAGGAGCGCTTGGGGTTGAGCAAGGTTATCTGGCTGCCGGGCATCGCCGGTGAGGACATCACTGACGGGCATGTGGATTTCTATGCCCGCTTCGTGCGGCCGGGGGTGGTGATTGCCAACCTGGACAACGACGCGGAATCGTATGACCACGGCGTGACGCGCAAGCATCTTGAGATTCTCAAGCGCGCCACCGATGCAGAAGGCCGGACGTTGCAGATTCATGTCGTGTCACCGCCACAGCGCGGGCGGCGTAACAGGTTCAGCAAGGGCAATGAAGACTTTGCGGCCGGATACGTCAATTACTTCGTGATCAATGGCGCGATCATCGCGCCGCAGTTTGGTGATGCGCAGGCCGATGAAGAGGCTCGGGCGTTGCTGGCGGCGTTGTACCCGGGGCGCGATATCGTGCAGCTGGATATTGATGCCATTGCCGCCGGGGGTGGCGGGATTCACTGTGTGACCCATCAGTGTCCGGCTGTTTGAGTTGTGTTGCCTGACCTGGCCTCTTCGCGGGGGAAA
>NZ_JBNRIK010000016.1:91131-101556 GCF_053557975.1 Pseudomonas sp. XP2
CAGGTTCTCGCGCAGGCGCACACTCTCGTAGATCGCCGCCAGCACATGCACACACACCAACGCCAACACCGCATCGGCCAACCAGCTATGCAGGTCGGTCGGCCAATCGGCGCCCCACAGCGCGTCCACCTCCTGGGACGCCCAGCCGGTCAGGACCAGCCCTGCGATACCGGTGAGCATCAACAGCATCACCAGGGCGCCAATTGGCGAATGCCCCAGGCGATGACAAGGCTCGCCGCGCAGCAGCGCACGGGCATGCACTGCCAGGCGCGCCGGGGTTGGCCAGAAATCGGCCCAGCGCGCACTGGGTGGCCCGACAAAGCCCCAGACCACGCGCACCACGACACAGGCCAGTGCGTAGTAACCCAGCCACTGGTGCCAGTCGTCACCTTCTTCGTTGAAAAAATAGTCGGCGAAGAACACACCGGCGATGGAGAGATGGCACAGCCGCAGGAGCGGGTCCCACAGCTGCACCGTGCCGTCGCTGTTCAATCGTGGTACTCGGACTTGACCGCCTTGCCGCTCACCGGGTCATGGTAGATCTCGACCTTGCGGCCATCCTTGTCGAGACCATAGATCTCGTAGCAGTTGCCCTTGGTAACCTTGAACTTGTTGATCTTGTAACCCTGCTCCTTGAGCTGGGCCTGGAACTTTTCCTGGTCTTGCCAGGTGCTTTTGTCTGCGGTGGTGCATTGGGTGGCGGCGAATGCTGTGCTGCTGCCGATCAGTAGCATCAAGGCGATGAGGGTGCGCATGGGTATGGGCTCCATTCAGTTGAGTGAAAACAGCACGGAATTCAGCTTACTTGGATAGCCCGCCGAGCGCCCATTGATTTGTTTTTCACATCAATCCGAAAGAAAAACAAACTTAACAAATGAGCCAAAGCCACCGATGCTTGGGCATTACGCCCATCGCACGGAGAACAACAACATGAATGACGTGGTCATCGTCGCCGCTACCCGCACCGCCATCGGCAGCTTTCAGGGCGCCCTGGCCACGGTACCTGCGGTCGACCTCGGTGCCGCCGTGATCAAGCGCCTGCTGGAGCAGACCGGGCTGGACCCGGCGCAGGTGGACGAAGTGATCCTCGGCCAGGTGCTCACCGCCGGCGCCGGCCAGAACCCAGCGCGCCAGGCCGCGATCAAGGCCGGCTTGCCCTACAGCGTACCGGCACTGACCCTGAACAAGGTCTGCGGCTCGGGCCTCAAGGCACTGCACCTGGCCGCACAGGCCATCCGCTGCGGTGATGCCGATGTTGTGATTGCCGGTGGCCAGGAAAACATGAGCCTTGCCCCCTATGTGATGCCTTCAGCCCGCACTGGCCAGCGTATGGGCCATGGCCAGCTGATCGACAGCATGATCACCGATGGCCTGTGGGATGCCTTCAACGACTACCACATGGGCATCACCGCCGAGAACCTTGTGGACAAGTACGGCCTGAGCCGTGAACAGCAGGACGCCTTTGCCGCCGAGTCGCAGCGCAAGGCCGTGGCGGCCATCGAGGCCGGGCGCTTCAACGATGAAATCACCCCGATCGTGTTGCCGCAGAAAAAAGGTGAGCCCAAGGTGTTCGCCCAGGACGAACAGCCACGCCCGGACACCACCGCAGACTCCTTGGCCAAACTGCGCCCTGCGTTCAAGAAAGATGGCAGCGTTACCGCGGGCAACGCCTCCAGCCTGAACGACGGCGCCGCCGCCGTGCTGCTGATGAGTGCCGCCAAGGCCAAAGCCCTGGGCCTGCCGGTGCTGGCGAAGATCGCCGCCTATGCCAGTGCAGGGGTAGACCCGGCAATCATGGGTATCGGCCCGGTTTCAGCGACTCAGCGTTGCCTGGACAAGGCCGGTTGGCAACTGGCCGAACTGGACCTGATCGAAGCCAACGAAGCCTTTGCCGCACAGGCGCTGGCAGTGGGCAAGGTGCTGGAATGGGATGCTGCGCGGGTCAACGTGAATGGCGGGGCGATTGCCCTGGGCCACCCGATTGGCGCTTCCGGGTGCCGGGTGCTGGTGACCTTGCTGCACGAGATGATCAAGCGGGACGCCAAGAAAGGCCTGGCTACCTTGTGCATCGGCGGTGGGCAAGGCGTGGCGCTGGCGATCGAGCGCTGATCAGCAGGCCCGGCCTCTTCGCGGGTTCACCCGCGAAGAGGCCGGCACAGGCAGCCGATGATCAAGCCGCAGCGCGGTTCTGTTCCAGTGCAGCAGCCAGCACCGCGACTTCCTGGCACTTCTGCACAGCCAGGTCCAGCGGGCAGTGCAGCAGCGCACAAGATGGCGCCAGCCACAGCCGCTCTCCCAGGCGTTCATGGGCATCGTGCAGCAGGTCCAGGGTCTGTCCCAGGTTGCAAGGCGCGGCGTTGACGCCGTCAACCAGGCCCAGCGAAAGCACTTTGTAGGCCGGCAGGCGGTCGAGGATGGTCACGTACTGGTCGGGTGCCTGCACCAGGTCGATGTGCAGGCCATCGACCGGCAGGTTGGCGGCCAGGCCGAGGTTGCCGCCAAGGCCACCCGAGTAGGTGGCAATCAGCTTCTTCAAGGGCGCGCGCTGAAGGATGTTATAGACGCGTTCGTAAGCGTTTTTCCAGTCCTGAGGCAGGTCTTCGGCGAGGGTCGGCTCATCGATCTGTACCCACTCGACGCCCAGCGCAGCCAGGCGGTTGAGATACTGGTCATAGAGCGGCAGCAGGGTCTCGAGGCGCTCCAGCTTGTCGGTCCCGTCGTTGTTTTCGCCCTGCCACAAATAGGTCAATGGGCCGATTACCACTGGCTTGACCGCGTAGCCCAAGGCCTTGGCTTGCGCCACTTCGTCGAAGAGTTGCGCCCAGCCAAGGTCGAACGGTTGGTCAAGCCAGGCAAAGTCGCCAACGGGCAGCAGTTCGATGCCGGCGTCTTTCTGCACCTGCCAGTAGCGGGCACGCAGCTCGCGGTTGCCACCGATGCGTGGAAAGCCCAGGTTGTGTGCCAGTGCCATGTCTTGTCCCTTCAGCATGCATAAATGAATGAGGGGATTGTCCGGTTGACAATGGTTTGAGACAAACTCATTAAATTTGAGATGAACCCAAGATTTTTTCATGATCATGCTGATGTCTCATTCAGAGCACCACCCTGCGCATCCGGACATGACCCCGCCCGCCTTGTGCCGCACAATGCCACCCTGACCACACCAGGTGCCCGGCCACATGAGCCTGCTGAAAACCGCGCTGCGCGAACAGAACTTCGTCTGCGTCATGGAGTTCGTCCCCAAGCCTTCCACAGAACGCTTCGCCGCCATGGAAGCGATCATGGCCCGTGCGCACCTGTGCGGCTGGCCGATGACCGTGGCCATCGGCGATCGCGTCGGCAGCCCGCTGGACATGTCGCCGCTGGACGCCCTCGCCGCTTTCAGCAACCCGGTACCTGCCTTGCCGCACTTTTCCGGCAAGGACCGCGAGCGTCACCACCTGCTCGCCCAACTGCAGCGTATGGACGCCGCGGGCCTCGACCAGCTGTTGCTGCTGACCGGCGACCGCCTGCCCGGCCACGAGCCCGGCCAGCGCCCCGTACGCTACCTGGAATCGGTCGCCGCCCTGCAGCTCGCCCGCCAGGCTTGCCCGCACTGGCTGCTGGGCGCTGCCCTGAACCCGTTCAAGTACTGTGAGGAAGAAGGCGGCGCCCAGTATTTCAAGGCCGAGAAAAAGCTGGCAGCGGGGGCCGACTTCCTCACGCTGCAACTGGGCTTCGACGCCGCCAAACACCAGGAAGCCATGCACTGGATGCGCCGCCAGCCCACGCCCCTGCCCATGCTGGCCTGCCTCATGAGCCTTACCCACGGGCGTGCGGCCATGCTCGACCACGTGGCCGGCGTCACTGTCACCCCGTCCATGCGTGACATGCTCGAAGCGGAGGCCGCGCAGTCCAAGGTGTTTGCCCAAGCGCGCAGTGTTGACCGCCTGGCCTTGCAGATCATCGGTGTAAAGCTGATGGGTTACGCCGGTGTGCACCTGTCAGGGGTTCACGAACTCAAACAGCTGCTGGCTCTGGAAGCCCGTATCGAGCACTGGCAAAGCCAGGTCCACACGCTGGAGCAGTGGGCGCCCGCCTGGCAGGCCAGTTGGCAGATGCCCGGGCTGCCGGCGGTGATCTTCCATCCGCCGCAAGCGGCCTGGCGGCAGGGCGAATCGCGGGTCGATGCCTCCTTCAAAGAGAAAGCACGCTATCACCTGATGCACGGCATGCATTCGCTGCTGTTCAGCCGCCGCAATGGCTTGAGCAAGGCATTTGGCTGGGCGGTTCGCCGGCCGCTGTGGGCTACGCGCGTTGGTGCTCAGGTGTTGCACAAAGTGGAACGTGCGGTGAAACGGCCATGGGTGGGTTGCGATACATGCGGCCGCTGCCGTCTGGAAGACACGCTGTACGTCTGCCCGGAAACCTGCCCCAAGGGCTTGGCCAACGGCCCTTGCGGCGGTACCGCACTGAACCGCTGCGAGTTCGGCGACCGCGAGTGCATCCACAGCGTCAAGTACCGCACCGCCAAGGCAGTGCGGCAGACCGCTGTGCTGACCGAGCGCCTGATCCCGTGCATCGAGGTTGAAACCCGCCACCGCAGCTCGTGGCCGCAGTGGTTCCAGGCCGCAACGCCGCGGCGGGTCAGCCCGCAGCCAGCGCCTCGAAGCCAGCCCGAATCATAGCGTCGGGCAGTTCATCGGCGATGAACACCATCACGCTCTCACGGGGTTCACCCTCGGCCCACTGGGCGTCCCAGTCAAAGCCGTAGAGCTTGAGCACGCCCTGGAAGACCAGCTTGCGGTCTTCACCGGCGATGTTCAGCACGCCCTTGTAGCGCAGCAGCTGTTTGCCATGAGTTTCCAGCAGTTCGTTCATGAAACCGCTGAGGCGGTCGATATCCAGCGCGGTTTCCGTGCGCAGCACCAGCGTCGAGATCCTGTCCGGCGTGGCGGGCTTGAGCACCGGGCGAAGCGCCGGTTTCAGGTTTGCGCCCAGGTCAGGGTTGAGGTTGAAACCACGCACATCCAGTAGCTCAGCCAGGTCGATGCGGCCGTGTTCGACGACACCGATGGCGGCCCGGCCATTGATGCGCGCCAGGCGCTCGCGCAGAGCCTGCACCGCAGCCGGTTCAGCCAGGTCGGTCTTGCTCAGCAGCAGGCGATCGGCAAAGCCGACCTGGGCCTGGGCGATGGTCTGGGTCAGGTGCAGTTCGGCATGAACCGCATCGACCAGGGTGATGATGCCGTCAAGGATATAGCGCTCACGCAGCTCCTCGTCGATGAAAAAGGTTTGCGCCACCGGCGCCGGGTCGGCCAGGCCGGTGCATTCGATGACCAGGCGCTCGAAGGCGATCTCGCCTGCGTCCAGGCGTTCGAGCAGCAGGTACAAGGCGCGCGTGAGGTCGCCGTGGATGCTGCAGCACACGCAGCCATTGGCCAGGGTCATCACCTGCACCGGCTCGTCGCCCAGCAGCTGGCTGTCGATGCCGGCCTCGCTGAATTCGTTTTCGATCACGGCAATCTTCAGGCCGTGCTCGGCCTTGAGCATGTGCTTGAGCAAGGTGGTCTTGCCAGCACCAAGGAAACCTGTGAGTACGGTTACGGGAATAGGCGTCTGCACGCAGAACATCTCCTGTGCGGAAAAAACAGTGGCCTCATCGCCGGCAAGCCAGCTCCCACAGGTACTGCACAGACTTGTGGCCTATGCAGTACCTGTGGGAGCGGGCTTGCCGGCGATGAGGCCGGACAGGTCAACGCTTAGGGTTCAACAGCATTTGGGCCCGGACTTGCCGCCGTAACGGGCTTCCTGGCGTTCGCGGAAGAACGCCTCGTAGCTCATCACCGGCTTGTCCGGATGCGTCTTCTGCATGTGTTCGACATAGTTGTCGTAGTCGGGCATACCGACCATCAGGCGGGCTGCCTGCCCCAGGTATTTTCCCAGTCGACCCAAGTCGTTGAACATGATTGCAGTCCTCTCGATTACGCGTCAGGCAGGGCCTGGAACGGGGTTTCCTTGTCGCTGCGCTCCTTGCGGCCCCAGGCGGCGTAGCCGACCTTGATGGCGAAGAACAGGATGCTGAAGACCACCAGCAGGAATAGAATCGTCAGGCCCGCGTTGGTGTAGGCGTTAAAGATCACGTGCTGCATCTGCCCGATGTCCTTGGCCGGGGCCAGTACCTGGCCGGCGTCCAGTGCAGTGCTGTACTTCTTGGCCAGGGCCAGGAAGCCAACGGCCGGGTTCGGGTCGAACAGCTTGATCAGGCCTGCGGCAGTGGTGCAGATCAGCAGCCACACGGCCGGCACCAAGGTGACCCAGATGTAACGCTGACGCTTCATCTTGATCAGCACCACAGTACCGAGCATCAAGGCGATACCGGCCAGCATCTGGTTGGAGATACCAAACAGCGGCCACAAGGTGTTGATGCCACCCAGCGGGTCGATCACGCCCTGGTACAGCAGATAACCCCACATTGCCACGCAACCCGCGGTGGCAAGCAGGTTGGCCCCCCACGACTCGGTGCGTTTGAGCGCCGGCACGAAGCTGCCAAGCAGGTCCTGCAGCATGAAGCGCCCGGCACGGGTACCGGCGTCCACCGCCGTGAGGATGAACAGCGCCTCGAACAGGATCGCAAAGTGGTACCAGAACGCCATGGTGTTCTCACCTGGCAACACCTGGTGCAGGATCTGCGCGATACCGACCGCCAGGGTTGGCGCACCGCCGGCACGGGCCAGGATGGTGTGCTCGCCGATGTCACGGGCGACGGCTTCGAGCTGCTCGGGGGTGATCAGGAAGCCCCAGCTGCTGACCGTCTGCGCCACCGAGGCAACGTCTGCGCCCACCACGGCGGCCGGGCTGTTCATGGCGAAGTACACGCCCGGCTCGATCACAGACGCGGCGACCATGGCCATGATGGCAACGAACGATTCCATCAGCATGCCGCCGTAACCGATGTAGCGGGCGTTGGTTTCGTTGTCCAGCAGCTTGGGCGTGGTCCCCGAAGAGATCAGCGCGTGGAAGCCGGACACCGCACCACAGGCAATGGTGATGAACAGGAACGGGAACAGGGTGCCCTTCCATACCGGGCCAGTGCCGTCGGTGAACTGGGTCAGCGCGGGCATTTTCAGCTCGGGCGCGATGATCAGGATACCGATGGCCAGACCAACGATGGTGCCGATCTTGAGGAAGGTCGACAGGTAGTCACGCGGTGCCAGCACCAGCCACACCGGCAGCACTGCGGCGACGAAGCCGTAGCCCACCAGCATCCAGGTAATCTGCACGCCGGTGAAGGTGAACGCCGGGCCCCAGACCGGATCCGCAGCAATTACGCCGCCCAGCCAGATCGAGGCCAGCAGCAGTACCACGCCAACGACCGAGATCTCGCCAATGCGGCCCGGACGGATATAGCGCATGTAGATGCCCATGAACATCGCGATCGGGATGGTCGCCATGACGGTGAACATGCCCCACGGGCTCTCGGCCAGGGCCTTGACAACGATCAGCGCCAGCACCGCAAGGATGATGATCATGATCAGGAAGCAGCCGAACAGGGCGATGGTGCCCGGAATGCGGCCCATCTCCTCGCGCACCATGTCGCCCAGCGAACGGCCGTTGCGGCGGGTGGACAGGAACAGGACCATGAAGTCCTGCACCGCACCGGCCAGCACCACGCCGGCGATCAGCCACAGCGTGCCGGGCAGGTAGCCCATTTGCGCGGCGAGCACCGGGCCGACCAAGGGGCCTGCGCCGGCGATGGCAGCGAAGTGGTGACCGAAAAGAATGTGTTTGTTGGTCGGGACGTAGTCCAGGCCGTCGTTGTTGAGCACCGCAGGGGTAGCACGGCGCGGGTCCAGTTGCATCACCTTGGTAGCGATGAACAGGCTGTAGTAACGGTAGGCAACCAGGTAGATGGCCACTGCCGCGACCACGATCCACAAGGCGTTGATTGCCTCACCGCGACGCAGGGCGACCACACCCAGCGCGCAGGCCCCTATGACTGCCAGCGCCAGCCACGGAATGTGGCGTAGCAGGCTATTATTGTTGTTCATGGTTAGCTTCCAGCTGGTGGATTGGAAAGACCGCCCACCGAGTCTAGGGCGAGTCATCGCGCATTGCCACACTTGCTTTGGTCTAGAGCCTCTGCGGCCAGATTGCGGTACCTGATGCACGTAGCATTTTAACTATAGTCAGGATGTCACTTTAGGACCTACCCGAGGATCCATGCCATGAGCGATCACGACGAACGCCGCCGTTTCCTGCGTATCCCGTTCGACGCCCCGACCAGGCTGTGCCAGGGCGAACGTTGCTGGGAAGTGAAACTGCTCGACCTGTCCCTCAAAGGCCTGCTGGTCGAAAGCCCGCAACCCTGGGATCCCGACCTGAGCCAGGACTTCGAAGCCTACATTGTGCTCAACGACGAAGTGACCGAGGTGCAGATGCAGGTCGAACTGCGCCACGAAGAACCGAACCGACTGGGCTTCATCTGCTTGTACATCGACATTGATTCGATGAGCCATTTGCACCGTCTTGTGGAATTGAACGGGGCTGACAGCACCAGAATGATGCGTGAGCTGCGCGAACTCATCGAATAATGAAATCTTTTAGCTAGCTAATAGCCTTCCCGCGTTGTGTTTCCTGTCTACCCAGACAGCTTTAAGCCTGGGTAGCTGCACTTTGTACACACCCCTCTAATACAGCATTTGATGAGTTGGTACGCCTTCTGCATTGGGTTTTCGCACATCCGGAGGCCGCCGATGTGCGCGCTCCGATCAAAATATTGTATACAATTCTAGTGGCAATAATTTGCAGGAACTGTCTACAGTAGCGACACAAAAATAAACAGAGAGCCTGCTCCATGACTACGTCCCCTAGCACGTCTCCCGCCAAGCGCCCCGAGGACGAAAACCTCGGCCTTGGTGCCAACCTGGCCTACGGTCTGCAACATGTGCTGACCATGTACGGAGGGATTGTCGCGGTACCCCTGATCCTGGGGCAGGCCGCAGGCCTCAACGGCGCCGAGATCGGCATGCTGATTGCCGCCTCGCTGTTTGCCGGTGGCCTGGCCACCCTGCTGCAAACCCTCGGCCTGCCGTTCTTCGGCTGCCAGTTGCCGCTGGTGCAGGGCGTGTCGTTTGCCGGTGTGGCGACCATGGGTGCCATCCTCAGCAGCGAGGGCGGCGGTGGCCTGCCCGGTGTGCTCGGCGCAGTCATGGCAGCATCGCTGATCGGCTTTCTGATCACCCCGGTGTTCTCGCGCATCACCAAGTTCTTCCCGCCGCTGGTGACCGGCATCGTCATCACCACCATCGGCCTGACGCTGATGCCGGTCGCCGCTCGTTGGGTGATGGGCGGCAACAGCGCTTCGCCGGAATTTGGCAGCGTGGCCAACATCGGCCTGGCGGGGCTGACCTTTGCCATCGTGCTGCTGCTGAGCAAGCTGGGCAGCGCGACCATCTCGCGCCTGTCGATCCTGCTGGCCATGGTGTTCGGCACCCTCATCGCCTGGGCGCTGGGCATGACCGACTTCAGCAAGGTCGCCGAAGGCCCGATGTTCGCCTTCCCCACGCCGTTCCACTTCGGTATGCCGGAATTCCACATCGCCGCGATCCTGTCGATGTGCATCGTGATCATGGTAACCCTGGTGGAAACCTCGGCCGACATCCTCGCCGTGGGTGAGATCATCGAGACCAAGGTCGACTCCAAGCGACTGGGCAACGGCCTGCGCGCCGACATGGCATCGAGCATCCTGGCGCCGATCTTCGGCTCGTTTACCCAGAGCGCGTTCGCCCAGAACGTTGGCCTGGTGGCCGTGACCGGGGTCAAGAGCCGTTACGTGGTGGCCACGGGTGGCGTGATTCTGGTGGTACTCGGCCTTCTGCCGGTCATGGGCCGGGTGATTGCGGCAGTACCGACCCCGGTACTGGGCGGCGCGGGCATCGTGCTGTTCGGCACCGTGGCGGCCAGCGGTATCCGCACCCTGTCCAAGGTCAGCTACAAGAACAACGTCAACCTGATCATCGTCGCGGCTTCGCTGGGCTTCGGCATGATCCCGATCGCCGCACCAACCTTCTACCACCACTTCCCGAACTGGTTCGAGACCATCTTCCACTCGGGCATCAGCTCGGCGGCAATCATGGCCATCCTGCTGAACCTGATATTCAACCACTTCACCACCGGCAACTCGGAAAACCAGTCCGTGTTCGCTGCAGCTTACGAACGCACCATCCAGTACTCCGACATTTCCGCGCTGCGTGATGGCGACTACTTCAAGGATGGCAAGCTGTTCGATGCCGAAGGCAACGAAGTGCCGATGCTGGAGCTGGACGAGCACGGCAACCAGACGGTCAGGCGCGAGGCAGTTGCCGAGCATTGACCGCTGACTGAGCGGTGAGAGGGGGGCCGACGCGCATCGTCGGCCCCTTTTTCGTTTGACTGTACTGGCCC
>NZ_JBNRIK010000016.1:101648-118272 GCF_053557975.1 Pseudomonas sp. XP2
GCCGGGCCTGACTACGGATTACTCGAACAATGCATCCAGGGCCTGTTCCAGACGGGTGACGGCAATTACCTGCAGCCCCGCCGGCGCCTCTTTCGGCGCATTGCCCTTGGGCACGATCGCCCGCTTGAAGCCATGCTTGGCCGCTTCCTTCAACCGCTCCTGCCCGCTAGGCACCGGCCGCACCTCGCCCGACAGGCCGATCTCGCCAAACACCAGCAGCCCATGGGCCAGTGGCCGGTTACGCAAGCTGGACATCACTGCCGCCAGAAGCGCCAGGTCCGACGCCGTTTCCAGCACCTTGACCCCGCCTACCACATTTAAGAACACGTCCTGATCGTGGGTGGGAATACCGCCGTGGCGGTGCAGCACCGCCAGCAACATGGCCAGGCGGTTCTGGTCCAGGCCCAGGGTTACCCGGCGCGGGTTGGCCAAGTGGCTGTCGTCGACCAGCGCCTGTACCTCGACCAGCATTGGCCGGGTGCCTTCCCAAGTCGCCATCACCACACTGCCCGGTACTTCTTCCTGGGTACGGTTAAGGAAGATCGCCGACGGGTTGGACACCTCTTTCAGGCCCCGGTCGGTCATGCCGAACACGCCCAGTTCGTTGACCGCACCAAAGCGGTTTTTCACCGCTCGCAACAAGCGCAGGCGGCCGTCGGACTCACCTTCGAAATACAGCACGGTATCGACCATGTGCTCCAGTACCCGTGGGCCGGCCAGCGAGCCTTCCTTGGTCACGTGGCCGACCAGGAAGATCGCCGTGCCGCTCTGCTTGGCGTAACGCACCAGTAGCGCCGTGCTCTCGCGCACCTGGGCTACCCCGCCAGGAGCCGACTGCAACTGCTCGGTGAAAATAGTCTGGATCGAGTCGATCACCATTACCCGAGGCTTCTCGACCCGCGCGGTGGCGATAATGGTTTCAATACAGGTTTCGGTCATGACCTTGAGCTTGTCCTGGGGCAAGCCCAGGCGCCGCGAGCGCATGGCCACTTGCTGCTGCGACTCTTCACCCGTGACGTACAGCGCCGGCATGCCCGAGGCAATATTGCACAAGGTCTGCAGCAGGATGGTCGATTTGCCGATGCCTGGGTCGCCACCAATCAGCACCACCGAGCCATCCACCAGGCCACCGCCCAACACGCGGTCCAGTTCGGTGCTGCTGGTGGTGAAGCGCGGGATTTCCTCAACGCTGACTTCGGCCAGGGTCTTGATCTGCGCTTGCTGGCCGGTCCAGCCGGCGCGGCCGCTGCTGGGCGCAGCCGCACCACCGCTTTCGATCATGGTTTCGACCAGCGTGTTCCAGGCTCCGCATTCGCCACACTGGCCGGCCCATTTGGGGAAGGTCGCGCCGCACTCGGTGCAGCCATACAAGCGCTTGGCCTTGGCCATGGGTGGGGTCTCCTGGAAAAAACCGCCATCATAGCCGAGCAGGACGTGTCTCGAACGCTTCGGGATGCGACAAAACTATTCGTTCTAAGCGCAGTCAGTAGCCCTGAACACAACGCATGAAGCGTTTTAGTGGCTTACACTGCGTTAACCTTACCTTTTGTTACAAGGAACCAAACATGGGCATGATCAGTGAGTTCAAGGCCTTCGCGGTCAAAGGCAATGTCGTCGACATGGCGGTCGGTATCATCATCGGCGCGGCCTTCGGCAAGATCGTCTCGTCCTTCGTCGGCGACGTGGTCATGCCGCCACTGGGCCTGTTGATCGGGGGGGTGGACTTCAGCGACCTGGCCATTACCCTGAAGGCTGCCGACGGTGACATTCCGGCAGTGGTGCTGGCCTATGGCAAGTTCATCCAGACCGTGATCGACTTCCTGATCGTTGCCTTTGCCATCTTCATGGGGGTGAAGGCGATCAACAGGCTCAAGCGCGAAGAAGCCGTGGCACCGACTGCGCCGCCGGTGCCTTCTGCTGAAGAGACGCTGCTGACCGAAATTCGCGATTTGCTCAAGACGCAGAACCAGAATCGGTTGCCTTGAGGTTGCTGGGGCCGCTTTGCGGCCCCAATAGCATTACCAATAGTTTTCTACCGCCACCTGCCCCGGCCGCTTGCTCAGGCTCAGCTGCAAGTCACGCGCCTTCAGCACCTTGCGAGTTTCATCGATCATCTCCGGGTTACCGCACAGCATCACCCGCGAATGCTCGGGCGACAGCTCCAACCCCGCCGCCTGCTCCAGCTCGCCATTCTCGATCAGCGTGGTAATCCGCTGATTCAAAGCCCCGGGGTGCTGCTCACGGGTCACCACCGGAATGAACTGCAGCTTGCCGGCATACTCAGCCAGATAGTCGCGCTGCTCCAGCCCCGCGATTTCATCCACGTAGGCCAGCTCTTTCGCTTCACGCACCGAATACACCAGCTTGATGCTGTCAAAACGCTCCCAGGCTTCGAAGTCCTGCAGGATCGACATGAATGGCGCAATACCGGTGCCGGTCGCCAGCAGCCACAGGTCGCGCCCGCCCACGAAGCGGTCAAGGGTAAGGAAACCGAAGGCCTGGCGGTCGATCAGCAAGGTATCACCCGCCCCCAGCCGGCTCAGCTCACTGGTGAACTCCCCCCCTGGCACCACGATGGAGAAGAAGTCGAGGTGCTCGTCATGGGGTGCGCTGACCATTGAGTAGGCGCGCCACACCACGCTGCCATCGGCCTTGGTCACACCAAGGCGGGCGAACTGTCCGGAACGGAAGCGGAACCCCGCATCGCGCGTAACCCGCAGGCTGAAGAGGTTCGGCGTGAGCGGCTGAACATCGAGCAGGGTCTGGCGGGTGAACTTTTCGGCGCTAGCGGTCATATCGGGCTCCAGGGTTGACGTGCGCACAGTGTCGCGCAAAGTGGCGCGGATAAAAACCACTGCTTTGTAGGGCCTCACACAACCGGATCGTGCCGAATTTGCAGAAACCCCTAAGCGCTATAACAAAAAATTCCCAACGCCATGGTAGGTCTTTTCCTACAATAAGCCGGGTACCCAAATGGATTGGATCCGACGCACCCGAGGAATTTCTGATGCTTCACTGGAATCCCGAACACCTTCAAGCGTTCGTCAACGAACGCAGCCCACGGAAGCTGTTCGACATCGCGGTACATCTGGCGCAAGACCTGGACATGGAGTACCTCGGGCTGAACATGCGCATCCAGATCGCCACGCAGACACCCAGGGTGTACCTCTACAGCACCTACCCGGCGGAGTGGATCGAGCGCTACCAGCGCGATGAGTTCTACAAGCAGGACCCGGCCGCCAGCGTCAGCCACAGTTCGACCATGCCGGTGCTGTGGACCGACGAACTGTATCGTGAGGCCCCGCAGTTTCGCGAAGCGGCCTGCCAGTACGGCTTGCGTCATGGCTGGACGCAATCACTGCACGACCTGCAGCACAATGAAAGCCAGATCAGCGTGGCCAGACCAGCCCAATCAATCGACATCGTGGAGCTGTACGACAAGGCCGGCAGCGTACAGTGGCTGTGCCATACCCTGCATGCCGTACTCGGCGAACACCACCTGAGCGCACTGTGCCCACCGCAACCTAAAATGAGCGAGCGTGAACTGGAAGTACTGAAATGGTCGGCCGCTGGCAAGACCGCAGCCGACGTGGCTTGCATCCTGTCACTGTCGCAGAGCACCGTGAACTTCCATATCCGCAGCGTGATCACCAAGACCAACGCCGCCAACAAGGCCGGCGCCATCGCCATCGCTGCCCTGCGTGGCTGGATCTGACCTTCAGACCTGCGACCTTGGGCAAAGCCCTGTAGAATTGCCCGGCAAAGCCCGGGGCGAACCGCAACGGGCAGTTTCATACCCGAGCCAGACGCCATGCCCCTGTTGACCACCCCCTACGCCGAACTCGACCTGATCCGCCAGCCGGAACAGGCCAACGACCCGCTGCAGGCGTTCGACGCCGCCGACGAGTACCTGCTTGCGCAGTTGCACGCACAGGCACCCGACGCCAACTGCCGGGTACTGGTGCTCAATGACAGCTTCGGTGCCCTGGCCGCCAGCCTGGCGGGCCGGCTGCAGGTGGTCAGCAGCGGCGATTCTCACCTGGCGCACCTTGCCCTGGAAAAGAACCTGGCGCGCAACGGTTTGCCGTTCGACAGCGTGCCCTTCGTACCGGCCAGCGAACACTGGAATGGCACGTTCGACCGGGTGCTGGTGCGCGTGCCCAAGACACTGGCCCTGCTTGAAGAACAACTGATCCGCCTGCAGGGCCACCTGGCGCCAGGCGCGCAGGTGATTGCCGGGGCGATGATCAAGCACTTGCCACACGCAGCCGGCGACCTGATGGAAAAGTACATCGGCCCGGTGCAAGCCTCGCTGGCGCAGAAAAAGGCTCGCCTGCTGACCGCGACGCTGGCCGAACGGCCGGCCGCAAGCTCGCCCTACCCGAGCCGCTACCGCCTCGACGCGCCTGCGCTGGAGCTGGTCAACCACGCCAACGTGTTCTGCCGTGAAGGCCTGGATATCGGCACCCGGGCATTCCTGCCACACCTCCCACGCGACTTGGGCAACGCACGGGTGGCGGACCTTGGCTGCGGCAATGGCGTGCTGGCAATTGCCAGCGCACTGACCAACCCCGATGCCCAGTACACGCTAGTCGACGAATCGTACATGGCGGTGCAATCGGCGCAGGAAAACTGGCAAGCCGCGTTGGGCGAGCGCCCGGCGACTTTCATTGCAGCCGATGGGTTGGCAGGGGTGGAGAAGCAGTCGCTCGATGTAGTGCTGTGCAACCCGCCGTTCCACCAGCAGCAGGTGGTGGGCGATTTCCTTGCCTGGCGCATGTTCCAGCAGGCGCGCGAAGCGCTGGTGGTGGGTGGGGCGTTGTATATCGTGGGTAACCGCCACCTGGGCTATCACAGCAAGCTGGCGCGGTTGTTCCGAGGGGTGGAGCAGGTGGCGGCGACGCCCAAGTTCGTCATCCTGAAAGCCCGCAAGTAAGCCCCTGCGGGCATCCTGAGGGAGGTTGCCCAGCCCTTGTGCTGCGCTGTCACGCAGAGAACACCGGTCATTGTGGGCGTGGGCTTGTCCCGCGAAGGGGGCCGCGCGGTGCATGGCACCGGCTTTGCCGGTGCTCGCGGGGCAAGCCCGCTCCCACAGATGTCCCCGTTGTTCTCAATGGGTGGTCAATCCTGCTGCTCCCATGAAAAGCCGCATCACCCACGCTGCCACCCCCAGGGCCGCAACGCTCATTGCCCAGATCAGCACCAGCCAACCCAGTCGCTGCCACAGCGGTTTCTTCTCTTCCAGGCCATGTTTGCCGGTCATCATGCGGCCCTCCTAGTGATAGCCGTCTTCATGGGTCACCTTGCCGCGGAACACGTAGTAGCTCCAGAAGGTGTACATGAGGATGAACGGCAGGATAAACAGCGTGCCCACCAGCATGAAGCCCTGGCTTTGCGGTGGCGCTGCAGCATCCCAGATCGAAATCGACGGCGGGATGATGTTCGGCCACAGGCTGATACCCAGCCCGCTGTAGCCGAGGAAGATCAGCACCAGGGTGAGCAGGAACGGCGTGTAGTGCGCATTGCGCGCCACCGCCTTGAGCAGCCCGTAGAACGTCACCAGTACCAGCAGCGGCACCGGCATGAACCAGATCAGGTTAGGCATGCTGAACCAGCGGTCGGCGATCTGTGGATAAGCGATGGGTGTCCACAGGCTGACGATACCGATCACTACCAGCAATACCAGCGCCAGCGGCCGTGCAAGATCGTGCATCTTCTGTTGCAGCGACCCTTCGGTCTTCATGATCAGCCAGGTGCACCCTAACAGGGTGTAGGCAACGATCAGCCCCACGCCACAGAACAGGCTGAACGGGGTGAGCCAGTCGAGGGTACCACCGGCAAAATGCCGGTCGACCACTTTGAAGCCTTCGAGGAAGGCGCCCAGGGCCACGCCCTGGAAGAAGGTGGCGACCAGTGAGCCCCAGATGAACGCCTTGTCCCAGATATGCCGCTTGTCGGACGTGGCCTTGAAGCGGAACTCGAAGGCAACACCGCGGAAGATCAAGCCAATCAGCATCAGGATCAGTGGCAGGTACAATGCTTCGAGTATCACTGCATAGGCCATCGGGAACGCCCCGAACAGCCCGGCACCGCCCAGGACCAGCCAGGTTTCGTTGCCGTCCCATACCGGGGCGACGGTGTTCATCATCACATCACGGTCCTGCTCGCCCTTGACGAAGGGGAAAAGCATGCCGATCCCCAGGTCGAAACCGTCCATCACCACGTACATCATGACGCCGAAGATGATGATTACGGCCCAGATCAGCGGAAGGTCGATACCCATGGCTCAGTCCTCCTTGCTCAGGCTGGCAGTCTTGGCCTCATGGCCATCATCGGCGGCAGACAGCGGCCGCGCGGGCGTGCGCTTCTGGCCAGGTCCGCCCGGTGTAGGCGCGTCGCCTTCTCCAGTCTGCGGGCCCTTGCGCACCAGGCGCATCATGTAGCCAAGCCCGGTGCCGAACAGGGCGAAATACACCACCACAAAGGCCACCAACGTGAAACCAAGCTGGGCGTAGCTGTGATTCGACACACCGTCCGCCGTACGCATCAGGCCATACACCACCCACGGTTGGCGGCCGATCTCGGTGGTGAACCAGCCGGCGAGCAATGCGATCAGCCCGGAGGGCCCCATCCATAGCGCCATATACAGGAACGGGCGGGAGGTATAGAGCGTGCCGCGCTTGCGTAGCCACAGGCTCCACAGGCCAACGAAGATCATCAGGAAGCCGAGCCCGACCATGATCCGGAACGACCAGAAGACGATGGTGGAGTTGGGCCGGTCCTCGGGTGGAAACTCCTTCATCGCCGGCACCTGCTTGTCCAGGCTGTGGGTCAGGATCAGGCTGCCGAGCGCCGGGATCTCCACCTTGAAGCGCGTGGTCTCGGCCTTCATGTCGGGGATACCGAACAGGATCAACGGGGTCGGCTCGCCAGGTACATTCTCCCAATGCCCTTCGATCGCCGCGATTTTCACCGGCTGATGCTTGAGCGTATTAAGGCCGTGGAAGTCGCCGATCACCGCCTGGACCGGAGCCACGATCAACGCCATCCACATGGCCATCGACAGCATTTTGCGCACAGCCGGGTTGTCACGCCCACGCAGCAGGTGCCAGGCCGCCGAGGCGCCGACGAAAAAGGCTGTGGAAACGAACGCGGCCGTGGCCATGTGCATCAGTCGGTAGGGGAACGATGGGTTGAACACCACTGCAAACCAGTCCACCGGCACCACCCGGCCATCGATGATCTCGTGGCCTTGGGGGGTTTGCATCCAGCTGTTGGAAGCGAGGATCCAGAACGTGGAGACCAGCGTGCCGAGCGCCACCATGCACGTGGAGAAAAAATGCAGGCCGCGGCCCACACGGTTCCAGCCAAACAGCATGACGCCAAGGAAACCCGCCTCGAGGAAGAAGGCGGTCAGTACTTCATAGGTCAGCAGCGGTCCGGTCACGGCGCCGGCAAACTCGGAGAAACGGCTCCAGTTGGTGCCGAACTGGTAGGCCATGACCAGGCCAGAGACGACGCCCATGCCGAAGTTGACGGCGAAGATCTTCGACCAGAAGTGATAGAGGTCGCGGTAGACCTGCTGGTGGGTGCGCAGCCATAGCCCTTCGAGGACTGCCAGGTAGCTGGCCAGGCCAATGGTGATGGCCGGGAACAGGATGTGGAACGACACGGTAAAGGCAAACTGCATTCGGGCGAGCTCTAAGGCCTCTATTCCGAACATGGTGCTTCCTCTTCAGATAATCCGGCGTCCGGGCTTGTGGCCCCGTCGCCCACTGCCCCCACGGTAGTCGAGTGCGGCGCGTTGGAATTGTTCTGTTCGATCGTGGGGATTCCGGCCCGCAGGCCAATTCGTTCGTCGGTTGTTGCAAAAGCAACGGTTGACCCAGATCAACGAATGCCTAGAAGCATAGTCCCGAATAGGCCGGCGAGCCGTGTGGTTGTTTGTCGCGTGACCCGTTGCCCCACCCTCTTTCATACAGCGTGAAAAAGTGCCGATCCGGGCAAACAGTAACCACTTGTTACAAACAGGTGATACGCTGCGCACCCCCTCTACTGCGCCGAGGCCCTTGGTTTCCGATGTCCGATTCCGCACCGCAGTTGTTGCGTCACCACCGTCCCTTCCTGGCCTTCTGGCTGGCCCGTGTATTCACCGCCAGCGGCTTTCAGATGCTCACCGTGGCCATTGGTTGGCACCTCTACCAGTTGACCGGCAATGTGCTGGACCTGGGCCTGGTCGGCCTGGTCGAGTTCGCCCCGCGTGTGCTGTTCATGCTGCACACCGGGCATGTGGCTGACCGCTATGACCGGCGCAAGGTCGCTGCCCTGTGCCAGAGCCTGCAGGGGCTGATTGCCCTGGCACTGGCCGTAGGCAGCGCCACCGACAACGTCACCCGCGAGTTGATCTTCGCCCTCGCCTTCCTGCTCGGCGCCACGCGCTCGTTCGAAATGCCGGCAACCCAGGCGCTGTTGCCCAACGTGGTGCCGCCCGGCCTGTTCCCTCGGGCAGTGGCAGCGTCGGCGTCGGCGACCCAGTCGGCAACCATCGTGGCGCCGGCGGTGGGCGGCTTCCTGTATGCCTTTGGCAGCCTCTGGGTGTATGGCCCCACCGTGGCCCTGTACGCCATCGCCTGCGTGCTCACCCTGAGCCTGCAGGCACGCGGCCAGGTCGTGCAGCGCGGGCGCGCCAGCATCGAATCACTGCTGGCCGGCATCCGCTTCATCCGCAGCCGGCCCGATATTCTCGGGGCCATTTCGCTGGACCTGTTCGCTGTATTGCTGGGTGGGGCCACCGCGCTGCTGCCGGTGTTCGCCAAGGACATCCTGCTGACCGGCCCGCTGGGCCTGGGCCTGCTGCGCTCGGCACCGGCGGTGGGGGCGTTGTGCATGTCGCTGTGGCTGGCACGCTTCCCGTTCGAGCGCAACGTCGGGCGGACCATGTTTACCGCTGTCGGCGTGTTCGGCGTGGCCACCATCGCCTTCGGCCTGTCGACCTCGTTCTGGTTCTCGCTGGCGGTGCTGGTGGTGCTAGGCGCGGCGGACATGATCAGCATGGTCATTCGCAGTTCGTTCGTGCAGCTGGAGACACCAGATGAAATGCGTGGCCGGGTAAGCGCGGTGAACGGGTTGTTCATTGGTGCCTCGAACCAGCTCGGCGAGTTCGAATCCGGGGTGACGGCGCACTGGTTTGGCACAGTGCCGGCAGTGGTGATGGGCGGGGTGGGCACGCTGCTGGTGACCGGGGTGTGGATTAAAATGTTCCCGACACTGGCCAAGCGGGACCGGTTGCATAACGGTTGATCAGTTGCCTGTGCCGGCCTCTTCGCGGGACAAGCCCGCTCCCACAGGGCCGGTACCGGCTATGGAAACCCATTCCCCAACGGCCATAGGCCCCTGCCAAGCATGCTGGTATGATGCGCGGCTTTTTTCCTCCCCACACAAAACCACGGCAACCGGTACGGTCTGTGCTTTGCTGATGGGGTCGATACATTCATGGCGCCGGGGGCGCCTTGGGGAGCGGGCATGCTGGAAAGGCTGTTTCAACTAAAAGCACACAACACCAACGTGCGCACCGAGATTCTCGCGGGCGTCACCACCTTCCTGGCGATGGCCTACATCCTGTTCGTCAACCCGAGCATCCTCGGCGAGACCGGCATGGACAAGGGCGCGATCTTCGTCGCCACCTGCCTGGCAGCGGCCATCGGCTCCACCACCATGGGCCTGATTGCCAACTACCCGATCGCCCTGGCGCCGGGCATGGGCCTGAACGCGTTCTTCACCTACACCGTGGTGCTGCACATGGGCCACACCTGGCAAGTCGCGCTGGGCGCGGTGTTCCTGTCGGCGGTGATGTTCTTCCTGCTGTCGATCTTCCGCATCCGCGAGTGGATCGTTAACAGCATCCCGCTGCCGCTGCGCTCGGCCATCGCTGCTGGTATTGGTTTGTTCCTGGCGCTGATCGCCTTGCATAACGCGGGCATCGTCGTCGATAACCCAGCCACCTTGGTGGGCATGGGCGACCTCAAGCAGCCCTCGGTGATTCTCGCCACGCTGGGCTTCTTCCTGATCGTCGGCCTTGAGTCGCTGAAGGTGCGCGGCGCGGTGTTGATCGGCATCTTGGCCGTCACCGTCGCGTCGATCGCAATGGGTGTGACGCCGTTCGGCGGGGTCGTGTCGATGCCCCCTTCGCTGGCACCCACCTTCCTGCAGCTGGACATCGCCGGTGCCCTCGATGTGGGCCTGATCAGCGTGATCTTCGCGTTCCTGTTCGTTGACCTGTTCGACAACTCCGGCACCCTGATCGCCGTGGCCAAGCGCGCCGGCCTGATGGGCAAGGACGGCCACATGCCGAAGATGGGCCGCGCCCTGATCGCCGACAGCACCGCCGCCATGGCCGGTTCCCTGCTGGGGACCTCGACCACCACCAGCTATATCGAGTCCGCTGCGGGCGTGAGCGCCGGTGGCCGCACCGGCCTGACCGCCATCGTGGTTGCCGTGCTGTTCCTGCTGGCGTTGTTCTTCGCTCCGCTGGCCGGTAGCGTGCCGGCGTTCGCCACCGCACCGGCGCTGCTGTTCGTCGCGGTGCTGATGGCCTCGGGCCTGGCAGAAATAAACTGGGACGACGTCACCGAAGCCGCGCCGGTGGTAGTGACCGCCCTGGCCATGCCGCTGACCTACTCGATCGCCAACGGTATCGCCTTCGGCTTCATCTCCTGGACCGCCGTCAAGCTGATCTCCGGCCGCCACCGCGACCTGAACCCGGCCGTGGTGATCCTTTCCATCCTGTTCGTCATCAAGCTGGGCTGGTTCAACGCATGAGTGCTGCTTTCGACCCCTCCTCCTACGCCACCCAGCTGGACGCCAAGGTGGCCCGGCTACGCGAGCTGCTGGCGCCCTTCGGTGCGCCGGAACCCGCAGTTTTCGACTCGCCGCGCGAGCACTACCGCCTGCGCGCCGAGTTCCGCCTGTGGCGCGAGGACGGCCAGCGCCACTACGCCATGTTCGCCCCGGGCGACAAGCACAAGGCGATTCTGATCGACGATTTCCCCATTGCCAGCGAGCGCATCAATGCACTGATGCCGCGCCTGAAGGCGGCCTGGCAAGCCAGTGAGGAACTGGGCAATCGCCTGTTCCAGGTGGAGTTCCTCACCACCCTGGCCGGCGATGCGATGATCACGATGTGTTACCACCGCCCGCTGGACGAGGCCTGGGAAGCGCAAGCGCGGCAACTGGCCGAAGCGCTGGGTGTGAGCGTGATTGGCCGCTCCAAGGGCAAGCGCCTGGTGATCGGCCGCGACTACGCGGTGGAAAAACTCGACGTGGCCGGCCGTGTGTTCAGCTATCGCCAGCCGGAAGGTGCGTTCACCCAGCCCAACGGCGCGGTGAACCAGAAAATGCTGAGCTGGGCCTACGAGGCCATTGGCGAGCGCCAGGACGATTTGCTGGAACTGTACTGCGGCAACGGCAACTTCACCCTGCCACTGGCCACCCGCGTGCGTCAGGTCCTGGCGACCGAAATCAGCAAGACCTCGGTCAATGCTGCGCTCAGCAACCTCGAAGAGAACGCTGTGGATAACGTGCGACTGGTGCGTTTGTCGGCAGAGGAGCTGACCCAGGCGCTGAATGAGGTGCGGCCGTTCCGTCGTCTGGAAGGCATCGACCTGAAGAGCTACGCGTTCGGTACGGTGTTCGTCGACCCGCCGCGGGCAGGGATGGACCCGGACACCTGCGAGCTGACCCGGCGTTTCGAGCGGATTCTGTACATCTCGTGCAACCCGGAAACCCTGGCGGCGAACATCGCCCAGTTGCAGGACACCCACCGCATCGAGCGCTGTGCGCTGTTTGACCAGTTCCCCTATACCCACCACATGGAGAGTGGGGTGTTGCTGGTTCGGCGTTAAAGCATTCGCGGGGCAAGCCCGCCCCCACAGGACAGTGCAGTACCTGTGGGAGCGGGTTTGCCCCGCGAATGGGCCGCAAAGCGGCCCCGGGCTTCAACTCAGAAGTCGAAGAAGACGGTCTCGCCTTCCCCCTGAATACGGATATCGAAACGATACGCCGTTTTCCCATCCACTTCGCAACGCTTGGCAATCAAGGTTTCACGCCGCTGCGGCTGCTCAATCAGGTTGAGCACCGGGCACTTGGCGTTGGCTTGGGCTTCATCATCGAAGTACAGGCGCGTGTGCAGGTGGATGTTGATGCCACGGGCAAACAGGCTGATGTTGATGTGCGGCGCCATCGGCACGCCAGCAGCATTGTTCACCACACCCGGCTTGACCGTGTGCAGCGTCCACTCGCCAGCATCGAAGGTGGTGGCGGTGCGGCCGAAGCTGTTGAAGGCGTTCTCCAGGTTGTAGGCATCCTGATACTCGCCATTGGCGTCGGCCTGCCACACTTCCAGGAACGAGTCGCGCACCAGGTGGCCGTTACCGTCATACACCTGGCCGAGTAGCAGAATGTGCTCGCCTGGCGCGTCCGGCTTGGCCAGGCGGTTCCAGATTTCCTGATCGCGGGTCGGGTTGCCGGCCGCTTCCAGGGCCAGGCCGATGTGCACGTAGGGGCCGGCGGTCTGCGAAGGGGTTTCCGGCAGCAGTTCGATTGGCATGGCGGGTTCCTCAGCAGTTTTCGAAGTGGGTCTTGCGCTGGCCGCGCAGCACGATGTTAAAGCGGTAGGCCAGGCAGTCCATCGGGTTGGCGTTGCTCATGTCGAGCTTGGCGATCAACTGCTGTACAGCTTCAGGGTTGGCGATCGACTTGACGATCGGGCACATCGGGATCAGCGGGTCACCCTCGAAATACAACTGGGTGATCAGCTTGGTCGCAATCGACGGGCCGCTGATGCCGAAGTGGATGTGCGCCGGGCGCCAGTCGTTCGGGCCGTTGCGCCATGGGTACGGGCCCGGCTTGATGGTGCGGAAGCTGTAGTAGCCGTCGCTGTCGGTCAGGCAACGGCCGACACCACCAAAGTTCGGGTCCAGCGGTGCCAGGTAACGGTCGTTCTTGTGCCGGTAGCGGCCACCGGCGTTGGCTTGCCACATCTCCACCAGGGTGTTCGGCACAGGCTTGCCGTACTGGTCGACGACGCGGCCGGCCACAATGATGCGCTCGCCGATTGGCAGGCCACCGTTGTTGAAGTTCAGCAGCAGGTCATGGTCGTGGGCGCCGAAGCCCAGGTGGGAAAAGTTCGGACCAGTGGTTTCGCTGATCGACTGTGGAATGCTGACCAGTGCCTGGCGCGGCGAGCGGGCAATGGACGTTTTGTAGTCAGGCGTAAGGGCTTTGGGGTGCCAGTTGCGATCACGGATCACGAAGCGGCTGTTGTCCTGGGCGGGCATGCCGGTTTCCTCTCTTGGAATTATGTGAACGCCTGGGCGTGGCAGGCGGACTTACAGTTTCCGGCAGGTCGCGGCCATTGAATATTGAAATCGACCACTAGTTCCATAACCAAATGGTTATGGATGAACACTTTGGCCTGACACCTGACGCTGCCGTGAACTAATCTTTGTCTTCTTGTTTCACGGCTCGGGAGAGCACACATGGAATGGCGAAAAGGCCGACGCAGCGACAACGTGGTCGATGCCCGGGGCGAAGGTGGCGGTGGCGGCGGCATGCGCTTCGGCGGCGGCAAGGGGCTGGGGCTCGGCGCAATTCTGCTGATCGTCGGCATCGGCTGGCTCACGGGGCAGGACCCGTTGCAGATTCTTGGCCAGCTCACCGGCCAGATGGCGCAGCAGCAACAGCAGACAGCGCCCAGTGGTGCGGGCGGCAAGGCGCCACCGGCCAACGACCAGCAAGCCGAGTTCGTTGCCTCGGTCCTGGGCGACACCGAAGACACCTGGAAAGCGCTGTTTGCCGAAGCCGGCAAGCAATACCGTGACCCCAAGCTGGTGCTGTTCAGTGGCCAGGTCAATTCGGCCTGCGGCTTTGCCTCGGCGGCCGTGGGGCCCTTTTACTGCCCGGCAGACCAGCGGGTTTATCTGGACATGTCGTTCTTCCGTGAAATGGAAACCCGCTTCGCTGCGGCCGGCGACTTCGCCCAAGCCTACGTGATTGCCCACGAAATCGGCCACCATGTGCAGACCCTGCTGGGCGTTTCGGCCAAGGTCGACGCCGCCCGCCGCAACGGCCAGCGCATGGAGGGCGACAACGGGCTGCTGGTACGCCAGGAGCTGCAAGCCGACTGCCTGGCCGGCGTATGGGCCTACCAGGCGCAAAAACGCCTGAACTGGCTGGAGCCGGGCGACGTCGAGGAAGCGCTGAACGCGGCCAACGCCATTGGCGATGACCGCCTGCAACAGCAAGGCCGCGGCCGCGTGGTACCGGACTCCTTCACCCATGGCACCTCGGCGCAGCGAGTGCGCTGGTTCAAGGCCGGGTTTGCGCAAGGTGAGGTGAACAGCTGCGATACCTTCAGCGCGCGCAGCCTCTGAAACTGCCGGGGCTGCATAGCGGCCCCTGGTTATCCAGTTACAAATCTGCTGAAAAAGCGTTTCAGCTTCCCGGATCATTGCCGATAACCCCTGCACGAGTCAGCGGGCACCCAGAACAACAACGCCTTGCGATCGAAGATCAAGAGAGCGAAAACTACTTCTGGAGTGCGTGCATGAACAGCTGGTTCGCCAACATCAGCGTCAACCTAAAACTTGGCCTGGGCTTCGGCCTGGTGCTGATCCTCACTGGCCTGCTGGCCCTGACTGGCTGGACCAGCCTGGGCAGCCTCATCGACCGCAGCAACTGGATGGGTGACATCGGCCAGCTCAACAAAGACCTGACCGACCTGCGTATTGCGCGTCTGCAGTACATGATCGCCAACGGCGACGATGCCGCCGCCGCCAACACCCAGACCAAGCTGGATGCCTTCAGCAAGCAGCAGGCCTACCTGGCCAGCACCTTCAACAGCCCGGACAACGTCAAACTGCTGAATGAGCTGGGCGCAACCATCAGCGCCTACAAGGTGTCGCTCAACAAGATGCGCCAAGGCTACGACGCCACCCGCGCAGCCCGCGTCTCCATGGACAGCTCGGCCACCCGCGCCGATCAGGCGATGGACGCCCTCAGCCAGGAAGTCATGGCGCGCCCAGAGGCCGACAGCGTACGCCTGGCCCAGTACCTGTTGATCAGCAAGGCCCGCCAGCAACTGCTGCAGGTGCGCATCGACGTGCGCGGCTACATTGCCGACAACAGCGCTGCCAACGAGCAGGCCGCCCTGCGCCAGCTGGATGCAGCGCTAGCCGATATCGACAACCTCAAGCGCCAGCTGCCCACCGAAGACGCCCGCCTGCAACAGTTCGAAAGCGCGGTACTGGCCTACCGTGACGCCGTGCGCCAGTTCCGCGACGCGGTCGCCAACATCACCACCTCACGCGCCGAAATGACCGTGCAGGGCGCCGATATCGTCAAGCGCAGCGATGCGCTGTACCAGATCCAGCTGGAACGCCGCGACATCGAGAGCACCCAGGCCCGTAGCCTGCAGGCCATCGCTACCCTGCTGGCACTGCTGGTCGGCATCCTGGCAGCGGTACTGATCACCCGCCAGATCACCGGCCCACTGCGTGAAACCCTGGTAGCGGTGGAAAAGATCGCCAGCGGCGACCTCACCCACCACGCGCGCATCACCCGCCGCGACGAATTGGGCGTGCTTCAGCAAGGCATCGCGCGCATGGGCACCACCCTGCGCGAGCTGATCAGCGGCATCCGTGATGGCGTCACCCAGATCGCCAGCGCCGCCGAAGAGCTGTCGGCGGTCACCGAGCAGACCAGTGCCGGCGCCAACAGCCAGAAGGTCGAAACCGACCAGGTGGCCACTGCCATGCACGAAATGGCCGCGACCGTTCAGGAAGTGGCGCGCAACGCCGAGCAGGCCTCGCATGCCGCCACCGGTGCCGACGACGAAGCCCGCGCCGGCGACCGCGTGGTCGGCGAAGCGATTGGCCAGATCGAGCGTTTGGCGGAGGACATGCACCGTTCCACCGAAGCCATGAACCTGCTGCAGCAGGAAAGCCAGAAGATCGGTAGCGTGATGGACGTGATCAAGTCGGTGGCCGAACAGACCAACCTGCTGGCGCTCAATGCGGCGATCGAGGCGGCACGGGCTGGCGAGGCCGGGCGTGGTTTTGCCGTGGTCGCCGACGAAGTGCGCGGCTTGGCCCAGCGCACGCAAAAGTCCACCGAAGAGATCGAAGAGCTGATTGCCAGCCTGCAGCATGGCACCCAGCAAGTGGCGAACGCCATGCAGGGCAGCCGTAGCTTGACCGACAGCAGCGTCGAGCTGGCGCGCAAGGCCGGAGCCTCGCTGGAGAACATCACCAGTACGGTGTCGGGCATCCAGTCGATGAACCAGCAGATTGCGGCGGCGGCGGAGCAGCAGAGTGCGGTGGCTGAAGAGATCAGCCGCAGCATCCTGAATGTGCGTGATGTGTCCGAGCAGACGGCGGCGGCCAGTGACGAGACGGCAGCGTCGAGTGTGGAGCTGGCGCGGTTGGGTGGGCAGTTGCAGACACTGGTCAGCCAGTTCCGCGTCTGACCTGGGTAACCCGGGGCCGCTTTGCGGCCCTATCGCCGGCAAGCCAGCTCCCACAGGGACCGCACAGGCCTCGTGGGCATCGGCGTCCCTGTGGGAGCTGGC
>NZ_JBNRIK010000016.1:118321-121093 GCF_053557975.1 Pseudomonas sp. XP2
GATAGGGCCGGTACAGGTGTCCGCTTACTTGACGATCATCCCCACCCCACGCCCACGCGGATCGGAAGCGGTCTCAAGCTTCGCCCCATCCACCCGGATCGCCTGGATATCGCCCATCTCCCAGCCTTGGTCCTCAAGCACGTAGCCCATCTTCTTCAGCTCATCCGCCACCGGCCCGGTCAGGGGTGCATAGCTGTCAAAGTAGATAGTGTCCTTGGGCAGCAACTGATGGTGCACGCGCTGTGCCGCCACCGCCTTGTCCAGCGGCATACCGTAGTCGTACAGGTTGTTCATCACCTGAAAGATCGAGGTGAAGATCCGCGAACCGCCTGGGGTACCGATGACCAGCTCGACCTTGCCATCACGGGTCATAAGGCTGGGGCTCATCGAGGACAGCATGCGCTTGCCCGGTTCGATTGCGTTGGCATCGCCACCGACTACGCCAAAGGCATTCGCAGCGCCTGGCTTGGCGCTGAAGTCGTCCATCTCATCGTTGAGCAGGAAGCCTGCGCCCTTCACCACCACGCCACTGCCGTAGTCGAGGTTGAGGGTGTAGGTGTTGCTGACCGCATTGCCCTGCTTGTCCACGATCGAGAAATGCGTGGTCTGGTGCGGCTCAAGGCCCGGTTTGACCTTGTCGGTGTCGGAAATGGCCTTGGGGTTGACCTGCGCGGCGCGCTTGGCCAGGTAGTCCTTGGCCACCAATTGGTCCACCGGCACTTTGGTAAAGGCCGGGTCGCCCAGGTAGTCGGCACGGTCAGCGAAAACGCGCTTCTCGATTTCGGCCAACAGGTGAATGTACTGCGCCGAGTTATGCGCTACGCCCTTGAAGTCCGCCGCGCGGTCTTCCTTGATGCCCAACAGCTGGGCCAGGGCGACACCGCCAGAACTTGGCGGTGGTGCGGTATAGACCACATTGCCACGCCAGCTAACCGCCATCGGCTCACGCCATACGGCTTTGTAATCCTTCAAGTCATCCTTGGTGATCAGGCCCTTGTCAGCCTGCATCTGTGCCACCAGCAGGTCGGCGGTCTTGCCCTGGTAGAACTCGCTCACGCCCTTGTCGGCGATGCGTTCCAAGGTCTGAGCCATTTCTGGCTGCTTGAACAACTCGCCGACCTTCATGTTGCCAAAGTAGTCATTGAAGTTGGTCGCAGTCTTGAACATGCCCTGGGCATCGTTGCGGTACTGGTACTGTTTTTCAGCCACCTTGAAACCGTTTTTCGCATAGCCGATGGCCGGGGTCAGCAGCTCGCTCCAGGGCAGCTTGCCGAACTTCTGGTGCGCCTCCCACAGGCCCATCACCGTGCCTGGCACACCCGCAGCGCGAACCCCGACCAGGCTCAGGTTTTCGATGACCTCACCCTTGTCGTCCAGGTACATGTTGCGTGTAGCGGCCTTTGGCGCGACTTCGCGGTAGTCGAGGAAGTACGGCTTGCCGTCGACGAACAGGGTCATGAACCCACCACCGCCAATGTTACCGGCCTCCGGATAAGTCACCGCCAGGGTGAAGGCAGTGGCCACTGCGGCATCTACCGCGTTACCGCCCTTTTTCAGAATATCGGCGGCCACCTGTGCACCATATTGATCGGGTGCAGCCACCGCGCCGCCCTCCAGCGTGGCGGCATAAACCGAGGAACAGCTCAGGATCGCGGCTGCGAGAGCCAGGTACTGGAACGGGACAATACGCATGACACTTCCTTGGTGTTGTTTTTGTTGAGCACTCAGTAAGACCCAAGCGTTTCGACTGTGCAATCAACCGTAGGAAATTTCGCCGCCTGTGGACAGGATCTGTCGCGTTCAGGCAACTCAGCAGGCGTACATCGCCAGCTTGCGCTGGATGAAATCGAGGAAGCACTGGATACGCAGCGCCAGCTGGGTGTTGCGGTAGTACACCGCGTGGATCGGCTGGCGGTAGCCATTGTTGGCCTCGCTCAGCAGCACCTGCAGGCGCCCGGTGCGGATGTCCTCGTGGGTCATGAAGTGCGACAGGCTGACGATGCCCTCGCCGGCCAACGCCAGCTGGCGCAGGGTTTCACCGCTGGAGGCGATCAGCGCCGGGCGGATGCTGAAGCGGTCACCCTGAGCGTGGCGCAGCGGCCAATGGTTGAGCGATTCGGGCTGGCTGAAACCGAGCAGGCAGTGGCTGGCAAGGTCTTCGACCCGCTGCGGCGTGCCGTGCTGCTCAAGGTAGGCCGGGCTGGCCAGCACCTGTACCGGGCTGCACCCCAGGTTGCGTGCGTGCAGGCTGGAATCGGCCAACTCGCCAATGCGGATCGCCACATCGGTGCTTTGCTCCAGCAGGTCGATGATCAGATCATCGGTGTTCAGTTCAAGCTCGATGCCGGGGTACTGGCGACGAAACTCGCCGATCCACGGCAGGATGGCATGCAGCATGAACGGCGCAGCGGCGTTGATACGCAAGCGCCCGCTGGGTGTCTGGCGGTTCATCGACAGACGCTCTTCCATCTCGTTCATCTGCTCCAGAACCTGCCGCGAGCGCTCAAGGAAGTAACGGCCCTCTTCCGTGAGGTCCATGCGCCGGGTGGTGCGGTTGACCAAGGTGGTACCCAGCTTGCCCTCCAGGCGCGACAAGGTGCGGCTGACGGCGGATGGGGTCTGGCCCATCTGCTCGGCGGCAGCAGAAATCGAGCCGCAGTCGATGACGGCGACGAATACCTGGAGTTCTTCGGATCGGGTTTTCACATCTGGGCCTGTGGTTGGTCTGCGCAAGGATTAGATAGCCGCTTGTCGAGGCCACGTCCAGCGGCG
>NZ_JBNRIK010000016.1:121150-146530 GCF_053557975.1 Pseudomonas sp. XP2
GCTCCCACAGGTTTTGCACAACCATCAGGAACTGTGGAGAACTTGTGGGAGCGGGCTTGCCCCGCGAAGAGGCCGGTAAAGGCAACCTACTGCTGTGCCCTGCCGAACACCTTGTCCAGATGTGCTTCATAAGCAGCCAACGCCGCCGGCACATCCGGGCGCTTCATCACATCCACCGCCAGGTAAGTCGGCAGGCCAGTCATGCCAAGGAACTGGTTGGCCTTGTGGAACGGGAAGTACACGGCATCCACACCTTTGCCTTCGAAGAAGTCGCTCGGGTCATCGAACGCCTGCTGCGGCGCATTCCAGGTCAGCGACAGCATGTACTGCTTGCCGTGCACCAGCCCACCGCTGCCGTATTTCTGCGAGTGGTCCGAACGGGTACGGCCATCGTTGGCGTAAAGGCTGCCATGGCCCGCGGTAAAGACTTCGTCGATGTACTTTTTCACGGTCCAGGGTGCGCCCATCCACCAGCCCGGCATCTGGTACACGATCACATCGGCCCAGAGAAACTTCTCGACCTCGGCCTGCACGTCGTAGCCGCCGTCGATGAAGGTCTGCTGCACATCGTAACCGGCACGGTCCAGGTGAGCGATGGCCGCTTCGTGCAAGGTCGCGTTGAGGCGGCCTTCGGAATGGGCGAACTGTTTACCACCATTAAGCAGAAGGATCTTTTTCATGCTGGCCTCCCGGGCCGAGTGAAAATTTGATGCCGGCAGGTTAGAGGCTCGCGGGGCTGGGATACAGCAATGACAAGGCAAAACACAATTGAGCAGAAGTCACGAATGGGTAAAGTATTATTGCCTTAGAATCGTTTCACCACCCATCATCGAGTAGTGCCCCATGAGTGAGCAGTTCGCCTTCATCCTCAAAGCCAAGACCCGCCCGGAAATGGCTGATGCGTTCGAAACCCTGTTCCGCCCCTACGTCGAGCCCAGCCGCCAGGAACCGGGCTGCATCGAGTACCACATGCTGCGCGACCAGCAGGACCCAAGCCTGTTCGTGTTCTTTGAAGTGTGGGCCGACCAGGCTGCACTGGACGTGCACTCGGCTTTGCCGCACATGAAGGCGTTTTTTGAAAAGCGCATGGACTACCTGGAGCGCGAGTTCGATATCCAGCGGGTCGACATGCTCAGTGCCTCGTCCGCTAGCCGTTGATCAGCAAGTGGCCGCCGAGTGCGGCCAGGCCGATGAAAAAGCAACGCTTGAACAGCAGCGCGCTGATGCGCTGACGCAACCACTGCCCGGCCAGCATGCCGAGCAAGGCGGGCGCCAGCATCAGCAGCGAAGCCCCCAACGCCTGGCCCCCCAGGGCATCCTGCCCGGCCAGGCCAACCGCCAGCGCCACGGTTGAAACCGTGAACGACAGGCCCAGGGCCTGGATCATCTGTTCACGGCTCAGGCCCAGGCTCTGCAGATAGGGCACAGCAGGTATCACGAACACCCCGGTTGCCGCCGTGATCACCCCCGTCACCAGCCCGCAGACCGGCCCTAGCCAACGCTCGTGCGCCGGCGCCAGGTGCAAGCTTGGGCCGAGCAGGCCGTACAACGCATATGCCAACAAGGCCGCACCCAGTGCGTGCGCGGCCCATGGGCCACTGTCGATCCCCAACCAGGCACTGCCCAGCAGGGTGCCAATGAAGATCAGCGCCAGCATCGGCCCCAGCCGCGCCAGCAACGCACGCAGGTGCCCGCCGCTGGCCAGTTGCCAAATGTTGGTGAGGGTCGAAGGCACGATCAGCAATGCTGCAGCCTGCGCCGGTGGCATAGCCAGGCCCAGCAGGCCCATGGCGATGGTCGGCAGGCCCAGGCCGATTACCCCCTTCACCGCACCCGCCAGCAGGAAGGTCAGTACCACCAGCAGCGACAATGCCGGGCCAATGTTCTGGTAGAAAGCGAGCGAAGTAGTCATGGGCGGATGATGGCCGGTTCCGGGCTGCGGGAAAATCTGCCATATACTCAGCCAGACTCTTGCAATGACAGAGCCACATGCATTTCGACCTGATCGACCTCAAACTGTTCCAGCACACCCTGGAATGCGGCAACATCACCGCCGGCGCCAGCCGCAGCCACCTGTCGCTGCCGGCCGCCAGCGCGCGCATCCGCGCCATGGAGGCATCGCTGGGTATCCCGTTGCTGGCGCGCAACCGCCGTGGCGTGCAGCCGACCCCGGCTGGCCAGGCACTGCTGCAGCATGCACGTCTGATAGGCCAGCAGGTCGAGCGCCTGCAGTTTGATCTGGGCCAGTACGCGCAAGGGCAGCAGGGCCAGGTGCGCTTGCTGTGCAACACAGCAGCACTTACAGAGTACCTGCCGGAGCTGCTGGCCAGCTATCTGGCTGAAAACCCCGGGGTCAGCGTGGATGTGCAGGCGTTGCCGAGCCTGCGCATCGTGCAGGCGATTACCCAGGGCATGGCGGACCTTGGCATCGTATCGACCGCCGCGCCCAATCAACACCTGCAGACCCGCCCGTTTCGCGATGACCCGCTGGTGCTGGTGACACCCTTGGGCCACCCGTTGGCCAGTGAGGCCGCGCCCCGCTTCATCGACAGCCTGGTCCATGGCCATGTCGGGCTGGGCGCCAGTAGCGCGTTGGCGCAGTATCTGGAGGAGCAGGCACTGCGCGAGGGGCGCCGCATGCAAGTACGGGTGCGGGCCGAGGGTTTCGATGGGGTGATCCGCATGGTTGCTGGCGGGGCCGGCGTCGGGGTGGTGCCGCTGGCAGCCGTGAAGCGCTGGCAGGGCGTGTTGCCAATGCACTGGGTGGCGCTGGAAGAGGCGTGGGCCAACCGCAAGTTGCTGGTGTGCGCGCGGGATTTTGCGGCGTTACCGGGCTATGCCGCAGCATTGGTAACCACCCTCACCCGTTGAAGCGGTAGTTCCTGCACAGGAAGTGCATTTTTTTGGCCGGTCGCACACAATCCTCCCATCGCACCACGAAAAAGGATTTCACAGTGGCATCGATCTACCAGCTCAAACCACGCTTCCAGGCCCTGCTGCGCCCGGCAGTCCAGCGCCTTTACGACCGCGGTGTCACCGCCAACCAGGTCACCGTCGCCGCCGCAGTGGTGTCGATCCTGCTGGGCCTGCTGCTGGCCAGCCTGCCCCACATTACCTGGCTGTTCATCCTGATACCGGTCTGGATGCTGCTGCGCATGGCGCTGAATGCGGTCGACGGTATGCTGGCCAGGGAGTTCGGCCAGCAATCCACCCTCGGCGCCTACCTCAATGAACTCTGCGACGTAATCGCCGACGCCGCCCTGTACCTGCCCTTCGCCCTGCTGGTCGGGGTTTCACCAACGCTGGTGGTGCTGCTGGTGCTGTGTGCCACCTTCAGTGAATACGCCGGTGTCATGGGCCCGCTGGCCGGTGCATCGCGGCGTTATGACGGCCCCATGGGCAAAAGCGACCGGGCCTTTGCCTTCGGCGTGCTGGGCACCGGGGTCGCGTTTGGCCTGCTGAACGGCAGCTGGGTCAATGGCTTGCTGCTGGTCATCCTCGCGCTCTCGCTCTATACCCTCTACAACCGGGTTCGCCAGGGGCTGGCCGAAACCCGCTGAGCCCAAAGCCGCCGCAAAAAGGACGTTGATCATGCGCCAAGCGCAAGCGCTGCACTTCTCCACCCATGACGGTGTCGAGTTGCACTACCGTCATTGGCCTGCCACCCGCAACGAGCACCAGCCACGCCGGGCCGTGGTGATGTTCCACCGCGGCCATGAACACGGCGGGCGCATGGCCCACCTGGCCGATGAACTGGACATGCCGGGCTATGACTTCTTCGCTTGGGATGCCCGCGGCCATGGCCAGTCGCCAGGCGCACGTGGCGACAGCCCGGGGTTTGCCACCAGCGTGCGCGACGTGCAAACCTTCATCGAACATATCCAGGCACATCACGGCATCGCCGAGCACGACATGGTGGTGCTGGCGCAAAGCGTCGGCGCTGTACTGATTGCCACCTGGGCCCACGACTATGCACCCAAGGTGCGCTGCCTGGTACTGGCCTCACCAGCGTTCAAGGTCAAGCTCTACGTGCCGTTCGCCCGCCCGGGCCTGAAGCTGCTCAAGGCCTTGCGCGGCAACTTCTTCGTCAACAGCTACGTCAAGCCCCGCCTGCTCACGCACGACCCCGAGCGGGTCATGTCATACGTGGCCGACCCGCTGATCAGCCGGCCGATTTCGGTGACCATGCTGCTGGGCCTGTACGAAGCCGCTGACCGGGTGGTGGCGGATGCCCAGGCCATTCAGGTACCGACCCAGTTGCTGGTATCCGGGGCCGATTTCGTGGTCGAGCGCCAGCCGCAGGAACGCTTTTTCGAACGGCTGGGCAGCACGCGCAAGGAAATGCACCTCCTGCCGGGTTTCTTCCACGATACCCTTGGCGAACGTGACCGGGCCCATGCCCTGAAGCGCATCGAGCGATTTGTGGAGCATTGCTTCGCCAGCCCCGCCGCGCTGCCCTCACTGCTCGATGCCGACAAGACCGGCGCCAGTTGCGCCGAAGCCGAAAGCCTGGCCGCACCATTGCCACGCCACTCGCCGCGTGACCTTTACTGGCGCGCTACCCGCGCTGGGCTAAGCCTGGGCAAGGGACTGTCTGCGGGTGTGAAACTGGGCTTTGACACCGGCTTCGACTCGGGCAGCACGCTCGACTATGTGTACCGCAACCAACCGACCGGCAAGGGCAAGCTGGGCCGCCTGATCGACCAGCACTACCTCGACGCTATCGGCTGGCGCGGTATTCGCCAGCGCAAGCTCCACGTCGAAGAGCTGCTGCGCTTGGCCATCAACCGGCTGCGCGAACAACAACGGCCAGTGCACATTGTCGATATCGCCGCCGGTCATGGCCGCTACATCCTCGAAGCCCTGCAAGACCTTGAGCAGTTGCCTGATTCGATCCTGCTGCGCGACTACAGCGAGCTGAACGTGCAGCAAGGCAGCGCGCTGATCGCCGAAAAGGGCCTGGCTGACATCGCCCGTTTCGTCCAGGGCGATGCCTTCGACCGCCAGAGCCTCGCCACGCTGGAACAGCCACCGACCCTGGCCGTTGTATCGGGGCTCTACGAACTGTTCCCCAGCAACCAACTGGTGGGCAATTCGCTGGCCGGCCTGGCCGATGCCGTGGAAGATGGCGGTTATCTGGTCTACACCGGCCAGCCGTGGCACCCACAACTGGAAATGATCGCCCGCGCGCTCACCAGCCACCGAGGCGGCGAGGCCTGGGTGATGCGACGCCGCAGCCAGGCCGAAATGGACCAGTTGGTAGAAGCAGCCGGCTTCCGCAAGCTGGCCCAGCGCATCGATGAATGGGGTATTTTCAGCGTCAGCCTGGCACAGCGGGTGCGCTGAATGAACCCACCACGCGAGCCTGGGCTGGTACGCCGAGGGGTGTGCTGGCTTCTGCTGCTGGGGCCGTTGTTCTTCCTCAGTTACGGGCTGGCGAACAACCATACCGCCGGCCGCAGTGATGTCGGTAGCCTGGTGTTCGGCTGGGAGCGCAGCATGCCGCTGTGGCCTTGGACGATCATCCCGTACTGGTCGATCGACTTGCTCTACGGGCTGTCCTTTCTGCTGCCGCGTACGCGCCAGGAAATGGACCGGCATGCGCTGGCACTGCTCAGCGCACAAGTGATCAGTGTCACCTGCTTCCTGCTGTGGCCGCTGCGGTTCACCTTCGAACGGCCGGAGCTGGGCGGGCTGTTCGGCTGGCTGTTCGATGTGCTAATGGGGTTCGACAAGCCGTTCAACCAGGCGCCTTCGCTGCACATTGCGCTGCTGGTGATCATCTGGACGATGTTTGCCCGGCATGTGCGGCATCAGCCCTGGCGATGGCTGATGCATGGCTGGATGGCGTTGATCGGGGTGTCGGTACTGACCACCTGGCAGCACCATTTCATCGATGTACCCACGGGGGCATTGGCGGGGTTTGCCTGCGTCTGGCTGTGGCCGTATCAAGGGCGGCTGCCCTGGCAGCAGGTGCACTTTGCACGGGATGCCAAGCGCTGGTGGGTCGCGTTTTGTTATGCCCTGGGCGCAGTGTTGTGCGCAGTGCCTGCCGTTGAATTGAGCGGTGCCTGGTTGTGGTTGGCTTGGCCGAGTCTATCGCTGGCGCTGGTTGCGCTGAATTATGCCGTGTTCGGTGCAGGCGGGTTTCAGAAAGGCGCCGATGGGCGCTTGTCGAGCGCGGCCATATGGCTGCTGACACCGTACCTGGTCGGAGCGTGGGTCAATTCGCGGCTCTGGACCTGGCACCACCCGCAGGCCGATGAGGTGTGCGATGGCGTGTATCTGGGGAGGGTCCCTGGGCGCAGCACGCCGTTCGCCGCAATTGTCGATTTGTGCGCCGAGCTGCCGTGCGCTGTCAGCCGCCCTGCTGCGCACATTTGTGGGAGCGGCGTTGTGTCGCGAAAGGGCTGCGCAGCGGCCCCGGCGATGTCTGCCGCAAAGCTGAAAAACCGGGGCCGCTTCGCGCCCCTTTCACGACACGAGGCCGCTCCTACAACGGCCGCGCCAGCCTTTGAGTATCAGTGTTTCCCTACCCTGGACCTGATAGCGCCGGACGTTGCCCTTTTACAGCAGGCCGCCGACGCCATCGAACGCCTGCGCGCCCAAGGCCCCGTACTGGTCTGCTGCGCTCTGGGCTATTCACGCAGCGCCAGCGCCGTGGCCGCCTGGCTGCTGCTCTCCGGGCGCTGCAGCGACGCCCAGCAGGCCGAAGCACTGATCCGCAAAGCCCGCCCCGGCATCGTCCTGCACCCGGCACACCGCCGGGCCCTGCAACAGCTTGGAGCACAGCCATGAACCTGCGGGTGGTGGCCTGCCTGCTGGGCCGCGGCAAACAGCTGGAACGCGTGTCCGACGGGTTCACCCTGCTGGCCCTGGCCTACGGCCTTGCGCCGTTGCTGGGTGCGCCCCTTCAAACGCTGGCAAGCTTGCTGTGCGGCGTGCTGCTGGTGCTTGGCGTAGTGCACAAGTACTGGGCCATCCGCGTGGCCATGGATGCCGAACTGTTCACCCACCTCGCCAGCAGCAACCACCTGGCAGCGGACACCCAGGCACTGGACCGCGCCCTGTTCGAGCTGAAACTGAAACCGCAGGCCACGGACGCCCGCGCCTGGCCTGAACGCAGCCAGGCCGCGTTGGGCCTGTTGCGCCGCCAGGCAGTGTGCCTGGGCCTGCAGTTGTCGCTGGCCTTGGCTACCCTGCTGACACTGCCTTTGAAGGGATGACCACCGATCCATGCTCGCCAACCTGACCGCCTACCTCATCACCTCCGCCGCCCGCCTGATCACGGGCGCCCGCGCCCTGTGGCTGGGTTGCACGCCGCTGCCAGTGCAGCGCCTGTACTTCGCCAACCACAGTAGCCACGGTGACTTCGTACTGCTGTGGGCTTCACTGCCGCAGCCCTTGCGCAAACGCACCCGCCCGGTGGCCGGCGCGGACTACTGGGCCAAGCCGGGCATCCGCGATTTTCTCATTCGCAAGGTGTTCAACGGCGTATTGATCGACCGCCAACGCAGCGAAGGGCAAGGCAGCCCGCTACAGCCGATCCTTGAAGCCGTGGCCCAAGGCGACTCGCTGATCTTCTTCCCGGAAGGCACGCGTAACCTGGGTGACGAGCCACTGATGCCGTTCAGGAGCGGGTTGTACCACCTGGCCGCGGCCCATCCCGATGTCGAGCTGGTACCGGTATGGATCGCCAACCTCAACCGGGTGATGCCCAAGGGCCGTGCCCTGCCCCTGCCGTTGCTGTGCACACTGAGCTTTGGCGAACCCCTGCACCTGCACGCTGACGAAAGCAAGCAGGCCTTTCTCGAGCGGGCCAGCCAGGCCCTGCTGAACCTGGCCCCGAAGGATGCCTGAGATGGACGACAACACCCTTTCCCTGTTCGCCGGCATCGGCGCCCTGCTGCTGCTCGCCAGCGTGACCGGCCGCCTGCTCAAGTGGCGCGCCGGTCCGGCGCCACACGCGGTAATCGACAACCTCAACGCCCGCATCAACGCCTGGTGGGTGATGGTGCTGGTAATCGGCATTGCCTTCCTGTTCGGTAAATACGGCGTGATCGTGCTGTTCTATGGTGTGTCGTTCTACGCCCTGCGCGAGTTCATGACCCTCACCCCGACCCGGCGCAGCGACTACCCGGCGCTGGTGGCAGCGTTTTATGTGGCACTGCCGGTGCAGTACGTGCTGATCGCCATGGACTGGTACGGCCTGTTCAGCATCTTCATCCCGGTGTACCTGTTCCTGCTGCTGCCGATTTTGGCCAGCTTCGGCGGCGATACCACGCGCTTTCTCGAACGTGCGTCGAAGGTGCAGTGGGGGCTGATGATCGCGGTGTACTGCGTATCGTCGGTGCCCGCCTTGATGACCCTGGACATCCCCGGCTACGAGGGGCGGAACCTGCTGCTGATCGCCTGGTTGATCCTGGTGGTGCAGATCAGCGACGTGCTGCAGTACGTGTGCGGCAAGCTGTTTGGCAAGCACAAGGTGGCCCCCAACCTGTCACCGTCCAAGACCGTAGAAGGGTTGGCCGGCGGCGTGGCACTGGCCACCCTGATCGGCGCCCTGTTGTGCTGGATCACCCCGTTCACCTTCTGGCAGGCCGCGCTGATGGCGTTGGCGGTCAACGCCATGGGCTTCTTCGGCGGGCTGGTGATGTCGGCGATCAAGCGCGACCGCGGGGTGAAGGACTGGGGCCACATGATCGAAGGCCACGGCGGCATGCTCGATCGCATGGACTCGGTGTGCTTTGCCGCGCCAGTGTTCTTCCACTTTGTGCGGTACTGGTGGGCGTAGCGAATATCAAACGTCTGGCATAGCGCGACCAGACAGCTGGACGTCGAGCCCAGGCAACTGCGGCTCGGCCGATGGCCCTATGGTGACCCGTCATTCAGCCAGTCACCAGGAGTTGCCACATGTCCGATTTCATCACCGTCCTGCGCGAAACCTGCCCGACGCCGGTCGTGGACGCCACCAAGTGGAAGCGCATCGGCGGCGATCCGCACACCGTCAACCTCAATGCCTACCTGTCGGCCGACGGCAGCAAGATCATGGGCACCTGGATCTGCACCCCGGGCAAGTTCGAGGTCAACTACGAGAAGTGGGAGTTCTGCCACTTCCTCGATGGCTACTGCATCATCACCCCGGAAGGCGAAGAGCCGAAGCACCTGAAGGCCGGCGACGTGTTCGTGATCGAACCAGGTATGAAAGGCACCTGGGAAGTGGTCGAGACCGTGCGCAAGTATTTTGTCTTCGCCTGATCCCTGAAGCTACACATAGCCCTGTGTAGGAGCAGCCTTGGGCTGCGAAGAGGCCAGTTCAGACACAGCAGTTGTGTTGTCTTGGCTGGCCTCTTCGCAGCACAAGGCTGCTCCTACAACCATCTCTAGCCTGAAATACGGGCAAAAAAAATCGCGGGGCAGGTGCCCTTCCCTCTGGTGCGCAGTTACAGAGGGAAGGCCGCCTGGCCCGCGATGAAGCCCACCTCTTGCGTCAATCTTTCTTGCGATAACCCTCGACGATGGCCGAGAAGTCCTTGCCACCCTCGCCACGCAGGCTCATGGCCTGGTACAGCTGCTGGGCCACAGCACCCAGGATCACCGGTTGGTGAGCCTGGCGTGCCGCTTCAGTGGCCAGCCCCAAATCCTTGAGCATCAGTTCGGCGCCAAAGCCACCGGTATAACCACGCGATGCCGGCGCCGTTTCGATAATGCCTGGCCACGGGTTGTAGGTGTCCGAACTCCAGCAACGCCCGGTCGAACTGTTGATGATGCCGGCCAGCACCTTGGTATCGATGCCCAGCGCGTTGCCCAGGGCCATGGCCTCGGACACACCGACCATCGAGATGCCCAGCAGCAGGTTGTTGCAGATTTTGGCGATCTGCCCGGTGCCGACTTCACCGCAGTGCACGATGTTGCGGCCCATCTGCTCCAGTACCGGCTTGAGCGTGGCGAACAGCTCGGCACTGGCGCCTACCATGAAGGTAAGGGTGCCGGCCGCCGCGCCGCCAGTGCCACCGGACACCGGCGCGTCGCCCATGTCTACGCCTTTGGCCGCTGCCGCCTTGGACACATCACGGGCGGTTTGCGGGTCGATGGTGCTGCAGTCCACGGTAGGCGTACCGGCACGAATACCGGCCAGCACGCCATCTTCGTTCAGGTACACGCTGCGTACATGGGCAGCAGCCGGCAGCATGGTGATCACCAGCTCGCTGTTGGCTGCCGCGTCCTTGGGTGATGGGCTGATCTGCCCACCCAGCTCTGCCAGCTCGGCCAGCACGGCCTTGTTGAGGTCGAACAGGTTCAGTTGATGCCCGGCCTTGATCAGGTTGCGGGCCATGGGCGCACCCATATTGCCCAGACCAATGAATGCAATACGCATGACTTCTCCTTAGCGCAGGCTGATGGTGGTGTTCACACCGTCATTGACGCTGTCGTCATCGAACCAGCGAGCGGTGACGGTCTTGGTCTGAGTGTAGAACTGCACCACTTGCTTGCCGTACGGGCCGAGGTCGCCGAGCTTGGAGCCGCGGGAGCCGGTGAAGCTGAAGAACGGTACCGGTACCGGGATCGGGATGTTGATGCCGACCTGGCCGATATCAATTTCGCTCTGGAACTTGCGCGCTGCCGCGCCGCTCTGGGTGAACAGCCCGGTGCCATTACCGAACGGGTTGGCGTTGACCAGGGCGATGGCCTCGTCGAGGGTATCGACCTCCAGGGTAACCAGTACCGGGCCGAAGATTTCCTGGGTATAGACCTGCATGTCGGTCTTCACGCCCGAGAACAGGGTTGGGCCAACGAAGTTGCCCTGCTCGTAACCGGGCACCGTGACCTCGCGGCCGTCGAGTTCCAGCTTGGCGCCTTCCTTGATGCCGCTTTCGATCAGGCCCAGCACACGCTCCTTGGCGCGTTTGGAAACCACCGGGCCAACGTCGGTGCCCGGTTCGCAGCCGGCATTGACCTTCAGTTTGCTTGCCGCTTCCTTGATGTCGGGCAGCCACTCACGGGCCTTGCCCACCAGCACCGCCACCGAGGTGGCCATGCAGCGTTGGCCCGCCGCGCCGAAGGCGGCACCGACCAGGGCGTTGATGGTTTGCGTGCGGTTGGCATCGGGCAGCACCACTGCGTGGTTCTTGGCACCCATCATCGACTGCACGCGCTTGCCGTGCTGGCTGCCGAGGTTGTACACGTGGGTGCCGACTTCAGTAGAGCCGACGAACGAAATGGCCTTGATATCCGGGTGAGTGCAGATGGCATCCACCACTTGCTTACCGCCATGCACCACGTTGAGCACGCCGGCCGGTACGCCGGCTTCCAGCGCCAGCTCGACCAGCAGCATGGTCGACAGCGGATCTTGCTCGGACGGTTTGAGCACGAAGGTGTTGCCACACACGATGGCCATGGGGAACATCCACAGCGGGATCATGGCCGGGAAGTTGAACGGGGTGATACCGGCGCATACCCCGATTGGCTGGCGCAGGGTGTAGGTATCGACACCGCCGGCGACGTTCTCGGCAAATTCGCCCATTTGCAGGGTGCCAATGGACGCGGCGTGTTCGACCACTTCCAGGCCGCGGAAAATATCGCCTTCAGCGTCGGCCAGGGTTTTGCCCTGCTCGGCGCTGAGCACCTGGGCAATGCGTTTGGTGTGTTCGCGGATCAGCGCCTGCAGCTTGAGCATGATGCGCATGCGCGCGCCGATCGGGGTGTTTCGCCAAGTCTGGAAGGCGCGGTGGGCAGCGGCCACGGCAGCGTCGACTTCCTCGACGGTGGCGAACGGCACCCGCGCCAGCACCTCTTGGGTGGCCGGGTTGACGATGTCGCGCCATTCGGTGGTCTTTGACTCGACCCACTGGCCGTCGATCAGCAGCTTCACCTGCTCTACCTTGGCCTGGTTTGGGGATTGCGGTGCGTTCATCTGCGTTCTCCTTGGAATTATTGTCGGGACGAGATCGCCAGCGCCAAGCAAACGCGAGGTGGCGTCCTGAGGCTTGTTTCGAGTATAGATGTGCAAACATCCAACAAGAACGCACAAAAAAACCGGATCATCATGCAAAAAGACCTCACATCCCTGAGCGCGCTCAACTGGGACGACCTGAAGTTTTTCCTCGAAGTGGCGCGCACCCGCAAGGCCAGCAGCGCTGCCAAACGCCTGAGCGTGGACTACACCACGGTGTCGCGGCGCATCAGCTCGCTGGAGGGGGCGTTGGGCACGCTGTTGTTTGAAAAGTCGCGGACCAACGGCTTTGTCCTTACCGCCGAGGGGCAGCGCTTGCTCGGTTATGCCGAATCGATCGAAAGCACGCTGCACATGGCGTGCGAGCAGGTGTCCGGGTCAGGCGTGGCATTGTCGGGGCATGTACGCATGGGCTGCACCGAAGGCTTCGGCAGCTTTTTCGTTACCCCGCAGCTAAGCCACTTCGTCGATGCCTACCCGGCGATTTCTGTGGATATCCTGCCGCTGCCGCACTTCATCAGCCTGTCCAAGCGTGAGGCGGACATCGTAATTGCCCTGGAGCGACCGGAGCATGGGCCTTATGTGTGCTGCAAGCTGTGCGACTACCGCTTGCGGCTGTACGCGACCCAGGACTACCTGGACAGCCATGCACCGATCCGCCAGGTAGCGGACTTGGCCAAACACCCGTTCATCAGTTACGTGGATGACCTGGCGTTCAGTTCGGAGCTTTTGTACCTGGCCAACCTGATTCCCGGCGCCAGCGCACACTTGCGCAGTACCAGTGTGATTGCACAGTACACCGCCGCGTTGCAGGGGCGTGGGCTGGCGATACTGCCGTGCTTCCTTGCGGCGCAAGACCCGCGACTGGTGACGGTGCTGCCCGAGGAGATCGAGGTGACGCGGCAGTTCTGGATGTACTGCCGGGAGGATTTGCGCAAGTTGAAGCGCATTACCCTGCTGTGGGATTACATCCGTGGGGTGACCGAGGCGAATGCACCGTTGTTGATGGGCAAAACCCGCGAAATGCGCTTTGCCCAGGAGTGATGGTGCTGCGTAGCGCCTTTGTAGGAGCAGCCTTGTGCTGCGAAGGGGCCAGTCATGGCAATACGGCTGCTGTGCCTGGTCTGGCCTCTTCGCAGCACAAGGCTGCTCATACAGAGAAGTGTGATAGCTCAGCGGACAGCGGTCAGTAGGACGCCACCACGATCGACACCCGACGGTTCTCGGTGCGCCCCGCACTGGTACGGTTGTCCGCCACCGGTTGTGTGCTGCCCAGGCCGCGGCTCTGAATGTTCTGCGCCTGCATGCCAACCCCGACCAGCGCCCTGGTCACGCTCTGCGCGCGGCGCTCGGACAGCTGCTGGTTGTACGCCGCTTTGCCCGACGAATCGGCATGGCCATCCACCCGTACGCCCTGGATGCCAACGCCAAGCAACGCCTTGCCAATGCGTTCGACAATCGCCTGGCTCTGGCCGTTGAGGCCGTCCAGATCGCTGCCGAACAGCACCTTGCCAGACAAGTCGTAAGCCCAGCCTTCATCGGTCGGGGTAAACCCTTCGCGCTTGAGTACGGCAATCTGTTCTGGGGTAAGGCCCTTGGGGGGTGCGCTCTGGCAACCGGTCAGCGCCAGCACGGCGAGTAACAAGGTCCAAAGGGAAAAGCGTAAAGCGTGTATCACGTGTTCAACTCCTGTTCTTGATTTCACTGGCGGACCGTTCCGTCTGCGCCACTTGCCAATGGCCACGGCGCTTGCGCTTGGCCTGGTACATCGCCGCATCGGCGGCATTGAGAAGACTGGCGGGGTCAGCGCCGTCATCCGGGTAATAGGCAATACCGACACTCAGTGAGGTGGCGATACTGCGGCCACTGTCCAACTGCACGGGCAGCTGCATGCTGGCAATGATCTTTTCGGCAATGTGCTCGGCGTCCTCGCGCGACTGCAAAGGCGTCAGCAGCACCGCGAACTCATCACCGCCCAAGCGTGCCACCAGGTCGTGTTCGCGCAGCTGGGCCCGCACGCGGTCGGCCACGCTGATCAGCACTTCGTCGCCCACGGCATGGCCGAGCGTGTCGTTGATCTGCTTGAAGTGGTCGCTGTCGAGGAACAGCAGCGCCAAGTGTTCCTGCTGCCGCGCCGCGTTACGCACGCTACGGCTCAGCCGCCCCTCGAAGAAGGCGCGGTTGGGCAGGCCGGTCAGGCTGTCGTGACTGGCCTGGTGCGCCAGGGTCTGGTTTTCGTTCTGCAGGTGGCTGTGCCATACCTCGAGTTCGTCGAGCAAGGCATTGAAGTCGTTGCCCAGTTCGTTGAGTTCTGCAATCCCCGCTTCCGGCACGCGCCGGTCAAAACTGCGCTCGCGGCGGGCGGCGTGGGCGACGCTGGCCAAGCCACGCAGCGGGCGGACGATATCGCTGAGCAGGCGCCGCGACAGGTATTGCGCAGCCAAGGCACTGAGTATTGTGCAGAACAGGATGCCGGCCAAGCCACTCAGCAGGAACAGCAACAGGCTACGGCCCTGGCCAACCAGTTCGATGTGCCCGACCTGCTGCTGCTGGTGCAGGATCGGCAGGTTGATCGGTTCATCCAGCAAGGCGGTGGCAACCTGCACTTCAAGCTTGGCGAGCATGCCCGTATCGCCCCGTTGCCAGTGCGCCAGCAGCTCGCCTTCGTCGTTGAAGACCTTGGCCTCGGCCACCTCCTCTTTGCTGGCGATCAGCACCAGCGATTCATTGGCTGCGGCACTGTCATCGAATACCACCGCCGCTTCCACGGTGTAGCTGATCGAACGGGCGATCAGGTGCAGGTTGTGATTGGCGTAGACACGCAAGGCCAGCACGCCCAGCAGGGTAAGTGAAATACCGGCCAGGCCCACGGCGAGCAAGGCAACGCTGAGGTGGCCACGCCCAAGCACCGAACGCAGGGTTGGGCGCACGCCATGCTTGCGGGTCGGCTTCATGGCTGCACCGCCCGGCGCCGCGACAATTGCAGCACACTGGGGTGGATGCGTACGCCGGAACGCGCCACCGAGTCGAGGTTGACGTCAAAGGCCACCTGCTGATCGCTGACCCGCAGGCAGAACAGGCTACCAACCGTGCACGGGTCGTTCGCTTCGCTGATGCTCAGTACCGGGTGGCCGCTGACGCGCTCGAACAGCCGGTCGCGCTGGCCTTGGTCGAGTTTGCCGATGTAGATGGCATCGCAGGCCTGGGCGACCTGGGTGTCTTCTGCCAGCAGGCGCCGCACCTGCAGGGGGCGCCCGGACTCCTGAACATGGCCTTTGATCAGGTCATCGGCGTACTCGGTCGGGCCGACCAGGCACAAACGCAAGGGTGAGGGTTCGACGGGCCAGCGGGCGTAACTGAAGATGCCCAGGACCACCTGGGTGACGGCCTTTGCACGTTGCTGCGCCTGGGCGGCGGTTGTGCCGGGGTCTGCCCGGGCAGGGTCTGCGCAATAGAACAGGCCGGCCAGCAGTAGCGAAAGCGCACAGCTTGTCACTCGCCTTGCGGCCACGTTCATGTGGGAAATCTCTTAAAGTCCTTACCGCTATCGGCGCAACGATAGCACATGGCCGCATCGTTGTAGGAAGGAGCCCCTCATGTATCGGGATTGATGGCCCTTTCGCCGGCAAGCCAGCGCTAGGGCCTCGCGGTCTTACACCTGTTCGAGCATCAACCCGGAAATACGCCGTACCTTGCGCGCCACCGCTTCTTCGAAAATGCCCTGGCGTGGCTCGACCAGGCTGAAGCAGTGCTTGGCCCGGGTGATGCCGGTGTACACCAGTTCCTTGGTCAGCACCGGGTTGAGCGCATCCGGCAGCACCAGGGCGGTGTGGCTGAACTCCGAGCCCTGGGACTTGTGCACGGTCATGGCGAATACCGTTTCCACTTCATTGAGCCGGCTCGGCAGCACGAAACGCACACCACCACTGCCGTCGTTACGCGGGAAGGCCACCCGCAGCAGCGGCTCACCACGCTCGTCCGGCAGGCGCAGGGCGATACCGATGTCGCCGTTCATCAGCCCCAGCCCGTAGTCGTTGCGGGTCACCAGCACCGGACGGCCTTCGTACCAGGGCTGCTGGCTATCGATCAGCCCGGCAGCGTGCAGCACCCGCGCCACCCGTTCGTTGAGGCCTTCGACACCCCAGGCGCCACGACGCACCGCGCACAGCAACTGGAAGTCCTCGAAGCTGTGTAGCACCTTGCCCGCCCATTGCTCCCACGCGGGGTCGTCAAATGCAGTTTCGAGTGCAGGCCGGTAGCGGCCAAGTGTGCGCAGGTAGCTGCGATAGCCTTGCGGGCCTTCGGCACCGCGGTTCAGGCCGTCGAGTAGCAGGCGGTCGAAAGCCCGGTCCTGCTCGTGCTTGAGGGCAAGGCTGTGCACATCGGCCGGCGGCGTGGCCAGCAGGTTGCGCGCCGCATGGGAGTCCTGGCAGTTGACCAGCCGCGCCAGTTGACCAATACCGCTGCCTTCCCCGAAGCGCCGTGAGAAGCGCAGCATCACCAATTGCTGGGCCAGCGGGTTGCGCTGCTCATCACCGACCTTCAGGCCGCTGGCGGCCAGCGACTCACCGCTGATCTGTTCCAGCCACGCAGAGGTCGCCGACGAATAGTGGCCCCCCTCGGCATCCCGGCACAGGTCGCCCAGCACCGCACCGGCCTCGACCGAAGCCAGCTGGTCCTTGTCGCCCAGCAGCACCAGGCGCGCGCGGGGTGGCAGGGCGTCGAGCAGGTTAGCCATCATTTCCAGGTCGATCATCGACGCTTCATCGACCACCAGCACGTCCAGCGGCAACGGGTTGCCTGCATGGTGGCGAAAGTGCCGCGAGCCGGGGCGGCTGCCGAGCAGACGGTGCACAGTGCTGACTTCAGTGGGGATCTGATCACGTACTTCGGCGCTGACCTGCAAGCGCTCGACTTGCTGGCCAATCGACTCCGTCAGGCGCGCAGCAGCCTTGCCGGTCGGCGCGGCCAAGCGGATGCGCAGCGGCCTGCCCTGCTCCACTGCCGGCCCCTGCAGCAAGGCCAGCAGGCGCACCACGGTAGTGGTTTTGCCTGTGCCGGGGCCACCGGTGATGATGCTGAAACCGGCACGGGTTGCCAGCGCACAGGCAAGCTTCTGCCAGTCCACCTGGCCAGCTGGCGCTCCCCCTTCGAACAGTTGCGACAGGCGACCTGACAGATCGGCCAGCGGCGCCTCGGCCTGGGTCAGGCGCTGGCGCAGGATCTGGTCGATGCGCCGCTCGTAGCGCCAGTAGCGGCGCAGGTACAAGCGCTCACCGCTGAGCACCAGTGGCCGCGCCTGCTGCCCCGGGGTATCGCCGGCAGCCACCAGCGCGCTGGCGGCGATGCGTTGGCGCCAGTCCTTCAAATCGAGGTTGGCCAGCAACTGCGAGGGCAGCAGCAAGGGGCCTGTCAAGGCGTCGCCTTCCGGCGGCAGTGACAATGCAAAATCGGGCTCGGCCAGGGTTTGTTGCAGGTCCAGGCAGACATGCCCGTGGCCCAGTTGGTGGCTGGCCAGCGCCGCCGCCAGCAATAGCAAGGGGTCGCTACCGGGGGCGCGCTCTTCGAGGAACGAGACGAACGCGCGGTCCAGGGCACGCAGCCAGCCCCGCTCTACCCAGCGGTCGAGCAGTTGCAGCAGGTCACCGCTGTCATGCTGTGGCGCCAGCGCCAGCAGGTGTTCGGCGTGCAACGGGGTGGGCAACAGGTCGACCAGGTTTCGGCGCTTGGCGCGGCTCATATCACGGCTCCGGCAAACAGGTCTTGCTGTGCCGGCGGGTGCTCGCCACGGAACAGCGCATCAAGGCGTTCAATCAGCTCGCGCGGTGGCTTGGTGTGATACACACCGTGGCCACTGCTGCTGGCGCCCCGCAGGAAGATGAACAATGCACCGCCAACATGGCGGTCGTAATCGTAGTCCGGCAAGCGAGCGCGCAACTGGCGGTGCAGGGCCAGCAGGTACAAGACGTACTGCAGGTCGTAGCGGTGCTCGAGAATGGCCTTTTCCATGGCCATGGCGTCGTAGGCCTGGATATCCGGGCCCAGCCAGTTGGACTTGTAGTCAGTCACGTAGTAACGCCCGTCCAGCTCGAACGCCAGGTCGATGAAACCTTTGAACATGCCGTTGAGCACGGTCGGCTGCGCCGCCGGGCGCGCCAGGCCGGGGTGGGTGTGGCGCGCCACCAGGCGGTCGAGTTGTTCGGTGTCGACCCGGTGGCTGGCGAACCAGAACTCCATTTCGATCTGGTAATGACGCAACTGCCCGAGCGTCACGCCCTTTTCACAGCCCGGCAATGGCAGCGTCTCGCCCAGCAGGCGTTGCATCCAGTGGCTGAGGGTGGGAATCCAGCCCGCCCAGTCACGGCGATTACAGCGCTGGCCCACGGTACGCTCGATCTGCTGAGGGTTTTCGCTGACCTGGCTGAAGCCCTCCCGGCCGGCCCATTCCAGCAAGCCATGCAGGAAAGTGCCAGGGTTCGGCCCTCGCGGAAAGCGGTGGATATCGCCACTGTCGGCCGGTACCTCTCGCAGTATCTGGGCATCGACCACTTCGTCATCCAGCAACTGCTGTGCCTGCGAGCTGTCGGCAACAAGCGTCTGATCGCCGATGCGCAGGGCGCTATACGAGGCGATCCACCAATGCTCGGCTGCCGCGCGGCGCGGTTTGCGTGCGGGCACACGCTCACATTCGGCGTGCGGCATGCGATACACCCGGTCATCAGCCTGCGGCAGGCCCGAGCAGGTGATGTACGGGCATGTTGACGCCAACGCTTGCAACCAGCCTGCAAGCTGCTCCGAGCCCGCCAGGGCAAGGCCGCCACCCAGCAGGTAGCCAAAAGCCGAGCGGTGCAGCTGCGAAGTCTTCTGGTTACCGCGCTTGAGGTCGGCAACACCTAGCCAGCAAGCATGCTGGGCACGGGTCAGGGCTACGTAGAGCAGACGCAGGTCTTCGGCCAGGCGCTCGTCATCGGCGCGCTCGATCTGTAGCGGGTTCGGGGTGAGGGTGAGGTGGGCGTTACCTTCGCTGTCATGCCAGGCCAGTGGCAGGCGGCTGCCATCCACCGGCTTGCTGGTGCAGATGAACGGCAGGTAGACCAAGGGATACTCCAGGCCCTTGGACTTGTGGATGGTCACCACCTTGACCAGCTGCTCGTCGCTTTCCAGGCGCAGGATCTGCTCTTCACCGGCCTGCCCGGAACTGGCCAGATGATCGGCGAGGTGGCGGATCAGCGCCTGTTCGCCGTCCAGCTCACCCGCCGCCTGCTGCAACAGCTCGGCCAGGTGCAGCAGGTTGGTCAGGACACGCTCGCCATCACTGCGGCGGACCAGCGTGCGCGGCAGCTCGAAGTCATGCAGCAGGTGCCGCAGCATGGGCAACACGCCTTGGCGTTGCCAGGTATCGCGATAATGGCGAAAACGCATGACCCAGCCTTCCCAGACCCGTTCGTCCTGGTTCAAGCGGTCCAGCGCTACCAGCGACAAGCCCAGGGTGAGGCTGGCCAGGGCCGCCTTGAGCAGGCGCTCCGAGTCTGGCTCGGCGCAGGCCTTGAGCCAGGCCAGCACATCGTGGGCCTCCTGAGCCGTGAATACCGAGTCTTTGTCTGACAGGTACACACTGCGCACATCGCGTGCGGCCAATTCGGCGCGCACCATCTGCGCTTCATGCCCGTCACGCACCAGGATGGCAATGTCGGAGGGCAGGCACGGGCGCAATTCGCCCTCGGCATTCTGGAAGCCCGCCGTGCCCTGCTGACCGCCATTGAGCAAGGCGACGATATGGCTGGCGCAACTGGCTGCCAGCTGCTGGCGGTAGACACTGCTGGAGACTGGTTCTTCGCTTTGCAGCTGCCAGCAGTGCAGGGCTGCACTGGCAACCCCGTCAATCAGCAGCTGTTCGCCACGGCCCTTGGCGCGGACCTCGACGAACGGCAACGGGTTGTCATCGGCCTCGCGGAACAGAAACGCCCCCCGCCCCGCCTCACGCGCCTCGGCCTGCAGGAACACCTGGTTGACCGCCGCGACCATGGCCTTGCTGGACCGGTAGTTGGTGTCCAGGCTGTGCAGGCGGCCGCTGGTGGCGCGCCGGGCAGCAAGGTAGGTGTAGATGTCGGCCCCTCGAAAGGCGTAGATCGCCTGCTTGGGGTCGCCGATCATGAACAGGCCGGTTTCTGCGCGGTTTTCGCTGACAGGGTAGATGCGCTCGAAAATGCCGTACTGCACCGGGTCGGTATCCTGAAACTCGTCGATCAGGGCTACCGGGAACTGTTCACGGATCAGGCTGGCCAGGCGCTCGCCGGCCTCACTGGCAAGGGCGTGCTGCAAGCGCACGAGCATGTCGTCGAAGCCCATTTCTGCACGCCGGCGCTTCTCCACTTCGAAACGCGCCAATACCCAATTGGCCGCGTGCTCAAGCAGGGCGGCATCCGGACTGTCCAGGGCCTGCAATTGCTGCTGCAAGCTCTGCATGGCGTTCAGGCCCGGGTGCTCGGGCGGTTCCCCCTTCCAGGCCTCGGCCATGCCCGCCGGGGTCAGGCGGGTGAAGCCCGTGCCCAAGTCGAGCTCTACCCGTTGCTCATCCCCGGCCCAGGCGCAGAGCTTGTCGAACCAAGGCTCGAAGTAACGGGCTTGCATCTTGCGGCCATCGACCTGCTTGGCAGCCAGCGCATCGCGGCAGATCTGCCGCAGTTCTTCGGCCCACTGCGCCCACGGTGCTTTCAGCCTGGCCAACTGTTCGCCACGTTGCTGCAGCGAGGCCTGGATCAATGCGGCTGGCTCTGGCCCATCCTGCTGGGCACGCACGCGGCCGAACAGTGGGCGAATGCGCGGCAGCAAAGCATCGGGGCTACCCCAGTTGTCACGCACCCAGGCCAGTGCGTCACCTTGCATGCCATAGCAGAAGCGCCGCCAGTAATCGCGCATCACCTGGCCCAGCAACTCGCTGTGGTCGGTTTCCAGGGTCTGGGTGAACAGGCTGCCGCTGTCGAAGGCATGCTCACGCAGCATGCGCTGGCACCAGCCGTGGATGGTCGATACCGCCGCCTCGTCCATCCACTGCACGGCGATTTCCAGGCGGCCGGCACAACGTGGCCAAGCCTCTTGCGGGTAATCGTCACGCAGTTGGTGCAACAGCGGATCGGCGCCTTCCAGTTCGCCACGGAAGAACCGTGCAGCCTCCGCCAGGCGCGCGCGGATGCGTTCGCGCAGCTCTTTGGTGGCTGCATCAGTGAAGGTGACCACGAGGATTTGCGGTGGCAGCAGCTCGCGTGCGAAGCCCTGCTCGCCCCCATGACCGAGGATCAGGCGCAAGTACAGCGCCGAGATGGTAAAGGTCTTGCCCGTGCCAGCGCTGGCCTCGATCAGCTGGCTGCCGTGCAGGGGGAAACTCAGTGCCAGGGGACGGTCCTGGGTCATGCGCCTTTCTCCGAGTTGCCCAGGGTCTGCCAAGGGGCGGTGAACAATGGGCGGTACAAGGTTTCGCACCAGCCTTCAAAGGTTTCGTCAGCGGTGAGTGCGGCAAAGTCGCGGAACTGGCGGGCCAAGGCAATGCTCTCACTTCGCTCGCCGAAACGGGTGCGTTCATCGCCTTCGTAGGCGCGCGCAGCTGCAGCCAGGGCTTTATCGGCATCGTCCTCGGCCAGCCAGGCGAACGCGGTCTTGGCCGCGACGGGCAACGGCGCATTCATCGCCGCCTGACGGGCCACCAGCAGGTCGCCCAACAGCTGCGCAGCCTGCTGTTGCGCCAGCGGTGCGAGCAACAGGGTCAGGTCGCTGGCTACCAAGGCACTGTAATAGGAATAGCCCGCCGCACAGGCCGCCAGGTGCGTAACCCAAGGGGCGATCAGGCGGTGCCACTTAAGGTTGTTGCGCCCTGCGCTGATCGTATTGGGTACGGTGGTGATACTGAGCAGGCTCTGGTCATCCGCCTGGAAGACCCGCCCCAGCCAGCCTTCGAGGCGGTGCTGGCCGTGCCTGAAATGCACCGGCAAGGCGCCCTCGACCGGCTGCGGCCAGCGTTGCAGCAACTGCTGGTGACGTTGCAGCAGGTCGGGGAGCGGTTCGATCAACTCGCTTTGCAGCAGCTCGCCGAAACCGGCCAGCGGCAGCAAACCACAGGCCTGAAGGCGCCTGGCCTGGGCCCGCAAGGCCTGTTCGGCGTTATCCGGTTCGGCCAGCGCGGCGCCAAGCAGGCTTTCACTGGCGCCATAGCGCTGCAGGGTATCAAGGACAAAAGGTTCTTCGTCCGGAGTGGGCGCTTCCAGCGCCTCGAAGTACACCTTCAAGCGCTGGCTGAAGAAATGCCGCACCGGGTGGCGCAAAAAGTCATTGAGCTGGGTCAGGCTCAGGGCTTCATCGTCAAGATAAGGCGGCAGGCCGGTATCAATCTGCTCATCCTCCTCGCCCTGCTGGTGCAGCAGCTGCCATTCGTGGGCGAAGCTGAACAACGGGCTGCCCTTCTGGAAGTAGCGTGAGCTGAAAGGCTGCAGGGGATGCTCCTGGGTCAGTGCGTGCAGCAGTTGCTCGCCCGGTTGCGCTGGCGACCCCTCCTGCGCCCCGGCCAGATGCCAGCCTGCAGCGATGTGATCACGCAACTGGCCTACCAGGACCGAGGCAGGTCGCTCGCTGTTGTCGCGGATACTGCGCCCGACCCAGCTGACGTACAGCTGGTCACGCGCCGACAGCAGCGCTTCCAGCAACAGGTAACGATCGTCTTCGCGCCGTGAGCGGTCACCGGGGCGGTAGTCGCTGGCCATCAGGTCGAAGTCCAGTGGTTGCTGGGCGCGCGGGTAATCACCATCGTTCATGCCCAGCAGGCAGACCACCCGGAACGGGATGGCGCGCATAGGCATGAGGGTGCAGAAGTTCACCGAGCCGGCGAGGAAGCGTTGCGACAGCTTGCCCTGGTCGAGGCCCGACAGCCAGGCTTCACGCACTACGGTGAGCGGCAACGGGTCTTGCAGGCCGACGGCCTCGCACACCTCAAGCCAGCCATCGCGCAGCTCCTGCAGCTGCATCAGCAGGAGCTCGTCACGCTCGCCCTCAGCGAGGAAAAACACCTGCAGCAAAGCATGCAGGCGCTCGCCCCACTCGCTGACGGTCGCAGGCTCGGACAAGGCCTGGCAGGCCACTTCGAGCGCATCAAGCAGTGCGACCAGCGGGCCGATCAGTGCCGCGTCCAGGCCACCGATTTCATCATAGGGTTCGATGCCGTCACAGGCTTCGCCCACCCCCACGGCATAGCCCAGCAGCATGCGCCGCAGGCCGAAGCGCCAGCTGTTCTGTTCAAGCCCGGCGGGCAAGCCCAGGCTGGCCCGCTGCTCGGCGTTGATGCCCCAACGGATACCTGCGCCCTCGATCCAGCGGTGCAGCGTGGGCAATTCGTTTTCGCGGATACCGAAGCGGGCGCGGACTGCCGGGACGTCCAGCAGGTCAAGTACTTCGCTGACCGCAAAGCGGCTGTCTGGCAACTTGAGCAGGTGTTCGAGGGCGATCAGCAAAGGCTCGCGACCGCGCTGGCCCTGGTCAGTGAGGGTGAATGGAATGTAGCGTGGATCATTGCGGTGCAACTGGCCGAACACTGCGCGGATATGAGGCGCATAGGTGTCGACAGCCGGCAGCATGACGATCACGTCACGCGGGCGCAACGTCGGGTCGGCGCTGAAGCGGGCCAGCAGTTGGTCGTGCAGGATCTCCACTTCACGTTGCGGGCTGTGGGCAATGTGGAATCGAACAGAGCGGTCCTTCGCCGTGTCGACTGGCGGCCACAGCTCGCGGGTTTCGGCGAGCGGGCGCAGTTCAAGAATGTCGTCCTGCAGTTGGTTAAGCAGGGTTGTGGGCGAACCGTCACTGAAAAGGTCGATGCGGCCATCGCTGAACACACCTTGGTAGCTGCCAGGGTCGTCATAGCTGTCGAGCAGGTTGATATAGTCGCGACCTTGTTTGCCCCAGGCTGCCAGCAACGGGTGGGCATGTTGATGCAGCGACTGGTCGTCCAGTTGCAGGGGCATGCCCTGCTTGCGCTGCTGGCGCTTGTACTGATGGCGCAGCAGATCCTTGTCGGCAACGATATCGGCCCAGTGGTGGCGGCAGGGGTTGTGCACGCACAGCAGCACCTGGCTGAAACGCGCCAGGCCCGCCAATGCCTCCAGGGCCTGGGCAGGCAGCGAAGAGATACCGAACACGATCACCCGCGGCGGGAGCCCTGCGGGTGCCTGCTGCAAGCTGTTGATACGCTCGACGAAGCGTTGATGCACGCCGGCGCGGCTCTGTGCCATCCCCTCTTGGCCAACATCCTCCAGCAGCGCACGCCACAGTTCGGCTTGCCAGCGGTTGCCCGGGGGCAGCGCTTTGCGCTCGCCGCGGGCGGTGTTGAGGATGTGCTCGCCCGCAGCCCAGTCCTTGAGCCAATCGGCACGGTAGACCTGGTACTGGTCGAACAGGTCAGCCAGGCGCTCGGCGAGCTGGTAACGCTTGCGTAGGTCACTGTCGTCGGTGAGGAAGCGCCGCAGCGGCTCGAAATGCGGGCGCTCGATCAGGGCCGGCAGCAGGCGCATCAGTCGCCAGGTCAGCGGGGCCTTGTCGAGCAGGGAAACCTCGGGAATTTCGTCACGGCCCAGCACGCTTCGGTACAACTGCCACATGAAGCTGCCGGGCAGTTGCACATCGATTGCGGCGGCGATGCCGCAGCCGCCCAGGTCATCTGCCTGCGGGTCTTCAGCCAGCGCGAGTTTGAGCCATTGGGCGATGCCATTGCTTTGCACCAGGGCAATTTCGTTTTCCAGCGGCGCCAAGGGGTAGCGACGCATCCAGCTCACCACCAGGCTGCGCAGGTCGTCGAGGCGGTTGCCGTGGACGATCATGAAGCCGGGGTGGAGGTGGGTGATGTTGGGCATCGGCGGGTCTCTGGCAGGCGCTGGTGGCTGAGGGGGAACGATATCACGCGAACATGAAAGGGCCGAATGCCATCATTTTGAGCCCCCTTGGCTGGCGTTGCCCCTTTCACTGTAGGAGCGGGCGTGCCCGCGAAACAGGCTGCGCGGTGGATGCCACGGGCTTCGCCCGTGTTCGCGGGGCAAGCCCGCTCCCACAGGGATTCGAGCTGGGCTGAATTTTTTGCCCACAAAGACAAAACCCCTACCTGCATGCGCAGATAGGGGTTTTGCGAAATGAATCTTGACGATGACCTACTCTCACATGGGGAAACCCCACACTACCATCGGCGATGCATCGTTTCACTGCTGAGTTCGGGATGGGATCAGGTGGTTCCAATGCTCTATGGTCGTCAAGAAATTCTGTAGCCAGAATGTCCAGATGGACAGCCCAGCGAATCCGGATATGTGATGTTTGTGGTTTTTTGCGAACTTTCGGTTCGTATCATCTTCACCACCGCAATCTGCGTCAGCAAATTGCTTGGGTGTTATATGGTCAAG
>NZ_JBNRIK010000017.1:0-652 GCF_053557975.1 Pseudomonas sp. XP2
AGCTGCTCATCACCGACCGGCTGCTGGGGCTGGGGCAGCTCAGCCAGGGCGCCATCAAGCCCGATGACGATGACGAGGACGAAGGCTTTTTCGAGCCGGACGACACCGACCCCAACCAGGTGCTGTACCACGCCAACAGCGGCGGCGATCAGGCCAGGCCGTGCCTGCGCCGCCTGCGTTACAGCGAGCAGGTACGTACCGCGCGCCAGGTGCAGCGCGACTACACCTTCACCCACCCGGCCTACCGCCAGGAGCAGCGTGCCGAGGGCAGCGACCTCAGGCACCAGTCCACCACGTACGAGCGCTTCGACTACCCCGGTCGCTACAAGCGCGAGGCCGTCGGCGCCCCCTTCACCGCCACCCGCATCACAGCCTGGCGCCATGACGCCCACCTGGCCGAGGTCGAAGGCGACGATGTGCGCCTGCAACCGGGGCTGAGCTTCACCCTGATCGGGCACCCGCGCGAAGACCTGAACAGGCATTGGCGGGTAAGCCGCGTGCACCACGAAGGCACCCAGTTCACCAGCCTTCAGGAGGAAGCCGCAGGTGCCCGGCAAGGTACCCGCTACTGCCAGGAGGCTGTGCTGGTGCCCGGCAGAACCGAATGGCGCCCGGCGCCGTTGCCCAAGCCGCGCATCGACGGCCCGCAGAT
>NZ_JBNRIK010000017.1:662-24268 GCF_053557975.1 Pseudomonas sp. XP2
AGGGCGAGGAGATCTACTGCGACCCATGGGGCCGGGTGAAAGTCAGCTTCCCCTGGGACCGGGAAAGCCAGGACAACGAGTTCAGTTCCTGCTGGGTACGCGTGTCGCAAGGCTGGGCCGGCGGCAGCTGGGGTTCGATGGCCATTCCGCGCATTGGCCAGGACGTGATCATCCAGTACGTCGACGCCGACCCGGACCAGCCGATGATCACCGGGCGCACCTACTGTGGCAATCAGCTGCCGCCGTATGACCTGCCCAAGCACAAGACGCGGATGACCATCAAGAGCCAGACCCATAAGGGCGATGGTTTTAACGAACTGCGTTTCGAGGATGAACTGGGCAAGGAGGAAGTGTTAATCCATGCCCAGCGAGACCAGAACAACATCGTCAAGCACGACGAAACCACGCGGGTGGGCAACGACCGCACGGAACGCGTGGAACGGGACGAGACAATCTCTATTGGGCAGGACCGTCGCGAAGAAGTAGCCCGTGACGAGTCCGTCGGCATTGGCCAGAACCGGGTACATGAAATCGCCAACGACGACAGCCTGAGAATTGGCCGCACCCACACGATCACCACAGGCAAGGATCGAATCGAACAGGTAGGCAACCACCGCCAGGACATCACCAAGGCCAACCACACGGTAGAAATCGGCGGCCATCTGGAACAGGTCGTGGCCGGTCACCACAACCTGAAAACGGGTGAAGCTATCCGGCACACCACCAAGGTCTATGACATTCAGGTCAGCGAAAACCTGACGATCAGGAGCCCGGCGGGCCTGCTTCGAATCGATGGCGCCGGTATCACGCTGGACGGCCTTGCGCTGTCCTTCAAAGGGCCGGTCAACCAGCAAGCTACGGGTAGCAATCGCATCACTTCAACTTCTGGTGTACCTGAGCCCGGCGAACCTATTTGCCTCAGCTGCCTGCTGAAAGCGATCGCCGACGGCCACAACATGATTCGCATGGAAGGAGCAAGCTGATGCCCAGCCCATTTGTCAGAGCGATGGTCGAGGTGCTGCGAGTATCCGACCGTTACCGCCTGAGCGCCATCGTGGAAATGGCCAATCTGGCTCCCGAGGTGCAGGAAAGACTGACCGGGTACTACGCCGACCGCTGCTGGCCACTGCTGCAGCAAGCCCAGTTCACCAACCTGCGCACAGCAGGCCCCTGGTTGTTTGGTTCGCGCCCGGGCTCGGATGTCTCGGCCCAGTATGATTTTCAATGGCAACTCGAGCAGGGTGCAGCGGGCGCAGTATGCGGCTGGATAGTCAGCGCCCTACCCCCCGACCGGCTTGCGCGGCATTTAAGCCGCGCCAACATCGTCACGGGTGCTGACGGCCATTCGTACCTCCTGCGCTTTCACACCGCTGCAGCCTTGCAAGTGCTGGATACGCACCGTGAACTGCCCGGTGTAAGCGAATGGCTGGCGCCCATCCACCACTGGTGGTCGCCCGTCGCGCACCCGAACAAGCGGGTGTGGCTGCAGATATCCGGTGGTGATCAGCCCCAATCCACGCACTTCCCGCCCATCACGCTGAACGAAGCGTGTTGGGCCGAATTGGCAGGTGACCCACTGAGCTATCAGCTTGCCGAGTTGCTCAAAGGCGAGCCGTCCTGCACTGCCCTGGCTGCCACTTGCCACGGCACGCGGGTTGGCTTGATCCAGCACTACCTGGATCAGGCACGCGAGCAAGGCCTGGACCGTGAGGACGATCTGATCAGCTATGTGCTCATGTTGGCTCGCGGTGGGGAACAACTCAGTAACTCACCGGCCTGGCAGGAGGCGATTGCCGCCACCCGCGAGCAACAGACATCCCTGATGGACAATGTGCAGCGATGCCTGCGCACCAAGGACTGAGGCAAATAACCATGGACTCTCTGAGCGAAACCCTCGAGCTGTGCAGGCGTATCACCACCGGCTACCGCCCCGCCCTGCGCAACAGCCCGGTCGCCAACTGCACCCGCCGCTTCGAACTGTTACCCCTGCGCTACGCCGCCATCGGCGGCAACCCGGCACAACGTGCCCGCCTGCCGAAACTACCGGGCTATCTCAGCCCCTTTCAGGACGTCGGCGAGTTGACCCACTCCAGCTACGCCATCCGCCCCCTGCGCGAGGGCTTTCTCTACCTGCTGATCAAACGCCACAGCGCCCCTGCCTACGAGTGGCACAGCCAGTACCGCGTCGCGCCCAATGGCTCACTGCTGTACATCAGCGCCGACTCACCGTGGGAGCCCGCCCCCCTCACTGGCAATCTGGATGACATCATCCGCAGCTTCGGCTGGACCATCACCCTGTACGACCTCGACGACATCCAGGAGCTGCGCCCATTGTTCAGCCCCTCCCCGCTGACCCCGCGCATGCTCGACAATTACCGCCTGCTTGACGACGAATACCGCAGCAGCCTGCCTGCGATCGATATCGCCCGTTTCATCCAGCCCTCCGACGCCCCACCCCAGCCCCACGTGCTCAAGCATGACCAGCTGAATTGGGTGGCTGACTTCAAGGCACAGCACGATACAGACCTGCAGGCGCTGCTGGACCTGCAGCCGTTCAACAATGACCAGATCGTCTCGCCGCACGCCTCACGGCAAGCGCTGGCGCCGCTAATGAACCAGAGCAAACCCCGGGGCGCCGCCATCGTCATCGAAGACGCCCTCGGCATTAGCCAGGAGCTCAACGCCTGGCGCAACGCCGCTGTCGAGGATGTGAAGACCAAGTGGCTGGAACGCACCGTGGAACCCGGCGTGGACAACGAGCGCAAGCTGCTGGTCGCGCAGTCGTTCCTGGAGATCGAAAAGCTCTACCCGCAGATGATGGCCGAGCAGATCGTCAAGCGCGAAGTCATGGCTGAAAACATACGCAACCAACCCTACGTGCACGCGGAGATCTACGCGTTTTCCGAACGGGCCAGGCAGCAGGCCGATGCCCATGATGAACGCATGAAGCCTCACCTGGCGCAGTTCGAGCGCGACGTCCGTGCCAAGGTCCAGGCCCGTCAGGAGGCTGGCGAGTTCAGCAAGAAGTTCGACCAGAAATACGGCCACCTGGTCGACCGTCAGGCCATGCACGATCAGCTCGAAGCCTTTGAGCAGGCCATGCAACAAGCCCAGCAAGCGGCAGAAGACCGCGCCAAGGACCATGCCCGCTGGGTAGTCAGCGAACGTTTGCTGCAAGCGCTGGACCGTTACGATAACGCCGACCTGATCAACGGCCTGGCCTTTGCCGAGCAGACCGGCCAGTGCGTGATCGGCATGGAGTTGAGTGAATGGGGCACCAAGGTGCTGGACCACTGGTGGCGCAGCGACGTGGCCGACCGGGGCAACCTGGCGATACGCGGCATCAGCTATAACCAGGACGACCTCCGAGAGGTGCTTGCGGCGCTGCTGGAAACAGCCAAGGCCGAACCACCCGCAGAATCCAACTTCACGCTGGCCGAAGGCCTTGCCAAACGCGCCCATGCCGCAGCGAATGCCTTTGCACGCATCAACACGCTGTATGAAGAACTGCAGAAGCGGAACAGCAGCGTCAGCATCGGCCTGTATGGATGGTACGTCGCGCTGGGGCGACAGGTACTGAGAACCGGGGCACCGAGCAGCCCAGACCGAGCGATGCACCATGGCCTGCGCCTGGCGTTGTTTGCTTCGGTACATGAAACGGCTGTCGAAATACGCGTGAGTGAAGCTGCACGAAGTGGGCAGCCAATCAATCCGCAACGCACCGGTGGCCAGATTGCACGGTACTTGGATCAAGCCTGGGCCGAAGGGCTAATGCAGGCTGATAACAAGCAAAGTGATTTCTATAAAGTTCGTGCTGCGGGCCTGATATGCCTCATCGAAGGCATGCTGATGGCCTTCAAAGCCCGCGAGCTGCCTGACAGTGATGCGCGGGTGAAGACCGAACTCTTGGCGGCCGCGATGACCACGGCTGCTGCGGGTTTTGAAATTGGGGCCAGCTATGTAGACCAAGTGGTCACCCGATACGGCGCTAACAGTGTGACTGGGAAAGGGGCGGCCGCAACATTGGGAAGGTTGAAGCTATGGGGGGCGGGATTGGCTGGTATCGGAGGTTCACTACTGGCGTGGTGGGATTTCACAGATTCGGTTGAGCACTTCAAAAGCAGCCAGAGTGGCGCTACCAAGCAGGCTCAAAAAAACTCTAGACTCTTGGCTGCTACGTATTTTGTAAGAGGAATGGCGACAATAACCCTTTCGCTAGCAGAGTTAGGAACAGCAGTCGCGATTGCAAAGCCTCTCTTCGAATACCTTTCTCATAATGCCAAAACCAAGCTGGCTAGGATGGTATCCACGTCCTTGAGAGAGCTTGCAAAAAAGCTCGGAACGCAAGCCGCTCGGCTATTACTTGCCCGCCTCATTCTTGGCGCTTTCTGGATCGGCCTGGTCCTGACAGTGATAATTTACATATTTGAAGACGACGCTTTGGAAAAGTGGTGCAAACGCAGCAGTTTCCGCCTTGCAAAGAACTCAAAACCGTTTGAAGAACAGGAAGAACTAAAGACCCTGCACACCGCATTCAGCGAGGTATTGTGATGTATCTGATCGAATGGGGTTTTTGGCAAATGGCTACTGAATCCGAAGCTGCGCGAAAAGCATATGAAGCAGAACTGACACCGAATGAGAAGCGTCAAGATTTGTATGAGGGCGAGCTGGATGAAGAAATGCACTTTCAGCCCGTTAGTGAAAACCCACGCGCAAGAGGCCCTGTATTCGCTTTTAACGACATCTTCTTAGACATTCGCTGTGGTGGCTCAGAAGAAAAGCGCGGCCTTATTACGCTCGCAACGCTCGGAGCCATCGCCCCGGCCGTTGCTGTGGGACTTTACATCACCACCGGGTTTATTTGGATGGACATCACAGACCCTGAGGGTCGCTCCGTAATCACTATTCTTACAACACTTATAATGCTCTCAGTCACCTCGACCTTAGTGTATCTTTATTCAAAGTATGGAATTCACTTAACCCGACTAGAAATGCTGACTAGCCGTCACCTACTCATTCGCTTCAATCGAGCAACCCAACAAGTTCACCTACATCGACCGAAATACTGCGGCGGCATCGTCACTTTCCCCTGGAAAACAACCGGAAGCACAGCCATCGACCCAGAAGATGACTCACTCAGCTTGGGCATGCGACTAGGGCTAGTCTGGCACCCCAGCCGCACCGGCCTTCCCCACATGGAAATGGCCCTACTCGGCAAGCAAGGCCAAGGCGGCAGCGAACTGCGTGACGAGTGGGAATTCATCCGCCGCTACATGGAAGAAGGCCCCCACGCCGTCCCCCGCCCCCGCCTGAGCACACAACTACCATCACCCATCCAGGCATTCAGCGCCCAGTTCGAGGGGCTCGGGCGTTTCTTCCGCAAAAGCAGCTGGTTGTTCAAAGTTATCCTGCTGTTCGTGTGGCCCGCTTTCGTCATCGTTGGCACCGGCCACTGGCTCAGCCTGCTGCTGTGCTGGCGACCGCGCTGGCCGAAAGTAATCCGCGAGGCCGGCTTGCCCGGCAAGCCCGTACCACCCGTGACCACCCTGAGCGACTACCCACCCGCAATCCAGGAGCGCCTGCTCGCCAATGCCTACCGCTGGCAGCTCAAACCCGGCAAACGGCCTGAGAAAAAGCCACGTAAACCACGCAAGTCCAAAGCGGGAGAGAAACCGGCCAACCCCACAGAGTGATTGCGTCAGAACTCGAACGTGTACCCCACAATCACCCGGTTCTCATCCGCTGCATCGGCAAAATTCGAGCGCATGCTCGCATTGCGCCAACGCAGCGACACATTCCGGAGCGCCCCCGATTGCACCACGTAGGTGACGTCCGTGGTCCGCTCCCACTCCCGCCCTTCTCCGTCGCCAGCCGCCAGCGCCCTGCCCTTGACGCTGGCAATGCGCTGCGGGTCGACCTGGTCGCCCTTCACATAACGCACGTTGAACGTGAGCCCAGGGATGCCCACTGCAGCAAAGTTGTAGTCATAGCGCAGCATCCACGCCCGTTCGTTGGCCAGGGCAAAGGTGCTGACCTGCTGTTCGCTGAACAGGTAAGTATCGGTGCCACCCACGTAGGCGTATGCCGTATCGCCACGCACTTTCTGATACCCCCCGCTGAATGTATGGCCCTGCACGCTGTACCCGAAGTTGGTACTGAGGGTCTGGTTGTCGACTTCGCCCAGCAACGCCCGGCCCTGCTCCTGTGCATTGAACCAGCGCCACTCGGTGAACACATCCCCCGACCCGAGACGGGTCTTGAACTTGAACCCGGCAAAATCCCGCCGGAACAGGTCTTCGAGCGCGCTGGTGTGAACGCTCAGGGTCAGGTTGTCCAGCGGCTGGTAATCGACACCGGCGTAGCGCAGACGATCACTGGTGACCGTCGACGAATAGGCCCCTTGCTGCGCCATGGCGGTCAGGTCCTCGTAGTCGGTGGAGTCACGCAGTTTGGTGGCATCCACCTGCAGCAAGGTGAGCGTAAACCGGTTCAAGTCCTTGCTCACCAGTTGCGCACCGTTGAACCACTGGGGGAACAAGCGGCTGTTGTTGGACGCCAGCAACGGCAGTTGTGGGCTCAGGCCACCCACTTTCAACTCACTCTGCGCCAGCCTGGCCTTGAAGGTAGCCACGGCCTTTGTGTAGTCGTCCGCGGCGCGTTTGTCGCTACCCCGCGGCAACAGGCCGGAACCACTACGGTCGGGGGTAGAGTCCAGCTTGAGGCCCAGCATGCCGGCTGCGTCCAGGCCAAAGCCGACCTGGCCGTCGGTGTAGCCAGACTGCAAGCGCAGCATGAACCCCTGGGCCCATTCACCGCGTCGCGATTGCGCGGCGCTGTCACCGTGAAAGTCGCGGTCGAAATAAAAATTACGCAGTTCCAGGCTACCGCTGGCGCCATCGATGAAGCCGGCCTGCGCGTTTTGACAGGCGCAGCAAAGCGCCCCGAGCATCAGCGATACTCGCCGGGAAGTAATGATCATGGGTGTGCCTTGTTCTTGTTGTTGTTGGAAGACTCAGCGCCAATCAGGTTCGGGGGTTGCGCACGTAGCGCATCACCACCAGGCAGGCGATCAGGATCAGCGGGGCGATGGACAACATGCCCATGGAGTTGCTACCAGTGAGATCATTGATCTTGCCCACCATCACCGGTGCGACGATGCCACTTAGCTGCCCGACCGAGTTGATTGCAGCAGTGCCGGTGGCAATTGCCAAGCCCGAGAAGGTCGATTGGGGGATGGTCCAGAAGATCGGGATGGCAATGAAGGTACCCGCGGTGGCCAGCACCAGCGCGGCCATCATCGCCAGCGACGAGTCGGCGTACAGGCACGCCAGCAAGTAGCCGATAGCTGCCGCCAGCAGGCAGTACACCAGGTAGCGCTTGCGCTCACCGGTACGGTCAGAGCGACGGGTCAGCAACACCATGCCCATGCAGGCCACCGCGTAAGGCAATGCCGACAGCACACCGACCCACAGCATGTCCTGCACACCTGACGACTTGATCAGGTGCGGCATCCAGAAGTTAAGGCCATAGGACGCAGTTTTGATCACGTAATAGATGAACGCCATGATCGCCACTTCGCGGGTCAGCAATACTCGCCAGATCGAGCCGAGGATGGGTTTTGCGGCACGTTTGTCCTGGGCCAGGTTCTCCGCCAGCAGGTCCTTCTCCTCGCGGCTCAGCCATTTCGCTGCCTCGATGTCACGGTCCAGCTTCCACAGCACCAGCAGGCCCAGCAGCACACACGGCAGCCCGGACATCAGGAACAACCAGTGCCATCCCGCGAGCCCCAGCACGCCGTCCATGGTCCCCAGCAAAAAGCCCGCCGCCGGGCCGCCCACCGCACCGGCCAGCGGCACCGCCAAAAACCACAGGCCATTCATCTTCGCCAGGTGCTTGCGGGGGAACCAGCATGCCAGGTAGAACAGGATCGCCGGGCCGAAACCGGCCTCCATCACGCCGATCAGAAAGCGCAGGAAATACAAAGTGTACTGGGTATAGGCAAACACCAGCGCCGCCGTTGCCAGGCCCCACGACACCATGATCCGGCAGATCCACGCCGGTGCCCCGTAGCGCTTAAGGCCAAGACTGCTGGGCACTTCGAACAGCACATAGCCGACGAAGAACATGCTAGCGGCCAGGCCATAGGCGGCATCGCTGAGGCCCAGCTCTTGCTGCATCTGGGCCTTGGCGAAACTGATGTTGATGCGGTCGAAGTACGAGAACAGGAAGCAGATGATGGCCAGCGGCATGATGCGCCAGGCCACACGGCGGTACAGCAGCAGTTCATTGATGTGACTGTCGTTGCGCTCGCGCGCCAGTTCGCCGGTCATGGCAACCATGGTGGATCTCCATTCTTGTAATTATTGGAGAGCAGCGACGCATCGAGGGGCGCCGCCAGCAGGTTTTCAGCGGATGCGGATCAGTTTCTCCTTGAAGCTCTGGCCTTTTTCGACGTACTCGGCGGCGTTGCGCTGCATGCTGGCGATGGCCTCGGCCGACAGCTCGCGCACCACCTTGGCAGGTGCACCCAGGATCAGCGAGTTATCGGGGAATACCTTGCCCTCGGTGACAATGGCACCGGCACCGACCAGGCAGTTGTTGCCGATGACCGCGCCATTGAGCACCACCGCCTGGATGCCGATCAGGGCACCATCGCCAATGGTGCAGCCATGCAACATCGCCTGATGGCCGATGGTCACGCCCTGCCCCACCGTCAACGCAAAGCCGGGGTCGGCATGCAGCACCGCACCTTCCTGCACGTTGCTGCGCTGGCCGATACGGATCGGTTCGTTGTCGCCCCGCAGTACGGCCTGCGGCCATACGCTGACCCCTTGCTCGAGGGTTACGTCGCCGATCACGGTGGCATCCTCGGCAATGAAAGTTTCCGGGTGCAGGTTGGGCGCCAGGGTGTCGTATTGGTAAATCGCCATCTCAAACCCTCCTCAAGCTGCATCGTCGGTTTTTAGCACGCCGGCCGCGCACAGCTCGGCAATGTGCTCATCGCTGTAACCCAGTTCGCGCATCACCTGGCGGGTGTGCTCGCCAATCCGCGCTATCGCCCGGCGTGGCTGCAGGCGCTGGCCGTCCAGCGACAGCGGTAGCAACGGCATCGGTGTGTGGCTGCCGTCTTCAAGTTGCAGGTCTGCCATACCGCCGCTCTGTTGCAGGTGCGGGTCGTCGAATAATTCTTCCGGGCGGCGGATGGGCGCAAAGGGTATGCCGTTGGCCTCCAGTTGCAGGGCCAATTGCCCGGCGTCGAGTGACGCGAACACCTCGGCCAGGTGCGCCAGCAGCCGTGGCCGTTGCAACACACGGTCGTTGTTGCTGGCCAGTGTCGGGTCATCAAGCAAGGTGGTCTGCCCCAGCACCTGGCACAGCGCGTGCCATTGCCCTTCACCGGTGGCGGCAACGAACATCTGCTCGCCACCGGCGAAGGTGAACACGTCATAGATGGCCCAGGCACTGATGCGATTGGGCATCGGCGCTGCTGCCTCGCCGGTGACCACGTACTGCTGCATGTGCTGGGCTGCCAGCAGCACGCAGTTCTCGTAGAGGGCACTTTGCACCTCTCGGCCGCTGCCGGTGGTGTGGCGCTCGTTGAGGGCCGCCAGCACGCCAATGGCGCCGAACATGCCGCCCATGATGTCGTTCACCGAGCTGCCCGCGCGCAATGGGCGGCCCACTGGCCCTGTCATGTAGGCCAGGCCGGCCATCATCTGCACCACCTCGTCCAGCGCCAGGCGGTTGTCATAGGGCCCGCTGAGAAAGCCTTTGTGCGAGGCGTAGATCAGCCGTGGGTTGCGCTGGCGCAGCGCGGGGTAGTCCAGGCCCAGCGTGTGCATGCGCCCGGGTTTGAAGTTTTCGATGAACACGTCGGCCGTATCGATCAGTTGCAGGACGGCCTCGCGGCCCTCGGGGGTTTCGACATTCACGGCGATGCATTGCTTGTTGCGGTTGAAGGTGCGAAAGAAACCCGCCCCCGCGCCCAGCAGACGGCGCGTGCCGTCGCCGCGCACGGGTTCGATCTTGATCACTTCGGCGCCAAGGTCACCGAGGATCATGCCGCAGGTCGGGCCCATGACCATATGCGAAATTTCGACGACGCGGATGCCGTCCAAGGGAAGTCTGGACATCGTGGTATTCCTCGTTCAGGCGGGTCAGGCGGGGTCGGTGGCGTCAGCGAAGTTCAGCGGTAGCCCGGCGCGGGCGATGCAGCCGTAAAGGGGCTCGCCCGGCAGCGCCTCGCTCAGCACATGGCGCGACTCGATCAGTGCAGGCAAATTGATCCCGGTGTCGTAGCCCATGCTCTGCAGCATGAACACCAGGTCTTCGGTGACGGTATTGCCGGAAGCACCAGGGGCGAACGGGCAGCCCCCCAAACCTGCCAGGGAGGCGTCAAGCTCGCGGATGCCCTGCTGCACCGCGACGAGGCTGTTGGCCAGGGCCAGGCCACGGGTGTCATGAAAATGCGCGGCCTTGAGGCGCTCACCGGCAATCGCCCGCACGGCCTGAAGCACCACCGCCACCTGGCCCGGGTTGGCGTAGCCAGTGGTGTCACCCAGCGAGACAAGGTCGCAACCGGCTTCGATCACATGGTGAGTCAGTGCACACAGGTCGGCCAGCGGGACATCGCCCTGACGCGTGCAGCCAAAGGCAACCGACATGCCGGCAATGATCTGCACATCATGCAGGGCCATTTCAGTACGCAGCTGGCACATGCGCCCCAGTTCTTCGACCATTTGCATGGGCGTGCGGCGCACGTTGGCCAGGCTGTGCGCCATGCTGACCGATACCGGCGCGACGATGCGATGGGCGCCAGACTCAAGTGCGTCCCTGGCGCCGCGCAGGTTCGGGGCCAACACCGTCACCTGCAGGTCGGGGTATGTGAGGGCGTGGGCCACCACTTCGCGGGCATCGGCCATTTGCGGCAGCAAGCGTGCCGGTACGAAGGAAGCGACCTCCATGTGGCGCACGCCGGCGGCGTACGCGGCGTCGACCCAGCGGCGTTTGGCGGCCGTTGGCATGGTCGTCTGCAGGCTCTGCAGGCCATCGCGCAGGCCGACTTCGTTGATTGTTATTGTTGTCATCTCGGTCTCTCTGGCTGAAGCGTTGCGCCAGACTAAGAGCTGGATGACGAGCAGAAAAGACGTGTTTCACGGGCTGATCCATCGTCAGCCACGATGGATCAGCCCGCCACCTGCCAGGGCGGTGCCCGCAGCAGCAGGTGGTCAAGCAGGCGCCGTGCCGACAGCGAGAGCGTGTGACGGGCGCGCATGCAAATGACGAATTCGCCAAGCGCCCAGTCGTCAGTCAGCGGAATGACCCGCAGGTCGAACAACGCAGCATAGCGGGCCACGGCTTCTTGCGGGAACACCGCCAGGCCAAGGCCGAACTGCACCAGCCGGTAGGCCGCGTCGAACGACGATACATACGAACGAAAGCACAACTCTTTGCCCGCCTGTGCGGCGCTTTTACGCATGAAGGCGTTCAAGGTAGCGAAGGCCGAAAGACCCAGGTGGTCGTAACTCAGGGTTTCCTCGAAGGCAATCTGGCTGCGGCCGGCCAACGGGTGATCAGCAGCAACGATCACGGCCAGGTGATCCTGCCGGTACGGTACGAACTCCAGGTCACCCGCCGCCATGGATTTGCGGCAGATGCCGAGGTCTGCATTGCCCTCGGCCACGCCACGAACGACATCGGGGCTGAAGCGCTCTTCGATATCGGCCTGGATCAGTGGGTTTTGCAGCATGAACGCCGACAGTTCCTCGGGCAGAAACTCCATGATCGACGATACATTGGCCAGCACCCGCACATGGCCGCGCGCGCCTTCGGCGTACTCGCTCAGCTCGCTGTCCAGGCGCTCCATGGCGCGGGTCATTTCCCGCGCATGGCGCAGCAGCGCCAGCCCCGCCGGGGTAGGCTCAACGCCGCGCTTGCTGCGTTTGAGCAAGATAGTGCCAAAGCGTACCTCGATGTCAGAAATACGTTTGCTGACGGCGGAGGGCGCCATGAATGCACGCTCGCCAGCGCGGGCGATGGTGCCTTCTTCGCAGACGACGATGAACAGGCTCAGGGAAAGGTGGTCGAGGGGTTGCATCGCTTGACTCGGCAGGGGAAAGGGACCGCCGGTGCAATGTAGCAAAAACCACATTTGCTGCGAAAACTGGGTTTGAATCACTTGCCCCAATCCCCAACCTTGGGGCAACGCAGCCCATTACCAGCCGCCTCCAGAATACGTCACGAAAAGGCTCGCCCCCTTGCTCCACAAGGCCCGCACCGCAAAATTCAAGTATTGGCACAGCTCTTGCCGATCTCCTCCCAGACGCCCCAAGTCCATGGGCCCGTTTGCAGGAGGAATTGACTCATGCACCGACCGATACCCCACCCGCTGGCAGTGGCGATTTTCGCCGGCATGCTCCAGCTCCCGGCGCAGGCTGCCTTGAATGCTGTCGATCCAGGCGCATACGTTCCCGCCAACGGCGGCTTCCCCGCCTGGTACCAGGACAGCCACGGTCGTACCCTCGACCTGTGCCTGACCAAGGCGGTCAGCTCCAGGGTTGCCGGCGCGCCCGGCGCACCGTCGTACATGTGCACGCTGCTGCCCACACCCGGCGTGTTCGACGATACCCAACCCATCGCCTTTCCCACCAACTTCCCTGACGAAGCATTCTGGTTCACCGCCGACGCTGCCATCGTCGACGCCGCCCGTGGCATCGACCTCAGCTACGGCACGGCGATCGAAGCGGCATTTGCCGCCGAAGAACCGGTTGAGGGTGACCAGGTCAGCTTCGCCCGGGTGCGCATCCGGGTCGATGTACCCACCGCCGGCACCTACGTGGTCACCCACCCCTACGGCGTGGAAGTGTTCGATGTGCCTGCCGCCGGCCGCCGGGCGATCAACATGACCCGCGACATCGGCATCGCCGGCGCAGGCGACTTCACCGGCGCGCTGAAGGGCGACGTCGGGCCTTTCCTGCGCAGTGTCAACGGCCCCTACACCGAAGGCAATGAACGCTTCATCGGTGACCCGAACCTTGAGGAACGGGTAACCGGCAGCCCGTTCAACACCAACTTCGTGCGCATCGAAGGCCCTGGCGGCATCGACCTGCGCACTGAACTGTTCGCCATTTCGGGCAAGCTTTCAGAAGTGGCCCTGCCAACCCCACTGATGCCACAGCGCAGCACCTACTCCCGGCACACCGAAAACGGCGACTTGCGCGCCCAGCAAGACATCTTCGTGATGGCCCCGCCGCCGCCAGCCAGCGTCACCCTGACCAGCCAAACGCCCAACCTGAACCTCACCGAGGCCAACGGCACTGGCGCCTGGTACGCCCAGTCGGCCCTGAACCCGGCGGCCGGCACCCTCGTGACACTGACCGCCGACAACAGCGTGTCGATCCCCACCAGCAGCCTGACCACCACCAACATGCCGCTGACCGACCTGGTCACCATCACTCAGGCCCAGTACCGCCTGTCCACCGGCGAGCTGACCCTGGTGGCCAGCACCAGCGACGAAACCACCCCGCCCGTGCTCACCGCACAAACCGGCAACGGCACGTTGATCGGCAACCTGGGCGGCACCGGCGCCGTGAAGACGTTGAGCATGACCCTGTCGCCCATCCCACCGGCCAAGGTGCAAGTCACCAGTGCCAATGGGGGTAGCGACACCGAAGACGTGGTGCTGGTGCCATGAACAGACAAAGGCTCAGCCTTCAAGGAGGCCGCATGAACACTTGGTCGCGCCGTGCGCTGTTCGCCGCCGGTTTTTCCCTCACCGTTACCAGCGCCGCCTTTGCCGCGTTGTCTGATGTAGACCCGGGGCCCTACACCTTCGCCACTGGCGGCTACCCGATGTGGTACAAGGACAGCCTCAACCAGTCCCTGGAACTGTGCCAGTCACGCGCGACCAGTACCCGGGTGCCCGGCACACCGGCCGCACCGTCCTACATGTGCACCCTGCTACCAGAGCCCGGCATCTACGACGATGCATTGCCGCTGGTGTTCCCCGACAACTGGCCGCCAGAAATGTTCTGGTTCCTGGCCGAAGCCACCATCCCTGCCGTTGGTAACAGCGGCTACGAACTGGATGCCTACGTTGCCGGCCTGGAAGCAGCCTTTGCTGCCGAGAACCCGGTAGACGGCGACCAGCAGAGCTTCGCCCGTATCCGTATCCGTGTCTCGGTACCCCGTGCCGGTGTATACACCATCACACACCCCTACGGTGTCGAGACCGTGAACGTCACCACGCCCGGTCGTCGAGCGATCAACATCACCCGCGACATCGGCATTGGGGCACCGGGCAACTTCACAGGGGCGCTCAATGGCGCTCTCGGGCCATGGCTGCGCGGGGTGGGCGGGCCTTACACCGAAGTCAATCCGGACACTGGCGCCACCGAAACCTTCATCGGCGACCCTAACCGGCCGGAAGCCGTGGCCGGCAGCCCGTTCAACACCAACTTCATCCGCATCGACGGCCCCCCCGGTCGCATCGAGACCGCGCTGTTCACGGTCTCGGGCAAGGTGCTGGACCCACGCGCGCAAACCCCGGTCACCCTGGAGCGCGCCACCTACTCACGCAATGGCAGCGGTACCCGTGTGGAAGTGTTCGCCAAAGCGCCGAAAGAGGCCAGCCTGTGCATGCGCAATGGCCTGGCACTGGTCGGCACGCCGCCATCGCCCTGCCAGTTCACCCTGACGGCAGACAACAACGGCCTGTTCTTCCACCAACAGCTTGGCCAGACTGCACCGCCTGCGGTGGTAGTGGTCACGGCCAGCAACAGTGCCGGCGGCACCCAGCCGACCGCGTTGTCGAGCAAGCTGACCGACGTGGTCAAGGTCAGTACCGCGCGATATGACTGGGCCAACAAGCGCCTGCTGATCGAGGCCAGGTCCAGTGATGAGGTAGCGATCCCCGACATGCTCGCCCAGGGTTACGGCCGCCTGTCGAAATCGGGCACGCTGCAAAGCATCACGATCAACGACGTGGCGCAACCGCCAGCCACCGTGACAGTCAAATCTGCCCATGGTGGTGCTGACGTAGAACCGGTGCTCGTGGTCGGCAACGCCCCCGTGGAGGCGGCCAACCAGCCACCGCTGGCCCAGGCTGACATCGGAAGCACCAGTGTCGGTATCCCGCTTACCCTCAACCTGCTGCTGAACGACAGCGATCCGGACGGCAACGTGCCACTGACCATCAGTGACCTCACCCAACCCGGTACCGGCCTTGGCGGCGTCGTGCTCAACGGTACCACCTCGGTTACCTACACCCCGCCAGCCGGGGCTACGCAACCGCTGGTGGCCACCTTCAGCTACCGGGCGGTGGATTCCAAAGGCCTGAAGTCGGAACCGGCCACGGTCACGATCAACGTTGCGCCTAACCGGGCACCGACCGCCAACCCGGAAACCGTCGCCACCCTGGGCGTGCCATTGACCATCAACGTGCTGGCCAACGACACCGATCCAGAGGGCAACGTGCCGCTGGCCGTTGCTGCCGTCACCCAACCGGCTGCCGGCCGGGGCACGGTCAGCACCGACGGCACCACCGTGACCTACACCCCACCGGCCACGGTCACTGCAGCCTTCACCGCCACCTTCACCTACCAGGCACGTGACTCGCTGGGGGCGCTATCCACCCCGGGTACGGTCACCGTCAACGTGTCGCCACGGCCTGCCGCCGAAACCTTCGCAGTCACGGCAGCCACCGTCACGGCGCGCTCCAACAACCGGTACAACTGGGACATCAGCGGTACCTCATCGGTAACCACGGGCAACGTTGTCACCGTCCGGGTCACCACTACCACCGGCGTGCAAACGCTGGGTACCACCACGGTACCCGTGACCGGCCGCTGGCGACTGGCAGTGAGCAACAGCACCACGATCATCCCGACCGCCGCGCCGACGGCAACCATCACCACCAGCCCGGGTACCACCCGCACCGTCAACGTGGTTGTGCAGTAAAGGCGGGGAAACGCCATGAAGCGCCTGTATCCACTGCTGTTCAGCCTGGCCCTGGCGGGCCAGGCCAGCTGGGCCGATGACCTGATGGACAACGCCGACCTTGCACCCGGCAATGACCTCGGTGAACCGGTGATCATCCGCCTGCTACCGGTCGGCGCCGGTCAGGCTGCAGTGATCGAGCAGCAAGGGTCAGGCAACCGCGCCGCCCTCGACCAGAACGGTCAGGCCCTGCTGGGCCGCATCGTCCAGGCCGGCGGTGCGCAGGAAGCGTACATCTTGCAGGAAGGCAGTGACCTGATGGCAACCATCAGCCAACAGGGAAAGGGCAACAGTGCGTCGATCCGACAGAGCGGCAGCAGCAACAGCGCAGCCATCGAGCAGATCGGCAACGACAACAGCGCCAGCATCGTGCAGTCCGGTTCGGGCCTCAGCAGCTCCGTGAGCCAGACCGGCAATGGCCAACATGTGCAGATCACACAATACCGATAGACCTGGAGGCACCACCATGTACAAGCTCGCCCCTTTAAGTGCCGCTATCGTCCTGGCCCTCGCAGGTCAGGCCATGGCTGCTGACAGCACCTCATCGCAGACTCAGGACGGCAAGGACAACATCGCCGAGGTCAGCCAGACCCAGGCATCCTTCGCTTCGGCCACGCAGAACCAGACCGGTAAAGGTCACAACCACCTGGCGGTGCAAACCGAGAGCACCAGCGATATCCAGCAGAGCGCCACCGGCCAGTACAACGCCGGCTACGCCGAGCAACTGTTCGAGAACGGCAGCCAGATTACCCAAACTGCCGGGGGCAGCTACAACGATGCCTTCGCTAGCCAGTCGGTAGGGATGAACAACGAATCGCTGCAAACCCAGCAAGGCGTCGGTAACAAATCCACCGTGTGGCAGGACACCCAGGAAGGCAGCAAAGCCACCAGCTGGCAATCCGGCCAGCGCAACGAGGCCTTCCTTGAGCAGACCTTCGGTGGCAGCAACAACCGCAGTACCGTCAACCAGACCGGCCAGGACAACTATGCAGCCGCCGAGCACCTGAACCATGTCGATGGCGACATCCAGGTCTACCAGGATGGCCACGACAACTGGGCCTACGGCGACCAGCGTGAGGGCACCGGTGGCACCATTGGCATTGGCCAGTACGGTGGCGGCAACTCGGTGGAAGTGTGGCAGGACACCCAGGTCGGTAGCCAGGCTTCCGTGGTCCAGACCGGGCAGACGAACGAGGGCTATATCGACCAGAGCTTCGGCACCGGCAACAAGGTCAGCCTGACGCAGCAAGGCAATGCCAACGCCAGTTGGTCGGACCAGTTCGAAACCAATAACGCGACCGCCACCATCACCCAGACCGGCAACAACAACCTGCATTTCACCTACCAGAATGGTGAAAACCTCAACCTGACCATCAACACCAAAGGCAATGGCAACAGCATCACCGCCAGCAACTGGAAAGGCGCCAAGATGGGTGGCCAGTTCGGCACCAACCAAAGTGCCACCATCAACCAGACCGGCAACGGCAACGGCGTCAACCTGACCCAAAAAGGCGCTGACCAGGTGGCCAGGCTGACCCAGACGGGCAAAGGCAACCAGATGCAGACCAAGCAGGACGACGTCAACAATGAGCTGTATTTCGAGCAGAACGGCACCGACAACATCCTGATCGCCGACCAGCGCGGTACCGACAACTATGCCTACGGCAATAGCCAGGGCACCGGCAACACCATTACCCTGGACCAATCCGGCTACAGCAACCAGAGCTACACCAACCAGCTGTACGGCAGCGGCAACGAAGCCACCATCAAACAGACTGACAGCATCAACGTCGCCTACGTGACCCAGGGAGGCCAGGGCAACAAGGCGTTCGTCGACCAGAGTGGTATCGCCCAAACCGCCACCATCACTCAGCTGGGCAGTGCAAACCTGGCCACCGTGACCCAAAAGTAACCCGCTCCCCCTTGAACCGCGGTGCTCCTCTCCCTGGTGCCGCGGTTCCTTTTTCGCTCACACCCTCTGCCCGGTATATGCATTCCCTGCAGGATCAGCCTTGTGCTGCGAAAGGGCCTGCAGGACTGGCACATCGTTGGGAGGCATACCGGCCTCTTCGCCGCACAAGGATGCTCCTGCGGGGATTGCAATTGCAGGGATACAATATCCACTCCCTCGAACCTGTGCGGTGCCATGATCCAGTCCGACCTAGACCTGTTCGGCCCCCAGCCACAACGCCTGGCCAGCCATACCGTGCTTTTGCCCGGCTTCGCCCTGGCCGAAACCGAGCCGCTGCTCGATGCGCTGCGCCCGGTGCTGCGTGCAGCGCCCTTCCGGCACATGCACACGCCCGGTGGCCTACGCATGGCTGTAGGCCTGACCAACTGCGGCACCTTGGGTTGGGTGAGTGACGAACAGGGTTACCGCTATAGCCCCAACGATCCGCTCAGTGGCAAGCCGTGGCCTGCACTGCCCCCGGTTCTGCTCGCGCTCGCCGCCCGCGCTGCGGCGCTGGCCGGCTTCGAGGGCTTCGTGCCGGATGCCTGCCTGGTCAACCATTACCTGCCAGGCACACGCTTGAGCCTGCACCAGGACCGCGACGAACGGGACTTCGGGCAGCCGATCGTGTCTGTGTCGCTGGGCCTGCCGGCAGTGTTCCTGTTCGGCGGCCTGCAGCGCGCCGACAAGCCCCGTCGCATCCCCCTGAGCCACGGCGATGTGTTGGTCTGGGGCGGCGAGGACCGCTTGCGCTTTCACGGCGTGCTGCCCATCAAACCCGGCGTGCATCCGCGCATGGGCGAGCGGCGGATCAACCTGACATTGCGCAAGGCGGGGCCCTGAACAGGCCCCGCTTCTACCACCCGGCGCAAAACAAGATGAATTCACATGAAACATGTTGAACATCCAGGCCAGGCAAGCTTCAAATATCAAGCCGCCTTCCTTGCCTGGAGCCTGCCATGTCGAACCCACTTAGCCCCTCAAACCGTTGCCACGGAGCCACTTACCGATGAAGATGCCTGGCCGTGCCCCCAACGCCTCGCTGCAGCTCGATTACGTACGCGACACCCTTTTCGGCCCAGTGGCGCAGAGCGTGGAATGCCAGTGCCAGCTGGCCGATCTCAACCTTCAAGGTCGAGCGGGGCTGCGTCTGCATATCTGCCCGCCGCTGCCTGACAAGGTCGACCGTGCCCACAGTGTGGCCTTCGTCTGGGATGGGCGCAGTTATCATGGGGTGGTTCGCGACAAAGGCAAGTGCGGCGATGGCGGCCTCAACCTGCTGCTCGAGCTACAGTAAGCCGATCAACGGCAGCTAAACCAGCTGAACCGGCCGACCGCGGCGTCTCTCCATAGCAAAAGGGCCTCTGCCCGCCGGAGAATGCCATGAACAGTCCATTGCTCAAGCTCTTCACCCACCCCGCCGACGCCTGGCTGGATATTCGTCGGGCCGAAGAAGACCACCCACAGCAATACCTGCCGCGGCTGCTGGCCTTGGCACTGATACCCGCCGTGTGCCTGTTCATTGGCACGACCACCTTCGGCTGGAGCCTGGCGGCCGAGGAGCGGGTACGCCTTGGCATGGGTAGCGCCGCGCAACTGGCGGGGCTGCTGTATGCCACCACCGTAGTGGGCGTGATGCTGATGGGGGTGATGATCCGCTGGATGTCACGAGGGTTCGACGCACATCCAAGCCTGAGCCAGTGCATCGGTTTTGCCGCCTACTGCGCCACGCCGTGGTTCTTCGCCGGGGTAGTCGGGCTGCTGCCGATTCGCTGGTTGGCCTTCGTCGCGCTAATGGCCGCTTCGGCCTATGCAAGCGTCTTGCTGTATGGCGGTTTGCAGACATTCCTGCGGCTTAAAAAGGAACAGGCAATGCTGTTCGCGACATGCGTGTGGGGCGTGGGGCTTCTGGTTTTGGTAACCCTGCTCGTGGCGATGGTTCTGTTCTGGTTCAACGGCCTGATGCCAGAATACGTGCGCCCGGCCAACCTGGGCTGACCGGGGCAAACCAGGTGCACTCAAGCATGCGACCTGAGTGGCGCCGGGTGGCTGTTGCGCAGCGCATGCAACTGCCCCACGAGGTGGACCAGGTCACGGCAACTGTTAAGGTTGTGCAACGGAACCCCACTGAGGGTCACGCTCTTTTCGAGACTCTGGCCCTGACCCAGGCGGATGGTCAGGTTGGCGCCGTCCGGGCAGCTGACTTCACAGCGGTCGGGCAGGCATGCCTGCTCGATCATCTGCCGCATCTCCAGCATCGAAACTCCAATCAACGACATGGTACGACCCTCTCTGTGCGATGGCCTGTTGTGAGTGAGTACGCCTTTATCGGGCGGGGCGCCAATTGATATTGCCCATGCCCTGGCAGGCGTCCATGCGCCGGGGCAATGATGATGCGGGGAATCCCTTAGCACCTTAGTGGAAGATTGCGCTCGCGGGCCGAGGGTTCGAATGCAAAGCCTGACTTAACGACGAGCGGTGCCGGTATCACCAGCCACGGTTCAATGGCCGGCCCCTTCCCGTTCATCCTGCATCTGCCCAAACCGCCCGGCATGGAAATCGTCGAACGACTCGGCAATCTCCGCCTGGCTGTTCATCACGAATGGACCGTAACCGACGATCGGCTCGTCAATCGGCTCGCCGCTGAGCACCAGCACACTGGTGCCCTCCAGAGCCTGCACGGTGACATCCTCCCCGTCCCGGTCCAGCAGTACCAGGCTGGACGGGCCAGCGTCGCGCTCGCCATTGATGCGCACGTTACCGCGTAACACCACCAGCGCCGCGTTGCGACCGACAGCAACCGGCAGCTGCAAGGCCGTGCCGGCATTGAGCCGCAGGTCCCACACATCCATCGCGGTAAAGGTCCGCGCCGGCCCTGGGTGCCCCTTGTAGTCGCCGGCAATCACCCGCAAGCTACCGGCGTCGCCCTCCAGCGCTACCACCGGGATGTCGCTGGCCAACAGCGTCTGGTAGCCGGCCGCTGCACGTTTGTCACGCGCGGGCAGGTTGACCCACAACTGGACCATTTCCAGGGTACCGCCACTGCGGGCAAAGCCCGGGGAATGGAACTCCTCATGGATGATGCCATTGGCGGCGGTCATCCACTGCACATCACCTGGCCCGATCAGGCCGCCAGCACCCGTGGAGTCACGGTGTTCCAGCTCGCCCTGATAGACGATGGTCACGGTCTCGAAGCCGCGGTGCGGGTGCTGGCCAACGCCGCGCCGCGCCGTGGTCGGGGTGAAGTCATGGGGGCCAGCGTAGTCCAGCAGCAGGAACGGGCTGATCCGGCTGGCCAGGTTGTCGTAAGTGAACAGGCTGCGCACGGGAAAACCATCACCTACCCAATGGGCGTGTGGGCTGCGGTGGATACCCAGAATGTTTTTCATGAGAAGGCTCCTCTCTTGGCTGGGATAACCTTATCAATGATACGAATCAGGCGGTAGACGGGTTATTCGGCATACATCGTTCTACCTATGGAACAGTCAGCCCGGCAAGAAAGCGAGTACCTGCTCGGCCGCCATGGCCGGGTCTTCCTGCATGAAACAGTGCCCACCGGCAACTTGCCGGGCGGTTACATGCCGGTTGAGCGTGGCCAGGCGGTTCACCGAATGTGGCACGAAGGGATACGTCTGTTCGCCATACAGAATCCGTGTCGGCGTGCTGATCGCTGCAAGGCGCGCCCACATGCGTTTGGGGAATGAACTGAAGATTTCCACTTCCCGGCTGGGCCGGCACTTGAGCACCACTGCATCGCCACAATCGCCGATGGCGTGTTCGACATAAGCCTGCAGCGCTGCATCGGTCCAGCCCTTGAAGATGCCCCGCCCTTGCAGCAAGGCTAGCGCTGCCTCGCGATCAGGCCAGTGGCTGCGGCGGCTGGCGGCCTTGCGTGCCAATGCATGACGCTGGTGCAGGCCAACCAGTGCTGCCGCGCCCATCACACCCAGCATGCGACGACTGAACAACACGGGGTCTAGCAACACCGCACGCTCGAACAGCTCAGGTTCAGCGGCCAGGATCAGGCCCGTAAGCACGCCGCCAAAGCTGTGCCCCACGGCAAACCGCGGCACATCGCCGTACTCGCCACGCCCGGCCTGAAAGGCTTCCACTGCCAGCTCGGCAGTACGGTTCCACCCCCGAAACACCCCACCATGGTCACTGTCGCCATGCCCCTGAACGTCGCAAAGCCACAGGTCGAAATGTTCGCCCAGACGCATCAGCAACGGTTGGTAGGCCAGGCAACAGAAGCCATTGCCGTGCAAAAAATGCAGCAACGGCTTGCCACTGACAGGTGTTCGCCAGCCACGCAGGGTGAAACCTTCGGCGCATTCGTGGGACCAGGGTATCAACTGCATCGGCTTGCTTCACTCGCGGGGCTAAGAAAACGCCGATTCTACAAACAGCAGCGGGTAGAGTGAAATCACCAGCAACAAGGCCATCAGGACATTGAACAGCATCAGCCAGCGCGGGTTCTGCAATACGTTGCGCAGGGCGCTGCCGAACATTACCCACACACCGACGCTAGGCAGGTTGACCAAGGCAAACAAGGCGGCGATGACAATCACGTTGGTCACATAGCCTTGCGCCGGTGTGTAGGTGGTAATCGCACCCACCGCCATGACCCAGGCCTTGGGGTTGACCCACTGGAACGCCGCTGCGCCCCAGAACCCCAGCGGCTTGCGGGCGCTCGAGGAGGCCGTGCCGACTGGCCCGGAAGTGGCTATTTTCCAGGCCAGATACAGCAGGTAGGCGGCGCCGGTATAGCGCAGCGCCGTGTACAGCGGCGGCCAGGCCTTGAACACTTCACCCAGGCCCAAGCCCAAGGCCAGCACCATGACCATGAAACCGATGCTGATACCCAGGGCATGAGGGACCGAACGACGCACGCCGAAGTTCACCCCCGAGGCCAGTAACATGGTGTTGTTGGGGCCGGGAGTGATGGACGATACAAAGGCAAACAGCACGAAAGCGATCAACAGGTCGACAGAGGCAAGCATGGCGGGCATTCCACTTTCGTTATAGGTGCTGTCACACTAACGGAGTCGCCCTCTCTAGCGACCGATACAGTTATATTAAATTATTCAGATACACATCACTGTACCGCTAACCCGGATCAAGGAAGCCGTCACCATGAGCCTCACCATTCGCCCAGCCGTTCGCACCGATGCCGAGCAGATCCTGGCCTTCATTACCGAGCTGGCCGAGTATGAACGTGCCCGCCACGAGGTGGTCGCCACCCTGGCCGACATCGAGCACAGCCTGTTCGACGAGGGCAGCACAGTGCGTAGTCTGATGTGCGAACGCGATGGCCGGGCAGTCGGTTTTGCGGTGTACTTCTACAGCTACTCGACCTGGCTCGGGCGCAACGGTATTTATCTGGAAGACCTGTATGTCACGCCTGAACAGCGTGGCGACGGTGCTGGCCGGCAACTGCTGCGACATATTGCCCGCGAGGCGGTGGCGAACAATTGCGGGCGCCTGGAATGGAGCGTGCTGGACTGGAACGAGCCGGCGATCGGCTTCTATCAGAAGCTGGGGGCCGAGGCGCAGGATGAGTGGGTCCGCTACCGGCTGGATGGCGAGAAGCTGGCGGCATTCGCCCGCGGGTGACACGCTTGCTGATGCGGCCCTATCGCCGGGGAGCCCCCCCCCCCCC
>NZ_JBNRIK010000017.1:24385-40735 GCF_053557975.1 Pseudomonas sp. XP2
GGCAGTACCTTGTTGTCGAAGAACAACTGTGCCGTACGCTGCTGCGCCGCCACGATCTCATCACTCACCGGCAGCACGGGTGACGCCGGCCGGTGGCTGAAACTGCGCTGCACCACCGCTTCTGGCAAACCCATGAACTGTGCCAGCACGTGGATGCTCCCAGCCTCGTCGCTGCGGGTAAGTGCCTCGGCCCGGCTGATTTCGTCCAGCAATTGCCCGACAAAGGCGCCATTGGCTTCGACATAGGTGCGTGAACCCAGCATGAACGGCCCAATCAGCCCCAACCCTTGGCCGTCGGCCAGCAGACGCGCCTTACCCTCCAGGTCGATGGCGGAGTAGAACGGGTCCCAGATTGCCCAGGCATCCACGCTGCCCCGCTCGAATGCCGCCCGGGCATCGGCAGGCGCCAGCCACACTGGCTGAACATCACCAATGCTCAGCCCGGCCTTGGCCAAGGCACGCAATAGCAGGTTGTGGGCGCTGGAACCCTTCTGCAGGGCAATACGCTTGCCCTTGAGCTCCCCTACTGCCCTGATCGGGCTGTCTTTCGGCACCAGGATCACTTCAGCCTGCGGCTTGGGCGGCTCGGCCCCCAGGTACAACAGGTCGGCGCCGGCGGCCTGGGCGAAGATCGGCGGAATATCACCGGTAGAGCCAATATCAAGGCTGCCGATGTTCAATGCTTCAAGCATCTGCGGGCCCGCGGGAAACTCGATCCATTGCACGCGGGTGCTGGCAAAGCGTTGCTCCAGCAGCCGATGCTGCTTTGCCAGCACCAGGCTGATCGAGCCCTTCTGATAGCCAATACGCAAGGTGGCCGGGTCTGCGGCCTGGGCCGCGCCGGCCAAGGCCAGCATCAGCAGCATGGCAAAGCGTAGTAAGCGCATGGGTCATTCCTTCCAGTCGGTCGAGGGTTTTTCCCACAAGTTGATCCCGCCTTCCACAGCGTACTGGTCGATGGCGGCCAGTTCTTCGGCCGTGAAGGCCAGGTTGTCGAGCGCGGCCACGTTCTCGGTGATCTGCTCGGGCCGGCTGGCACCAATCAGCGCAGAGCTCACCCTTGGGTCGCGCAGTGTCCAGGCAAGTGCCAGTTGGGCCAGGCTCTGGCCACGCTGGCGGGCAATGTCGTTCAGGGCGCGTGCGCGGGCGATGTTGGCTTGCGACAAGTGCTGGGGCAACAGCGAGCCACCACCCGCACGGTTCACCCGGGCGTCGGTCGGGATGCCATTGAGGTATTTGTCGCTGAGCAGGCCCTGGGCCAGGGCAGTGAATACAATCACCCCGGCACCCAAGGCATCGGTGGTGTCGAGCAGGTCCCGTTCGATCCAGCGGTTGAACAGGTTGTACGACGGCTGGTGGATCAGCAGTGGTACCTTCAGGGCTTGCAGCAACGCCGCAATTTCAGCGGTCTTTCCGGCCGAGTAGGACGAAATGCCGATGTACAGCGCCTTGCCCTGGCGCACGATATCGGCCAGTGCGATGGCCGTTTCTTCCAGCGGGGTATCGGCGTCGAAACGGTGCGAATAGAAGATGTCAACGTAATCCAGGCCCAGGCGCGCCAGGCTCTGGTCCAGGCTGGCGATCAGGTATTTGCGCGAGCTGCCGCCCTGCCCATACGGTCCCGGCCACATGTCCCAGCCGGCCTTGCTGGAAATGATCAGCTCGTCACGGTAGCTGCGCAGGTCCTCGCGCAGCAGCCGGCCGAAGTTGGTCTCGGCACTGCCATAGGGCGGGCCGTAGTTGTTGGCCAGGTCGAAATGGTTGATACCGGCATCGAACGCCGTGTGCAGCAAGGCGCGCTGGGTGGTGATGGGCGTGGCATCGCCAAAGTTGTGCCACAGGCCCAGGGACAGGGCCGGCAGCACCAGGCCGCTGCGACCGACACGACGGTAAGGCATGCGCGCATAGCGCTCGGGGTTGGCGGTGTAGCTCATGGTTGGCCTCGTTCGGCAAAGTAAGGGTTGGCTGGGCGCTGCAGGCCCAGGTGCTCGCGCAGGGTGTGGCCCTGGTACTGACGGCGGAACAGGCCGCGCCGCTGCAACTCGGGCACCACCTGCACAGCGAAGTCTTCCAGGCCCAGGGGCAGGTGCGGCACCAGCACGTTGAAGCCATCGGCGCCGCCGCCTTCGAACCAGGCTTGCAGCTCATCGGCGATCTGCGTCGGGGTGCCGACCAGGCTGTAGTGCCCTCGCCCACCGGCGATGCGCCGGCCCAGCTGGGCCAGGGTCAGCTGTTCGTTACCGGCCAGTTCGGTCAGCAGTTGCTGGCGGCTGCGCTGGCCATCCTCGGTAGGCGGCAACGCTGGCAGCGGGCTGTCCAGCGGGTAGCCGGAGAGGTCGAAGTTACCGAGCATGCGCCCGAGCAGGCCAACGCCGACCCGCGGGTCGACCAGCGCCTGGAACTGTTCGTACTTGTCCTCGGCCTGCGCCTGGCTTTGCCCCACCACCACGAACACGCCGGGCATGATCTTCAGCGATTGCTCATCCCGCCCATGACGCGCCAGCCGGCCCTTGAGGTCGGCGTAAAAAGCTTGTGCCCGGGCCAGGCTCGGCTGGGCGGTGAACACCACCTCGGCGCTTTGTGCAGCCAGCTCGCGGCCGGTTTCGGACGAGCCAGCCTGCACCAGCACAGGTCGCCCCTGTGGGGAGCGGGCCACATTGAGTGGGCCTTTGACGCGAAAGTGCTCGCCCACATGGTCAAGGGTACGCACCGCCTGCGGGTGGTGGAACAGGCCACTGGCCTTGTCGCGCACGAACGCATCATCGGCCCAGCTGTCCCAAAGCCCTTGCACCACCTGCTGGAATTCGCGGGCGCGGGCGTAACGCTCGGCATGTGGGATGTGCGTCTGGCGGCCAAAGTTGCCGGCCTCGGCGGCAGCGTCGGAGGTGACCAGGTTCCAGCCGGCACGGCCTGCGGACAGGTGATCCAGCGAGGCGAACTTGCGTGCCACATGGTATGGCTCGTTGTAACTGGTGGTGGCTGTGGCGATCAGGCCGATGCGTTCGGTGACTGCACTCAGCGCCGACAACAGGGTCAGTGGTTCGAAGTACACCGAGCGGGCACTGTGGCTGGCCAGCGGGTCGCTGGGCGCGGCGACGCTGTCGGCGACGAACAAGGCATCGAAGCACGCGGCTTCGGCGATTTGTGCGGTGCGCTTGTAGGTGGCGAAATCCAGCGGGTCGGCCGGTACGTCCGGGTGGCGCCAGGCGGCCACGTGGTGACCGGTAGCCATGAGGAAGGCGCCCAGATTCATTTGGCGGGGCATGTTGTTCTCCTTGAAATCTCGATTGGGGCCGCTTTGCGGCCCATCGCCGGCAAGCCGGCTCCCACAGGGAGCACGCAATTCATTCAGGCTGCGCTGTACCTGTGGGCGCTGGCTTGCCGGCGATGAGGCCGGTACAGGCCACCGGCCGCCACTCAGAAATCCTTGCGCAGTTGCACACCGAAGTAGCGCCCGTCATCCCGCGGTACTGAGCGGTAGATGTAGTCGCCGCCACTGGCCAGCATCTGCGCATACGATTTGTCGCCCAGGTTCTTGCCCAACAGGGCTACGCGCCAGCCGTCGTTGTAATCGGCCAGGGCAATGCTGGCGTTCCAGATGCCATAGGCGCCCTGCACGGTGTCCGGGTTCTGGTCGAGGCTGAACTGCACGGCGTCCTGCCAGCTGTAATCGCTGCTCAGCTCCACATCCAGGCCGTTGTCCAGCGGGATCACGTAATCGGCGCGCAGGTAGGTCTTCCAGTCGGGCGTGAACGGCAGGCGACCGCCATCGATGTTGCAGTTGGCCGCCGCACCCGCCGGGCAATTGAAGTGGTCGACACGGGCCTTGGTGTAGGCCACGGCTGTCGACAGCTTCAGCCGCGAGGTGGCCTGGAAGCTGGCATCCAGCTCCACACCCTGGGTCTTGACCTTGCCGGCGTTGACCAGGCGGGTTACCACCTGGTTGGCCACGGTGTCGAAGAAGTTGGCCTGGTAGTTGTCGTAGTCGGTGTGGAATACGGCCAGGTTGGCGGTCAGGCGATTATCCAGCGCCGTGCTTTTCAAGCCGATTTCGTACGCATCCGACGTTTCGGGCTTGAGTGCCTCGGTGTCGCGCGGCTGCATGTTGAAGAACACGTTATAGGCCGGCCCTTTGTAGCCGCGCGAGTACGTGACATAACCGGTCAGGTTGTCATTGAAATCATATTGCAGGCCGGTCCTTCCGCTCCAGCCGTCCTCGTCCACCGAGCCAGCGCTTGCGGTCGAAGGCTGGATACCGGTCACTGCGCTGGCCGAGGTGGAGACGCGGCGATGATCGTACTCAAGGTCGTCGTGGGTCCAGCGCAGGCCGAAAATGGCACGCAGGTCATCGGTGAAGTTGAAGGTGTTTTCACCGAACAGCGCGACACTGTCGTTGGTGGTGGAATAGTCGGCGCGGCCACGGTTGGCCACGCCGCCATTGACCGACAGGCGCTGGTAGGTCTCGTTGGACGTGCCATGCATGTAGAAGGCGCCCAGCACATATTCGTTGAACTGCCCTTTGGGCGAGGTCAGGCGAAACTCCTGGCTGTACTGGTCATAGTCCACCGTGCCCTTGTCATGGGACGCCGTGACCGGCAGCAAGGCACGCCGGTCGCCGTCCTGGTACTGGGTGTTGTCCCAGCCCCGCCAGGCGCTGATCGACGTCAGGGTGTAGTCGCCCAGCTGCCAGTCCAGTTGCGCCGAAAGCCCCTGGTTCTCGTCCTCGACGTGGGTCTTGAAGTCGCTGTTGATGTCGCGGTTGTGGGCACTTGGCGTCACCGGGCGCAACTGGCTGGCAAATGCGGCACTGGCGCTGGTGATGACGCCGCTGGGCAATGTGTCCTCGCCCTTCATGTAGTCGGCGATCAGGGTCAGGCGCACGTCTTCGTTGGGCTCGAACTCCAGCTTGCCGCGGGCGCCTTTGCGTGCATAGCCATTGACGTCGTGGCCATTGGCAACGTTCTCGACATTGCCATCGTAGTCGCCCCACAAGGTGCTCAACGAACCCTTGAACTGCTCGCTCAGACGCCCGCCAATCCCAAAACGCAGGCGGTTCTCGTCGCCAGCGCCAAAGTGCGAATAGTCCACATAGCCCTGGGTCTGTTCGGGGACGGCCTTACTGACCACGTTGAGTACACCCGCCGAGGCGTTCTTGCCAAACAGGGTGCCCTGTGGCCCGCGCAATACCTCGATGCGTTCGAGGTCGAGCAGGTCGAGGGTCGACTGCCCCGGGCGGCCGAACACCACGCCATCGACCACCGTCGCCACGGTGGGCTCGACGCCGGGCGAGGTAGAAATGGTGCCCACGCCACGGATGAACAGCGAGGTGTCCTTGTTCGAGGCGCCGGCGCGGTAATTGAGGGTAGGCACCTGCTGGACGATGCTGGCAACGTTGTTGCGGTTGTCGCGCTCCAGCTGTTCGCCATCGATAACCGACACCGCCACCGGCACTTCCTGCAGCGTGGCTTCGCGGCGCGTGGCGGTGACGGTGACCGCGCCTAATGCAGCGGCCTGCGCAACCCCCGCTTCGGCCGGTTCGGCTGCTTGGGCACCTTGGCCAAAAGCGGCCAGCAAGATGGCTGCGGCCAATGGCCGACATTGCGTAGCGGGGAACGGTGTACGGCTTTTGTGCATGGTGCTCACTGCCTCGGGAAACCAGACCAGGCCCCATCTGACGGGGCCGACACGAAGTTGCTGTGGTTGTCTGGTCTCGCTCGTGCGAGTGGCAGGCGGTTGCCAACAGCTGCGCTTGTTAGCGCTAACATGGGCAAGTATCAGAGGGCGTTGCTTAGCACGTCAAATACTTAAAAGTCAGATTGATATGCAATAAAGCTATTTGCCAACCCACTTCCCGTTAGCGCTACCATCGCGCCATTTCCCCAGGAGGCAGCCCGGTGAGCCAGGCCAAGGATCCCCCCCGCAAGCGCCGTGGCGCAGGCCGTGTCACCCTCGCCGAGGTGGCACGGGCCGCTGAGGTTTCGGCCATCAGCGTGTCGCGCTACTTCAACCAGCCAGACCAGGTTTCGCCGCCTTTACGCGAGCGTATCGAAGCCGCCGTGCAGGCGCTGGGCTATGTGCCCAACCTGGTCGCTGGTGGGCTGGCCTCGGCCCGTGGGCGCATTGTCGGCATGGTGATCCCGAATATCTCCGGGCCGATCTTCGCCCAGACTATCCAGGCGTTCAGCGACACCCTCAGCAGCCACGGCTACCAGTTATTGCTGGCCTCCAGTTATTTCAGCGAAGCGCAAGAAGAAAGCGCAGTACGGGCCTTTCTCGGCTGGTCGCCGGCAGCGTTGGTGGTGACCAGCCATTTCCACAGCCCGGCCACGGAAAAGATGCTGGCCGACGCAGACGTGCCCGTCGTGGAAATCTGGGACTACCGCCCTGAGCGGGCGCCCTTGCAAGTGGGTTTCCTTCATCACCAGGTAGGCGTGCAGGCCTGCCGCTACCTGCTGGACAAGGGCCACCGGCGCATTGCCTTCGTGCAAAACAGTGCGGCCGGCGACCTGAGTGCGCTGGAGCGGCGCGATGGCTATATTGCGGCATTGCATGAAGCCGGGCTGGAGCCTTGGGTGTTCGTGCCCTCAACCGACTGCGCACCGTTCGAGGCGGGCAAGCAGGCAATGGAAGCATTGATTCGTCGCCAGCCACGGCCCGAAGCGATCATCTTCGCCAATGACAACCTGGCTGCCGGCGCCCTCCTGGCGGGCCAGCGCGCCGGTTTGCGCCTGCCCGAAGACATGGCCATCGTCGGCTTTGGCGACTACCCCTTTGCCGACATGCTGTTGCCCAGCCTGACCACCCTGCGCCCGCCCTCGCGGGCAATTGGCGAACTGGCGGCGTTGCGGGTGCTGCAGCACCTGGGGGTGGTAGCGTGTGAGGGTGAGGTGCAACGGCTTAACCTGTTGGCGTGTGAGTTGATTGCCCGCGAGAGCGCGTGAGATGCACAGGCGCTGTGACAACCCGGCCATTGAGGATTATTCTCCTACGGTATGTCCCACCGCCCCAATATGTGAGCGCCGAATATGAAAATCGATGACATGGACGCCTTCGTGGCGGTCATCCGTTGCCAGTCGACCAACCTCGCCGCCGAGGCCCTGCAACTGACCCAGCCGGCCATCACCCGCCGGGTGCAAAACTTCGAGGAAGACCTGGGCGCCACCCTGCTCGACCGCAACACCAAGCCGCTGAAGCCGACCCCCATGGGCCTGCGGGTGTACGAGCAGTGCAAGGCGATCTTGCGTGAGATCGACTCGCTGCGTGAACTGGTGGCCAACGACGGTGCCCCGTCCGGGACCCTGCGCCTGGGCGTGCCGCAAACCCTTGGCGATGTGGTGCTGCTCGATGCCTTGGCACAAATTCGTGAAACCTATCCCGACCTGCGCACCCAGGTCACCAGTGGCTGGGGCAGCAGCCTGATCGCACGCATGGAAAACGGCGAGCTGGATGGCGCCGCGGCACTGTTCCCGCCCGGCAAGATCTTCCCCGAGGGCATCGCCAGCCAGTCGATCGCACGCATGCCGCTGCGCGTGGTGGCGGCCAAGGGCACTGTCGGCAAGCGCAGCCTCAAACTCAAGGACTGCTACACCCGTGGGTGGGTACTCAACCCCGATGGTTGCGGCTTTCGCGCCGGGCTGCAGCGCGCCCTGAGCGAACAGGGGCTGAGACTGTCGATCAACCTGGAGACCTTCGGCACCGAGCTGCAGCTCGGGCTGGTGGCCAATGGGCAAGGGCTTGGGCTGGTGCCCGAGCCCTTGTTGCAGAACAGCCGCCACCGCGATGCACTGGACGTGGTCAATGTGACGGATTTCAAGCCGCAGGTGGATTTGTGGTTGTTCCACCCGCGCTACCTGGGCAACCTGCAGGAGCCGGTTGAGCAGTTTGGCCGGGTGGCAGGGCAGCAACTCTGCGGGTGAGCCGAAAGCGCAAGCGCTTGCGGGAGCGGCCTTGCGTCGCGATTGGGCTGCGCAGCAGCCCTTGGCAACTCAATCGCAATAAAATAACCAACACGCATAACTTTATCCAAAAGTAATTCTTACAACTAATAATTAGCATAGAACCAAAAAGACTTTTACAGCGCTCATCCATACGAATACGGTCTTAGAAACCAACGTGTTCCAGGGATGAATACCCATGAGTCACCCCCCTTCTGCCAGCGCGCTTGCCGAACTCACCCAGGCCCTGGCCGCCAACGCCGAACGCTACGACCGCAGCGGCCAGTTCCCCGCCGATAACTTCGACCTGCTGCAGCGTCACGGCCTGCTGGGTTTCACCGTGCCGCGCCATTTGGGCGGCGGTGGCGCCGACCTGGCCAGTGCGCGCCAGGTAGTCGCCGCTGTCGGCAAAGGTTGCCCGTCCACCGCACTGATCCTCGTAATGCAGTATCTGCAGCACTTTCGCCTGCAGGACGAAGACCGCTGGCCCGAGCACCTGCGCCTGCAAGTGGCCCGCGACGCGGTGGCCGACGGCGCGCTGATCAACGCGTTTCGCGTCGAACCCGAACTGGGCACGCCCGCCCGCGGCGGCCTGCCGGCCACCGTCGCCCGGCGCACCGCCGAGGGCTGGCGGTTGTCCGGGCGCAAGATCTACTCCACCGGCAGCCACGGCCTGACCTGGTACCTGGTATGGGCCCGCAGCGACGACCAGGACCCACTGGTGGGCGGTTTCCTGGTGCGCAAGGACACCCCGGGCATCCGCATCGTCGAAGACTGGGACCACCTGGGCATGCGCGCCACCTGCAGCCATGAAGTGCAGTTCGACGAGGTGCTGATCCCGCTCGATCATGCCGTCAGCGTCAGCCCGGCCAGCGCACCGCGCGCCGAGCTCGACAGCACCGGCCTGCTGTGGATGGCAGTGTTGCTGCCTGCGCTGTACGACGGGGTGGCCCAGGCCGCACGCGACTGGCTGGTGCAGTTCCTGAACCAGCGGGCGCCATCCAACCTCGGCGCACCGCTGGCCAGCCTGCCGCGTTTCCAGGACGTGGTCGGGCGTATCGACACCCTGCTGTTCGCCAACCAGAGCCTGTTGAACGCGGCCGTGACCGGGCAGGTCGATCCGCGCCACGCCGGGCAGCTCAAGCACCTGGTCAGCCGCAACGCCATCCAGGCCGTGGAACTGGCCATCGAGGCTGCCGGCAACCCTGGCCTGTCGCGGCGCAACCCGCTGGAGCGGCACTACCGTGATGTGCTGTGCAGCCGCATCCACACCCCTCAGGATGACGTGGTACTCGGCCATGTTGGCCGCGCCGCCTTGGCAGAGGTGGCAGCATGAGCCATTCGATCATCGCCAGCCAGCTGGACGCACCCGCCAACCAATACCTGCGCGATCGATTGCCCGACCATGAGGTGATCGATATCGCCCCGGGCCAGTTGCATCTGGACGTTCCTGCCGACGTGTTCATCGTGCGCCCGATCAATGTACGCGGTAACCGCGTGGACAACCCTCCAGCGGGCTGGCCGTGGTCGTTGCGCTGGGTGCAGGTGGTGTCCTCGGGCATCGACTTCTACCCTGACTGGGTGTTTCAGGGCCCGCCGGTCACCAGTGGCCGCGGCGCCAATGCCGAGCAGGTGGCCGAATTCGCCCTGGGCCTGGTGTTTGCTGCGGCCAAGCAGTTGCCAGGCCTGTGGGTCAAGGACGCCGACTGGCGCCTGACCCCGCTGGCCCCCGTGCGTGGTCGCACCTTGGGCATCTTCGGCTTCGGCAGCATCGGCCAGAGCCTGGCACGCAAGGCGGTGGCGCTGGGCATGTCAGTACTGGCGCTGAACCGCCCAGGCCAGCCCATTGCCCAGGTGCCGGGCGTGCAGCGCGTCGACAACCTGCAGCAACTTTTTGCCAGCAGCGATCACCTGGTCATCGCCGCCCCGCTCACCCCCGCCACCCACGGCCTGATCGACCGTCAGGTGCTGGCCCAGGCCAAGCCCGGGCTGCACCTGATCAACATCGCCCGTGGCGGGCTGCTGGACCAGCAGGCCCTGCTCGAAGCCCTGGAAAGCGGCCTGATCGGCCGCGCCAGCCTTGATGTCACCGATCCGGAACCACTGCCGGCGGGCCACCCGCTGTACCAGCATCCTCGGGTGTTTCTGTCACCGCACACCTCGGCGATTTCCGAGGACGGTTACCCGGCCCTGCTCGATGCGTTTCTCGACAACTTCGCCCGTTACCGCGAACAGGCACCGCTGCACAACCTGGTCGACACCCAGCGCGGCTACTGAACCCACACTTATTGGAGAACACCATGACTGCACTGTCTGTCGTCATCGCCCAGGAAAACACCGTACGCCAACGGGTCAGCGCCGAAGAGTGGGAGGTGCGGGTCAAATTGGCCGCCGCCTACCGCCTGGCCGCGCTGTTCCGCTGGACAGACCACATCTACACCCACTTTTCGGCACGCGTGCCGGGGCCCGACGAGCATTTTCTGATCAATGCCTTTGGCCTGCTGTTCGACGAGATCACCGCGTCCAACCTGGTGAAAGTCGACGTGGACGGCACCATCATCGACGACCCGCTGGGCCTGGGCATCAACCAGGCGGGCTATGTGATTCACAGCGCGATCCACCGCGCCCGGCAGGACCTCAAGGCCGTGCTGCACACCCACACCCGCGATGGCGCGGCGGTGTCAGCGCAGCGCGACGGCCTGCTGCCGATCTCGCAGCACGCCCTGGCGTACTACAGCCGGGTGGCTTACCACGACTACGAAGGCGTCGCCCTGGACCTGGACGAGCAGCAGCGGCTGGTGGCCAACCTGGGCGACAGCAACATCCTCATCCTGCGCAACCATGGCCTGCTGACCGGGGGTGTAAGCGTAGAGCATGCCTTCCGTGAACTGCACGGGCTGGAGCGGGCCTGCAACATCCAGGTAGCGGCGCAGGCCGGAGGGAATGACCAGTTGCTGCATGCTGCGCCGGCGGCGATTGCCAAGGTGCATGAGCAGTCCAAGCGGTTTTCCGACGGGTTGGGTGAAGGGATCCAGCGGCACTGGGATGCGCTGATCCGGCAGCTGGACCGGGAGGGGCTGGATTACCAGGACTGACAGGTTTTCTGTGGCCTCCAGCCCCCACAAGAACCCCACTGGATTGAGGCCTGTGGTGATCCTGTGGGAGCTGGCTTGCCGGCGATAGGGCCCGAACAAACACCTCATACCCCATTTAAGGATCACCCAATGCCCCCATTACACCTGGCCAGAAGCCTGCTGGCCTGCGCCACCCTGGCCTTCACGCTCGCCGCCTGCTCCCCCTCCAGCGAAGATGCCACCAGCAAAACCCTTAACATCGCCTTCTGGGGCGACAACACCACGCTGGTCAGCGTCGACCCGTTCCAGGTCTACTGGCTGGAGCACCGCGTACTGCTGCGCAACGTCGCCGAATCGCTCACTGACCAGGACCCGGCCACAGGCCGCATCATCCCTTGGCTGGCCAGCAGCTGGGAGGTCAGCGACGACGCGCTGCAGTACACCTTCCACCTGCGCCAGGACGTCTCCTTCAGCAACGGCGAGCGCTTCGACGCCCAAGCCGTGAAAACGGCCTTCGACAGCAACAAGGCCTTCGCTGAACAACTGCCCGCCACATTCGGCGCCACCTACCTGGCCGGCTTCGACCATGCCGAAGTGGTCGACCCGTTCACCGTCCGCCTGGTGCTTTCACGGCCCAACGCCGGCTTCCTGCAGGCCACATCCACCACCAACCTGGCCATTCTCGCCCCGGCCTCCTACGCGCTCAGTGCCCAGGAGCGTTCATTGGGCAAAATCATCGGCACCGGCCCGTTCATCCTCGAACACTACACCCCGGAAGTCGGCGCACGCCTGGTCAAGCGAGCGGACTATGCCTGGGCCTCGGCCAACGTCAAAAACCCTGGCGCCGCCCACCTGGACCGCGTGGAGATCAGCTATATCCCCGAAGAAAGCGTGCGCAACGGCCTGTTCCTGCAAGGCAAGGCTGACATCCTCTGGCCACGTAACCCGTTCTCCGAGGTTGACCTGAAGTTGTTCCAGGCAAAGGGTGCGGCCATCCAGAGCCGCTCGTTGCCAGGCCCGGCGCTCAACCTTTACCCCAACACCCGCAACGGCCGCCTGCTGGGTGACCGCCAGGTGCGCCTGGCCTTGCAGAAGGCCATCGACCGCACCAGCTATGCGCACACCGTCTACAACGCCGAATTCCCAGTGGTGACCGGCGTGTACGACGTGACCACGCCGTACTTCAAACCACAGACCAGCAAACTGGCCTACGACCCGCAGGGCGCCGAGCGCCTGCTGGATGCCGCCGGCTGGCGCAAGGGCGATGACGGCTACCGGCACAAGGACGGCAAACGCCTGACCCTGCGCTACAACCTCACCCCTGCCGAAAGCGCCGGTGATGTGCTGGTGCAGGACCAACTGCGCAAGGTTGGCATCGACCTCAAGCTGAACGTGCTGACCCGTGCCGAATGGGTGGCCGGCAACGCTTCGGGCAACTACGACCTCACCTCCACCTACATGACCCGCGCCGATCCGATCATCCTGCAGACCATCCTCGACCCGCGCGCCGCCAGCAGTGCCACCTTGGCCACCAATACTTACGAGCCACACGCACTGGCCCAGGCACAAACCTTGTTCGACAACGGCATTACCGCCACCCACGACGAACAACGCGCACAGGCCTATGGCCAGCTGCAAGACCTGCTGGTTGACGAAGCCTCGGCGTTCCCGCTGTACGAACGCGTGTGGCAAGCCGCCACCGCACCTCGGGTCAAGGACTTCCGCTGGACCGCCGAAGGTTTTGCCTTCCTCAGTGACATCCAGGTCGCGCAGCCATGAACCGCTACCTGATCGGCCGCATCGGCCAGGCGCTGCTGGTGCTGTGGGGCGCCTACACCATCACCTACTTCATTCTCTATCTGCTGCCTGGTGACACCCTGGCGATCATGCTCAGTGCCTCGGGTATGGAAGCCGATGGCCTGTCGCCCGAGGACCTGGCGAAGGCACGCGCCTACTACGGCCTGGACAAGGGCATTTTCGAGCAGTATTTCGACCTGCTATGGCGGGCACTGCACGGTGACCTGGGCCAGTCGTTGTCACTGAACCGCCCAGTGACCGCGCTGCTGGCCGAGCGCCTGCCGCAAACCCTGGCCCTGGCTGGCTTTGCCATCGCGCTGTCGTTGCTTGGCGGCATCGGCCTGGCCTACCTCACCGCCTACCTGCAATGGCAACCGCTGAAGGTGGCGCTGTCACGCTTGCCGTCACTGGGTTTTTCGGTACCGGTGTTCTGGATGGGGCTGCTACTGATCCAGGTGTTCGCCTTTGGCCTGGGCTGGTTCCCGGCCACCGGCAGCCAGGGGTTTGCCAGCCTGGTACTGCCGGCGGTGACGCTGGCCATCCCCAGTGCTGCGGTGTACGCGCAAGTGTTGCAACGCGGTTTCCAGGGTGTGTGGCAGGAGCCCTACATCGCCACCGCATTCGCCAAAGGCCTGAGCCGTGCGCAGGTGCAGGCACGACACGGCCTGCGCAATGCTGCCCTGCCAATTCTTACCCTGGTCGGTTTGCAGGTGGGCAACACGGTGTCCGGGGCCGTACTGGTCGAAACCATCTTTTCGCGCAACGGCGTTGGCCGTTTGGCCCAGGAAGCTGTGCTGCGCCAGGACATTCCGGTGGTGCTGGCGATTGTGGCGGTATCGGCGGCAGCCTTCGTGCTGGTGAACCTGATCGTCGACCTGCTCTACCCGTACCTTGACCCCCGAATCGCCCATGCCACGAAGGTGACCTGACCATGACCGCCGATACTCACCTCCTGTGTGCTGCCCCACCGTCAGCCACCTGGAAGCGCCGCACACGCCTGCAACGCTTGGGCCAGGCGCTCGCCCCTTTGCTGGCGCGACCAGGCTTCAGCCTGGCGCTGCTGGTGGTGCTGTTCGCCCTGCTGGCGGCACTGGCGCCGCACTGGCTGACCAGTTTCGACCCTTACGCCACGTCGCCGGTCGACAAGCTACGGGCCCCTGACGCCGTCCACTGGTTCGGCACCGACGAGCTGGGCCGTGACCTGTATACCCGCGTGGTGTATGGCGCCAGCCTGTCGGTGCAGGCGGCATTGCTGGCAGTTGGCATTGCCCTGGCAGGCGGCTTGAGCCTGGGCGTACTCGCCGGGTTTGCCGGCGGGCGTCTGGATGCCGCCCTCATGCGCCTGGTCGATGTACTGTTGGCCCTGCCCGGCCTGCTGCTGGCCCTGGCCATCGTTACCGCTATCGGTTTTGGCACGGTGCCGGTGGCGATCGCCGTCGGCGTCGGCATCATCCCCGGCTTTGCCCGCACCACCCGCGGCGAAGTGCTGCGGGTCAAGACCCTGCCCTATGTCGAGGCCGCACGCCTGGGTGGCGCCAGCTGGCGCCGCACCTTGCTGCGGCATGTGCTGCCCAATGCCTGGGGGCCTGTGGCCGTGCTGGCCACCTTGGACTTCGGCGCCGCCATCCTGGCCACTGCCGGCCTGAGCTTCCTCGGTTTTGGTGCAGCACCGCCAGCGGCGGAATGGGGCACCTTGATTGCCAACGGCCGGCACTTCCTGATCACCGCACCCTGGGTGTCGCTGCTGCCCGGCCTGTTCGTAGTCGCCGTGGTGTTCAGCCTCAACCACCTTGCCCGCAGCTTTGAGGAACACCCACAATGAACAACCAGCCTTTGCTTGTGGTACGCGACCTCAGCATCCGTTATCACGCCTCTGGCCAGACCACGCAAGCCGTCAAGCACCTTACCTTCAGCCTGGGCCAGGGCGAAACGGTGGCCATTGTCGGCGAGTCAGGTTCGGGTAAGTCGACCTTGGCAAACGCCCTGCTCGGCCTGCTACCAGGCACGGCGCGCATCGACAGCGGCCAGCTGTGGGTTGACGGGCTGGATGTGGTGCGCGCCAGCGAGCGGCAGAAGCGCCAGCTGCGTGGGCGTACGGTGGGCCTGGTACCGCAAGACCCGATGGTCAGCCTGAACCCCACCCTGCGCATCGGGCAGCAGATTGGTGAGGCACTGGTGCTGGCCCAAGGCGTCCGCTCGCGCAGCGTGGATGCCGATGTGCTGGCACTCCTCGCCCAGGTTGGCCTGGACAACCCGGCCCTGCGCGCCCGCCAGTACCCGCACGAGCTGTCTGGCGGCATGCGCCAGCGGGTGCTGATTGCCATCGCCCTGGCCGGCAACCCACGCCTGATCATCGCCGATGAACCCACCAGCGCGCTGGACGTGACCGTGCAACGCAAGATCCTCGATCATTTGCAGCGGCTGGTGGCCGAGCGTGGCATCTCATTGCTGATCATCACCCACGACCTGGGCATGGCCACCGACCGCGCAAACCGCCTGCTGGTGATGAAACAGGGCGAGCTGGTGGAACACGGCTCACCTGCGCAGATCCTGAAGGCACCGCAGCACCCGTACACCCGCGCCCTGCTCAATGCCGCGCCGGCATTCAGTGCCCGTCGCCAGCCCCGGCAACCGCCGCCGGGCGCAAAGCCGATCCTTAGCCTGCAGGGGGTTGGCAAAACGTTCTCGTTGCCCAAGGTAAAAGGCCAGAACAACGGCTTTGTCGCGTTGCAGGGCCTGGACTTGCAGGTTCACCCGGGGCAAACGCTGGCCATCGTCGGTGAATCCGGTTCGGGCAAGAGCACCACCCTGCGCATCGCCCTTGGCCTGGAGGCGCCCAGCCAGGGCCGTGTGCTGTTCGACCAACAGGACGTCACCGGCCACGGCTGGCGCCAGTTCCGCCCCTTGCGCCGACGCATGCAGCTGGTCCAGCAAAACCCCTTCGCCGCCCTCGACCCGCGTTTCACGGTGTTCGACAGCATCGTCGAGCCGCTGGTGGCGTTTGGCCTGCTCAAAGGTGCGGCACTGGAGCAGCGCGCACGCGAACTGATCGAACGCGTGCACCTGCCTCTGCATTACCTCGACCGCCTGCCCCGCGAACTGTCCGGCGGCCAGCGCCAGCGGGTGGCAATCGCCCGGGCGCTGGCACTACAGCCAGAACTGTTGCTGCTCGACGAGCCAGTAAGTGCGCTGGATGTATCGGTACAGGCACAGATTCTGGCACTGCTGGATGAGCTGCAACGGGAGCTGGGCATGGCTTATGTGCTGGTATCGCATGACCTGGCGGTGGTAGCGAGCATGGCTGACCAAGTGCTGGTGCTGCGCCAGGGGCAGGTGGTGGAGCGCGGGACGGTGGCGCAGGTGTTCGACAGGCCGACGAGTGATTACACGCGAGAGTTGATTGCTGCCGTGCCTGGGCGGTTGGTCACTGTTGCAGCTTGAGTTTGAAGGCCTCGGGGGCTGCTTTGCAGCCCATTCGCGGCACAAGGCCGCTCCTACAAGGGACCGCGTTTCATCAAGGCAACGCGGTCCCTTGCAGGAGCGGC
>NZ_JBNRIK010000017.1:40805-131792 GCF_053557975.1 Pseudomonas sp. XP2
CAAAGCGCCCCCAGCAATCTCAGGTCAGCCACAAACTCAAAATGCATATTAAGCATCATTAAGAACTGCTGTTATTTTTATTTTTCATAATTAGCATAGAACAACAAAGCCTTTCACAACCCCGCCCCACACCCGCTAAGGTCACTCCAGACCGACCCCTTTCCTGGCGGAGGCCGTCCACCACGACCACCCCAGGAGCCTTGCACGCATGCCACCTCTCTCACCCGCACCCCTGCTTCATCTTCGCCCACGGGCCAGGTGACGCATGACTGTCCCCATTCCATTTGCAACACAACCCACAGGTACTCCGATGAGCAAACGACAAATCCGCCTGGGCGCCATGATCCATGGCGTCGGCCACGGCTGGGGCGAATGGCGCCACCCACAGGCGCTGGCCGATGCCAGCGTCAATTTCGGCTTCTACAAACAGCAGGCAAAGCTGGCCGAGGCAGCAAAGTTCGACTTCGCCTTCATCGCCGACAGCCTGCACATTCACGCCCGCTCCAGCCCGCACTACCTCAACCGTTTCGAGCCGCTGACCATCCTTTCGGCACTGGCGGCGGTGACCGAGCACATCGGCCTGGTGGCCACGGTCACGGTCAGCTACACCGAGCCGTTCCAGGTAGCTCGCCAATTCGCTTCGCTGGACCTGATCAGCGGCGGGCGCGCAGGCTGGAACGTGGTGACCTCCTGGCTTTCCGGCACCGCTGACAACTTCGGCAAGGCTGAACACCCGCCGCATGCCGTGCGTTACCGGATTGCACGTGAGCATGTGGATGTGGTCAAGGGGCTGTGGGACTCATGGGAAGACGACGCCTTTACCCGCAACAAGCACAGCGGCCAGTTCTTCGACCCGGCCAAGTTGCACACCCTTGGCCACCAAGGTGAGTTCTTCAAGGTCAAAGGCCCGTTGAACATCCAGCGCTCGCCCCAGGGCCAGCCGCTGATCTTCCAGGCAGGCGTGTCGGAAGACGGCCGCAACTTCGCGGCGCAGAACGCCGACGCCATCTTTGTCAGCCCGGAATCGTTCGACGACGCCCACGCCTATTACCAGGACCTCAAACAGCGAGCCGCACGCCATGGCCGCGCCCCGGACGCACTGTTCATCCTGCCCGGCATCCGCCCCATCGTCGGCCGCAATGTCGAGGAGGTCGAGCAGCGCTACCAGCAGGCCGTCGACCTGGTGAGCATCGAAGATGCCCTGGTTGCCCTGGGCCGCCCCTTCAACGACTACGACTTCAGCCAACATGATCTGGATGCGCCCTTCCCCGATCTCGGCACCCTGGGCAACGACAGCCACAAAGGCACCTCGGACCAGCTCAAGCAGCTGGCCCGGGATGAAAGCCTGAGCCTGCGCGAACTGGCACTGCGCTTTTCGCGCCCGCGCAGGGACTTCGTCGGCACCCCGGAGCAGGTTGCCGATGCCTTGCAGCACTGGTTTGAAAACGGGGCTGCCGACGGCTTCATCATCAACTCATTGCTACCTGACGGCCTGCAGTACTTCACCGAACACGTGGTGCCGCTGCTGCAAGCCCGTGGCCTGGTTCGCCGTGAGTACAGCGATACAACCCTGCGCAGCCATTTTGGCCTCGACGTGCCAGAAAACCGCAACACCCTGCGCCGCAACCAGGCAGCGCTTGCCTGAGCCCCCCCAGACAAGGAGTTTTGTTTCATGAGCCTCGAGTTCATCGGCCTCATCGGCCCGCAGGAAAGCAGCGAATCCCAAGCACCCCGTGGCCCGCTGGTTGATCTGGCGTTCATCAAGGCCTTCTCCCAGGCCCAGGAATATGGCGGCTTCGACAAGGCATTGCTGGCGGTCAACACCAGTGCGCCGGACTCTATGATCCTGGCCAGCTACGTGGCAGCACTGACCGAGCGCATCGGCCTGCTGGTCGCCCACCGCCCGGGCTTCCAGGCGCCAACCTTCGCTGCCCGCCAGTTCGCCACCCTCGACCAGCTGAGCCGTGGCCGAGCCTCGATCAATGTCATCACCGGGGGCGACAGCGGCGACCTGCAGCGCGATGGCGACTTCCTCGACAAGGATGCCCGTTATGCCCGCACGGATGAATACCTGCAGGTACTGCGCGACACCTGGACCCGCCAGGAGCCTTTCGACCACCAGGGCACTCACTACCGCGTTGAAGACAACCTGACCTTGGTCAAACCGGTGCAGCATTTGCCCATCTACTTCTCCGGTGCGTCAGACGCCGCGGTCGAAGTGGCCGCCAAGCACGCCGACGTCTACATGATGTGGGGCGAACCGCTGGAGCAGGTGCGCGAGCGCATCGCCAAGGTGCGCAAGGCCGCCGCCCGCTACGGGCGCGAGAAGCACATCCGCTTCAGCCTGTCGTTGCGACCGATTCTGGGCGGTACCGAGGCAGAAGCCTGGGCCCGCGCCGAACGTATTCTGGCCGATGCCCAAGCGCGCATCGGTATCCGCCAGGGCAATCGCCGCGAGAAAAACTTCGGCAAGAGCAACGCCGGCTCCGAACGCCTGGTGCAGCTGGCCAGCCAGCGCAAGGTGCATGACACCCGGCTGTGGACCGAGATTGCGGCGTTGGGCGGTGGTGCAGGTAACTCCACCTCGCTGGTAGGCACTGCAGACCAGGTGGCCGAGGCCGCACTGGCCTACTACGAGCTGGGGGTTACTACCTTCCTGTTCCGTGGGTTCGACCAACTGCGCGATGCGGTGGAATACGGGCAGGACCTCATTCCCCGTATTCGGGCGTTGGTAGAACAGCATGAGGCTGGACGCAGCACCCGCACAGCCTAGATCCCGACTCGCAGCACCGGCCTCTTCGCGGCGGTTCGACGCCTCGACGAGCCCGCTCCCACAGGAAAATCACTGACCTCAAGGCCTGTGCAATTCCTGTGGGAGCGGGCATGCCCGCGAAGAGGCCGGTGCAGGCAAACACTTTCCCAAACACCCTACGCCAGCCCTGTCAGAGCCTGGCGCCTATTCGCCTGCGTGCTCCACCGTATTCCGAGGACATGATGTCTAGAACACCGCTTTTCGCCCTGCCCCTGGCCTGCCTGCTCACCCCGTTCGCCGACGCTGCTGCAACCACCGAAGACCAACGCCTGGACACTGTCACGGTGATCTCCACTGGCATGCGTGGCAACCAGCGCACCGTCGCCGACAGCCCGGCCCCCATCGACGTGATCAGCAACGAACAGTTGCTGCGCACCGGCCGTGCCGAGCTGTCCGAGGCCATTTCCAAACTGCTGCCCTCGTTCAACTTCGGCACCAACATCGCCGGTTTCCAGTCTGGCGTGCGGCCGCTGAGCAACCGCGGCCTGGGCCCGGCCTACACCTTGGTACTGGTCAATGGCAAACGCCGCCACAACAGCGCCGTGCCGGCCAGCGGCTCGACGGACAACAGCGGTGCCAACGCCGTGGATATCGACATGATCCCGGTCAGCGCGGTGTCGCACATCGAAGTCCTCAAAGACAGCGCGGCGGCTCAGTACGGCTCGGATGCGGTAGCCGGGGTGATCAACATCATCCTCAAAAGCGCCAGCAGTGGCGGCCATTACGAAAGCAGCTATGGCCAGCTGTACAGCGGCCAGGGCGAAACCATCAAGCTGGCTGGCGACCAGGGTTTCGGCCTGGGTGACGGCGGTTTCCTGCACCTGTCGGGGGAGGCACGCAAGCGCGGCACCGCCAACTGGATCGACAAAGCCGACCCTGGTTACCGGGCCTACTTCGAGGACGACCGCCAGGCCGCCTGGGACCACCGCGCTGTGAAGAACGGCGACCCCGACCTGCGCGCCTTCAACCTCGGTTACAACGCCGAACTGCCCATCAGCGACGACCTGAAACTGTATTCGTTCGCCACCTATGCCGAGCGCAAGCTCGAAGCCTTCAACAACTATCGACTGCCCAACAGCAACGCCTCGATCCCCGAGTTGTTCCCCGACGGGTACTTCCCGCTCAACAACATCAAAGACACCGACTACCAGTGGCTGCTCGGCACCCGGGGTGCCGCCGGTGCCTGGGACTGGGACCTGTCCACCACGTACGGGCGCAACAAGAACCAGCAGTCCAGCGACCTCACCATCAACCCTACCTACGGCCCGGCCTCGCCAACCTCGTTCGATGACCTGGCGACTTTGCAGTTCGACCAGTGGGTAAACAACCTGGACATCACCCGCGCTTTTGATCGCGTGTTTGGCCTGGCCGTACCAACCCGCGTCTCGGCGGGCCTGGAACACCGTTGGGAGCGGTTCCAGACCTTCGCCGGCGACCCCGTCGCCTACGGCGTCGGGCCCTACACTTACCCGGCCACCCTGGCCGACGGGCGCCCCAACCCGCTCTACGCGCTGGCCAACGGCCAGACCGCCGTGGGCGCCCAGGCTGCGCTGACCATCCGCCCGGAAGACGAGGCCGATGTGAAGCGCAACAACTATGCCGCCTACATCGACCTCGGCCTGGACCTGACCCCGCGCTGGTACCTGGGCACCGCCGCGCGCTTCGAGCACTACGACGACAACTCGGGCAACACCGCCAGCTTCAAGCTCAATTCACGCTATGAACTGAGCGAAACCGTGGCAATCCGCGGCACTTTGGGCAGCGGTTTCCGTGCCCCGTCGCTGACCCAGAGCGGCTATACGGTCAGCGACAACCGCACCGCGCTGGACGCTGACGGCAATGTGGTGCCGGCCTTGCGCCGCACCGTGGCGCCTGGCAGTGCCGCGGCGCTGGCATTCGGCGGCGACAAGCTCGACCCGGAGAAATCGCGCAACGCCGGCCTGGGCCTGACCTGGCAACCGGCGCGCCGTACCAGTGTCACCCTGGACACCTACCTGATCGACATCGACGACCGCATCCTGTTGACCGAAAACCTCTACGACCGGCAGAACGGTGCCGGTGCCATTGGCGATATGCTCCAAGCACTGGGCCTGGCACGCACCACCTGGATCAACTACTACACCAATGCCTTCGACACCCGTACCCGCGGCCTCGACCTGGTAGGTGACCACACCAGCGAATTCGGTGCCTGGGGCGATGTGCGCTGGACCTTGGGCTTCAACTGGAACAAGACCACTGTGCGCGGCAGCCGGGGCACGCCCGCAGCGCTGGCGGCAGCCGGTATCGAGGTGGTCGGCCATGGCCGCGAAGGTGACCTGGTGGCGGCCTCGCCGAAAACCAAATGGGTACTGGGCAGTCAGTGGTTGCTGGGTAACTTCACCGGCACCTTGCAGACCACCCGCTACGGCAAGGTCGAAACCTGGCAGCAGAATCAGGCCCAGGACCGCACCTTCGGCGCCAAGTGGATTACCGACCTGGACCTGTCGTACCTGCTGTTCGACAGCTTGACCGTCAGCCTGGGCGGCACCAACATCTTCAATGTACGGCCCGACAAGAACGGCGTGTACAACGCCAACGGCAACCAGGCGGCCTACGGCAACCCGCCGTTTCATCCAGGTGGCGGGTACTGGTACACCAAGTTGGCGTATGACTTCTGAAAACATCCTTTGGGTTTAGCGCGGACCTCAGTGGGAGCGGGCAAGCCCGCGAATCAGGCAGATGCGGTGGATGGCACCGGCTTTGCCGGTGTTCGCGGGCGAGCCCGCGCCCACAATGATTGGGCAAACTTTCACCCTGAGCACGGCAGTCACTCGCACACATGGCAATTGACGCAAACCCCGCCCCATGCTCTCCTTATGCCTCACGTTCAGGTGCCCCCCAGGGGGTGAAACGGGAAACCGGTGCGTCGCAGGCCCTCCATCAGGGCCGGACAAGCCCGGTGCTGCCCCCGCAACGGTAAGCGAGTGAAGCGTCTGTGCCACTGTGCCTTGTAGTCCGGCATGGGAAGGTGACGCTTTTCAGGAGCCCTGCTCCTCCTCGCAAGCCCGGAGACCGGCCTGGCGTTCATGAACACCCCGCGGTGGGCGGGCGCTGTTGCATTCCCCTGGGCGGCCACGCATCAGGGATGCCGCGCTTGCCCGTTGCCCACAAAAAGCAGAGGAACGCGTCATGCCCGTCACCAGCGCCAAGCCACACAGCCTTGCCACCCCCGTCACCCTCAGCCAGCGCATCGTCATTGCCGTTGGCGCAAGCCTGCTGGGCCTGTGCCTGGTGTACTTCGCCGGTTTTTCGCACATCGAGGCCGTGCACAACGCCGCTCACGACACCCGCCACAGCGCCGCCTTCCCCTGCCACTGAGTACGCCTGATGATCACGCGCATTGCCCGTACCGCGGGCTTCAGCGGGCTGCTTGCGGCCCTGCTGCTGACCCTGCTGCAAAGCTTCTGGGTCGCCCCGCTGATTCTTGAGGCGGAAACCTACGAATCCTCGGCCCCGGCCGCACACCACGAACATGGCGGCGAAGTGGCCGCCCATGAGCACAGCGCCGACGCCTGGTCGCCGGAAGACGGCTGGCAGCGGGTGCTGTCCACCACCGGTGGCAACCTGGTGGTTGCGGTCGGCTTCGCCCTGATCCTCGCCGCCCTCTACAGCCTGCGCGAACCGCAGCGTGCCGGCACCGGTGTGCTGTGGGGCCTGGCCGGTTTCGCCGTGTTCTGTCTGGCGCCAACGTTGGGGCTGCCACCGGAACTGCCCGGCACCGCTGCCGCCGACCTGGGGCAACGCCAGGCCTGGTGGATTGGCACGGCCAGCGCCACCGCCCTTGGCCTGGCCTTGCTGGTGTTCGCCCGGCACTGGCTGTTGAAGGCGCTGGGCGCCGTGTTGTTGATAATCCCCCATGTGATCGGCGCGCCACAGCCCGACGTGCATGAAAGCCTGGCCCCCGCAGCACTGGAGACTCAGTTCAAGATGGCCTCCTGGCTGACCAACGCTGCATTCTGGGTGGCCTTGGGCCTGCTCAGTGCATGGCTGTTCCGCCGTTCCAGCCAGGCCTGATGCCGGCCTTCTACGCCGGCTTCGGCTGCCGCCGAGGTTGCCCGGTGGATACATTGCAGACCCTGCTGCACCAAGCCTTGGCTAGCCAGGGCCTGGTGCTTGCCGACCTGCGCGGCATTGCCAGCATCAGCCTCAAGGCCGACGAACCCGGCTTGCAGCAACTGGCCGAACGCCTTGGCTTGCCCTTGGTGCTGTACCATAGCGCACAACTGCAAGCCTTTGAGCCGCTGCTCAGCCACCGCTCTGCCACAGCCCATGCCCACAGCGGCTGCTGGGGCGTGGCCGAGAGCGCGGCACTGGCGTTGGCCAGCCAGCGGCCCGGCTGCACCGCCGGGTTACTGCTGACCCGCCAGGTACTGGGCCCGGCGACCCTGGCCCTGGCCTGCTGAACATTTCGCTCCTCTTTCCTGCAAGGACTTTCCATGACGGTGTACTTCATCGGTGCCGGCCCCGGCGACCCTGAACTGATCACGGTCAAAGGCCAACGGCTGATTCGCCAGTGCCCAGTGATCATCTATGCCGGCTCACTGGTACCTGCTGCCGTGCTCGAAGGCCACAAGGCCCAGATCGTGATCAACAGTGCCGAGCTGCACCTGGAACAGATCATCGCCGCCATGTGCAGCGCGCACGAACAAGGCCAGGACGTGGCCCGTGTACACAGCGGCGACCCCAGCCTGTACGGCGCCATCGGTGAACAGATCCGCCACCTGCAGGCGCTGGGCATCGATTACCAGATCATCCCCGGGGTCACCGCCACGGCGGCCAGCGCGGCGCTACTTGGCTGCGAACTGACCCTGCCACAGGTGGCGCAGACGGTGATACTCACTCGCTATGGCGACAGTTCACCCATGCCACCTGGGGAGCAACTGGGCGACCTGGCGCGCCACGGCAGCACCTTGGCGATTCACCTCGGGGTCAAACACCTCTCGCGGATCGTCGAAGAACTGCTGCCGCACTACGGTGCGCACTGCCCGGTGGCGGTGGTACATCGTGCCACCTGGCCGGACCAGGACTGGGTGCGCGGCACCCTTGGCGATATCGTCGAACGCGTCGCAGCCAAAGATTTTCGCCGCACGGCGCTGATCCTGGTAGGCCATGTGCTAGGGGATACCCCCTTCGCCGAATCGGCCTTGTACCGTGCCGGGCATGCCCACCTGTACCGCCCTGGGGACTGAGCATTGCCAGTATTGCCGCCCGCGTAGCAGACTCCGGGTTCCCGCCTGCGAACAGGAGTCACGCCCATGCTGGAATTACGCCCCAACTGCGAGTGCTGCGATACTGACCTGCCGGGCGACAGCCCCGATGCGCTGATCTGCTCCTTCGAATGCACCTTCTGCCGTGCCTGCGCCGACACACGCCTGCAAGGCCGCTGCCCGAACTGCGCCGGCCAGCTAGTGCCCCGGCCGACGCGTGTCGGTCAGGCGCTGGCCAATAACCCCGCCGCCACCCAGCGTGTGAACAAAGCGCACGCCACCTGCGCCTGACGCCCTTCCAAACAGACATCGCCGCTTTCTCGGGGTGATGTCTTTCACGCTTCTTGTAGGATTTTTCCACAACAAGCACGCGGATTATCAACACTTCTATACTCGGCATTACCAAACTTCGGGATTGGTCGTATCTTGCAGCGCTTCCGATTAACCCACTTGCAGACGTATTCCGGAGTGATCCAGGAAGCGGACCACATCCCGACAGGAGTTTTCCACATGACAACCGTGCTGATCGTCGACGACCACCCCATTGTCCGACTGTCCTTGCGCCTACTGCTCGAGCGTGAACGCTTTCATGTTGTCGGTGAGGTGGGTAACGGCAGCGAAGTGGCTCAGGTAGCCCGCGATCTGCGCCCGGATGTAGTCGTGCTCGATATTGGCCTGCCCGGTCTGGATGGCATGGAAGTGATCAAACGCCTGCAAAGCCTTGAGCCGGTGCCCAAGATCATGGTGCTGACGGGCCAAGCCACTGACCTGTACGTACGGCGTTGCCTGGATGCCGGCATCGGCGCCTTCGTCACCAAGGAAGAAGACCACGAAGCACTGCTGTTCGCCCTCAAGGCGCTGGTCAAAGGCTATTCGACCTTCCCGCAAATGTCGGTCAACAGCAACTCGCTGGAAAGCGAACCGGTGCGCCTTGCCAGCCTGTCGAACCGTGAAATGGAGGTGCTGCGGCGCCTGGCGCGCGGTGAAAACAACAAGAATATCGGTACCCGCATGAATCTGAGTGCCAAGACCATCAGCACCTACCGAGGCCGGATCATGGAAAAGCTCAAAACCGAATCTCTGGTCGAGATGGTCGACCTGGCCAAACGCAACAGCGTCTACTGAGCGTTCGGCCGCCATGAAGCGCCTGCTGGCGTGCATGCTCCTGGCCATCGGCCTGGCCGCCCCCACCGCGCTGCTGGCCCGCAGCGAAGCTCGGCAACTGCTGGCGCGCTCTGTCAGCGCAGCAGCCCCACTGCAACTGTCCAGCGAAGACCGGGCCTGGCTGCAGCGACGTCAATACCTGGTGCTAGGCAGTTCGCGGCCCGACTATCCACCGTTCGAATTGAACGCCAGCCAACAGGACTACGAAGGGATCAGTGCAGACTACGCAGGTATCATTGCCGAACTGCTGGGCATACACGTCGAGGTGCGCCGATTCGATAGCCGCCACGAAGCCATCGCCGCGTTGCGGGAGGGCAGTATTGACCTTCTGGGCAGCTCCAATGCCTTCGAGGCGGCAGATGCCGAGCTTGAACTGAGCACGCCGTATGCAGACGACCTGCCGGTCATCGTCACACGCGAGGGGAGCAGCCTGAAGAACCAACCCGACCTCGCCGGCTTGCGCCTGGCCATGGTCGATCACTACCTGCCGGCCAGCACCGTACGCGGTCTGTATCCAAAAGCGCAGTTAAGCTTGTACCGCTCGACCCTTGCCGGGTTGGCAGCCGTCGATCTGGGCGAGGCCGATGCGTACCTGGGCGATGCCATCAGCACCGACTTCACGATTGGCAAGAACTATCAAGGCACGCTGAGAATCGACCACTTCTGTCAGGTTCCGGCTGGCGCATTTGCATTTGCCTTGGCCAGCGACAACCCTCGCTTGCATCGGCTGGTCGACATGGCGCTGGCCCGCATAAGCGAAAGCGAGCGCCTTAACATCCTGCGCCGCTGGAGCAGTGGCAACACCAGCCTGCTGTTGCAGCGCCACCTCACTGACTTGAGCAGCGAAGAAAAAGCCTGGATCGCAGCCCACCCCTACATCGATGTATTGGTCAACACTTCGCTGGCGCCATTGACGTTCAACGACGCCGAACACCGCCCAACCGGCATCACCCTTGACCTGCTGAAACAGATTTCATTGCGTACCGGGCTACAGTTCCGCCCGGTCGAAAGCGATTCGGCGCAGGCGATGGTCGAGCGCCTGGTCCGCGGCGATGCACACATGATCGGCGCCCTGGGCTACGGCGCGGAGCGCTCGAAACAGCTGCGCTATACCCGCCCCTACCTGGTCAGCCCACGCGTACTGGTTACGCGCAGCGACAGCACTTACCCCGCACAAACCAAAACGCTGGATGGCCAGCGCATCGCCTTGGTACGCGGCTCGCCGCAGAGGGCACTGCTGCAACAGCGCTATCCGCAAGCCAGGCTGGTCGAAGTGGACAACCCGCTCGGCCTCATGGAGGCCCTGGCCGGGGGGGCTGCCGATGTGGCCCTTGCCAGCCACATCAATGCCGCCTACTACATCAGCCATGTTTTCAAGGGCCGCTTGCGCATCGCCAGCGTACTGGATGAAGACCCGGCCATTGCGGCCTTCGCCGTGGCTGCGGACCAGCCGCAGCTCCAGGCCATTCTCGACAAGGCGCTGCTGAGCATTCCACCCGAAGAGCTCGACCAGCTGGCCAATCGCTGGCGCACCAGCACCCTGGTCAGCGACAGCGCTTGGCGCGATTACCGCACACTGGCCTTGCAGGTACTGGTGTTGTCGGCCCTGCTGCTGGCAGGCGTGGTGTTCTGGAACAGCTACCTGCGCAAACTGATCAATCAGCGCACCGAGGCCCAACACGCGCTGCAAGCTCAGCTGGCCCTGAGCCGAGGCCTGCTCGAACAGCTGCGTCAGGCAAAGGACGACGCCGAACAAGCCAGTCAAACCAAAAGTACCTTCCTGGCCACCATGAGCCATGAAATCCGCACCCCGATGAATGCCGTGATCGGCCTGCTGGAGTTGGCCCTGGAAGACAGCCGCGAGGGCCGTTGCGACGCCCAGACCCTGCAGACTGCCCATGACTCGGCCATCGGCCTGCTTGAACTGATTGGCGATATTCTGGACATTTCCCGCATCGAGTCCGGGCACATCACCCTGCAACCGGTGCCCACAAACCTGGTCGAACTGGTACGCGCTACCGTGCGGGTTTTCGAGGGCAACGCCCGGGCCAAAGGCTTGCTTCTGCACGCTGAGCTGCCTGCCGGGCCGGTCTGGGTGCTGGCAGACCCGCTGCGACTCAAACAGATCCTGTCCAACCTGATCAGCAACGCCATCAAATTCACCGACCGCGGCGAGGTCCAGGCCAGCTTGCTGACGCCCCCAGCCGATGGGCAAAGCCGCCTGCCAGTTGAACTGTCTGTGCGCGACACCGGCATCGGCATCAGCCCACTTGATCAGGCCCGGCTGTTCCACGCCTTCGTTCAGGCTGACGGCCCGCGAACCCACCAAGGGGCGGGCCTGGGATTGGTCATCAGCCGCACCTTTGCCGAACTGATGGGTGGCAGCTTGAGCCTGCAAAGCGTCGAAGGCGTTGGCACCAAGGTACAGGTCAGCCTGCAATTGCCAACCTGCCCAGCACCAGAGCCCGCACAGCAACTGGACCCGGTAGCGGAACGCAGCACTGGCCCGTTGGAAATCCTGGTTGTCGACGACTACCCGGCCAACCTTCTATTGCTGGAGCGGCAACTGCACACCTTGGGCCATCACGTGACCTTGGCAGACAACGGCCAGATTGCCCTGGAGCGCTGGCAGGCAGCGCGTTTCGACCTGGTGATCACCGATTGCAGCATGCCGGTCATGGACGGCCACGAACTCACCCGTCGCATTCGCAGCCTTGAAGCCGAACGCGACCTGCCGGCGTGCCAGATCCTCGGCGTGACTGCCAATGCCCAGGCCGAAGAGCGTGACCGTTGCCTGGCCAGCGGCATGGACGAGTGCCTGTTCAAGCCGATCGGCCTGCACACACTCAAGGCCCATCTCCCCCAGGCCCGCGGCGCCCAAGAAACGCCACTGCACAGTAGCGGCTTCAACCTGGCTGAGTTGCGCCACCTCACCCAGGACGACAAGCAACTGACGCGTCATCTGCTGGAACAGCTGTCAATCAGCGTTGGCGAGGACCTGGCCGCCTTGCGGGCGCTGGCGCCCGGGGCCGCCGATGAGGACGTGCGTACCCTGGCTCACCGAATCAAGGGTGGCGCGAAGATGATCAGGGTGCGCGGCGTGGTGAAGGATTGCGAAGCCATCGAGAACGCTCATGCGCGGGGCCTGCCAACGGCTGTCGAACGTGAACGGCTGCAAATCAGCCTGCAGGCCCTGCTGAACGAACTGAAGGATGCGCTCAATGCAATTGCAACGTCGAGCTGATCTGGCTGATCGCATCCACCACGTGCCGTGAGCCCTGCTGGATTTCCATGATCACCGTACCGGCCTCATTGGCCAGCGCAACCCCATGACCGGTGCGGGTCAAACTCGATTGCATGCTGGCCACCGCCAGCAGTGACAGGTCGTGGTTCTGCCGTACAACGTCGACGATTTCCAGGGTTGCCTTGCTGGTCCGCGCCGCCAGGTTGCGCACCTCGTCGGCCACCACGGCAAAACCTCGCCCGTGCTCACCGGCGCGGGCCGCCTCGATGGCCGCGTTCAGGGCCAACAGGTTGGTCTGGTCGGCAATTCCACGTATGGTCAGCACGATCTGACCGATTACATCCGATTGCTTGCTGACCGCGTCGATGCTGCGGGCAGCGTCGTTCAGCTCATGGGAAATCTGCTCGATTACCTGCACCGTCTGCTGTACCACCTCGGTGCCCTTGCGTGCGCAGGCATCGGTCTGCATGGAACTGGCATGGGCGGCATCGGCGGCGGTTTGCTGCGTGCTGACCTGGCGGGTGATGTCACTGGCGAACTTCACCACTTTGTACAAGCGGCCCTTGCTGTCGAATATCGGGTTGTAAGAGGCCTCCAGATAGACCATCTGGCCCTGCTTGTTGATGCGCTCGAAGCGGTGCGAATGGTACTCGCCGCGGTTGAGCGATGCCCAGAACTCGCGGTACTCAGCCGACTCGCGCTCCTGCGGCAGGCAAAACAGCCCGTGATGGCGGCCGACTACCTCGTCCAGGCGATAGCCCATGGTATCGAGGAAGTTCTGGTTGGCCTTGATCACGCGGCCTTGCGGGGTGAACTCGATCACCGCCATGGAGCGGCTGATGGCCTTGAGCAGGCTCTCGCTCTCGTGCTCCAGCACCACCCGCTGGCTGATGTCCGCTGCCACCTTGATCACACTGGTGACTTGGCGGTGCTCATCCAGCACCGGCATGTAACTGGCCTCCAACCAGACCTCACGGCCGGCCTTGTCGAGGCGTTCGAATGTACCGCTGATGGCCTTGCCTTGGCCCAATTCGCGCCACAATTGTTGGTACTCGGCACTTTGCGCGTAGCCCGGCTCGCAAAACACCCGGTGATGCTTGCCACGCAGTTCGTCGGCGCTATAGCCCATGGCCTGGCAGAAACGCTCGTTGGCATCGAGGATGGTGCCATCCGGGGCGAACTCGATCATCGCCATCGAACGGCTGATCGCCGCCAATTTGGCTTGCGTGCCGCTCAAGGCCTGGTGAGTGCGCTGGATCTCAACCAAATCGGATTTGCGATGGAAATCGAACATGACGCCGGGCTCCTTTATGCGCGGTGTCCTGAGCATAGATCGCCGTTGGCGCCGTGCAAGCACAGTGCTATCACTTTAGGATTACTACATTAATAGGACAGAACGCCTGCACAGCTACGGGCTCCCGCTACGAACTCTCGCGCACCATCAGCTCAAAGCCCAGATCCTGCTGCGTATCCGCCACCCGCTTGCCATCGAGCAACGCCAGCAGCGCCTGCGCCGCGCCACGCCCAACGGCTGCCCGGGGCGTGCGAATCGAGGTCAGGCGCGGCACCATGTGGGCCGACGCCGGCAAGTCGTTGAACCCCACCATCGCCACCTGGCGGGGCACTTCCACCCCTTGGCGCAATGCCTGCAGCACCGCCCCCTGCGCCAGGTCGTCGTTGCAGAAGAAGATACCGTCGACATCTGGCGCCTGCTGCAGCAACTGGCTGAACAGCACACTGCCCAGGGCAATGGATGAAGGCTGCGGCGCCAGTACCTCCAGCTCGGCCGCCTGCAAACCGGCCTCAGCCAACGCCTGGCGGAAACCTTCGGCCCGCTGCATCACCCGTGGGTCGAGCTGCGCGGCAATGAACGCCAGGCGTTTGCGCCCGCGCTCGATCAAGTGCCGGGCCGCGGCGCGCCCGGCCTGCTGCTGCGAAAAACCGACCGACAATGCCCCTGGCTCGCCATTGAGTTCCATCATGTGCACACACGGCACACCGCTGGCGGTCAACATCTGCCGCGCCGCGTCGCTGCGCTCGAAACCGGTCAACAGCATGCCGCAGGGCTGGTAGGCCAGGTAATTACGGATCAGGTTTTCTTCTTCGGCAAGGTCGTAGTGATAGTTGCCGATCAGCACCTCGAGCCCACGCGGGCGCATGACCTCGTGAATGGCTTCCAGGGTGTCGATGAACAGCTGGTTGGACAGCGACGGGATCAACACCACCACCGACTGGCTGCGAGCCGAGGCCAAGGCGCGGGCTGCCGGGTTGGCCACATAGCCCAGGCTCGCCGCTGCAGCGACGACCTTCTCGACCAGCTCTGGCGCAACCGTGCTGACCCCGCGCAAGGCGCGCGAAGCGGTGATGGGGGAAACCCCGGAAAGCCTGGCAACTTCTGCCAGGGTTGGACGACCTGTAGTACGGGAGCCGGTGCGGGTCATGGATGTTGTAATTTTACTACTTGCAAGGAGAGGGAACGGCCACTAAGGTAGCGCTGTCTCAGGACGCAGGCAATGTAATCTTTGGCGGCAGCCACCGCGCGCGCGCTATCAAGCGTCCATACTGCGTAAGGACAAGACCAATAACACCGGGGAGGTGGCTGTTCGTCGGCGACGAGACAGCGCTATCTCACCCCGCAGGAGGTACTGATGAATTCTCCCCTGTCCGCCATCGTGGTAATGGGCGTGGCCGGTTGCGGCAAAAGCTGCATCGGCGCTGCCATTGCTGCCAGAAGCGGCGGCCGCCTGATTGAAGGCGACGCTTTTCACCCTGCCGAAAACATCCGCAAGATGAGCGCTGGCATCCCGCTGGACGACAGCGACCGTGCCGGCTGGCTGGTGCGCCTAGGCCAGGAGTTGCAGGCCACCACCCAGGCCGGGGAACGCCCGATACTGACCTGCTCGGCGCTCAAGCGCCGCTACCGCGATACCCTGCGCGATGCCATGCCAGGGCTGGTGTTCGTATTTCTCGAACTGTCGCCCGCCGAGGCCGAAAAACGCGTGCTGGCGCGCCCTGGGCACTTCATGCCGGCCAGCCTCATCGACAGCCAGTTTGCTGCCCTCGAATCGCCACATGGCGAGCCGCTCACACTGGCACTGGACGCCACCCAGCCCATCGATGCGCTCGCCGAAGCGGTAGACCGCTGGCTAAAGCGCGCCGGTGAGCAGGGCCTGGCGCAAACCGCCTGACCCCGCGGTTTTCCCGGCTCACCAAAGACAGCGCTACCTCGACCCGCAGGTGCGGGAATAGTTCCAAGACGCTACGCCAAAAACAACGATAAGATCGAGGCCTTCAAACCATGTTCGGACTGGCTACTGACACCTTTCTGCTGCTCGACGCGCTGGTTACCATCGTCGGGCTGATCCTGCTGATCACCCACTTCAAAGTGCACCCCTTCGTCGCCCTCACCCTCGCGGCCGGCTTCCTTGGCCTGACCTCCGGCATGCCGGTGGCCAAGGTCATGAAGTCGTTCCAGGATGGTTTTGGCGGTGTGCTTGGCTTCGTCGGCATCGTGCTCGCCTTGGGCACCATGCTGGGCAAGCTGATGGCCGACTCTGGGGGGGCCGACCAGATCGCGCAAACCCTGATCCGCGCCTTCGGCAAGAAGAACGTGCATTGGGCGATGATGTTCGCCGCCTTCCTGGTGGGCATACCGCTGTTCTTTGAAATCGGCTTTGTGCTGCTGATTCCGCTGGTGTTCATCGTTGCCCGGCGCTCCGGGGTGTCGCTGGTGAAAATCGGCATACCGCTGCTGGCGGGCCTTTCGGTGGTGCACGGCCTGGTGCCGCCACACCCGGGCCCATTGCTGGCGATTGGCATTTTCCACGCCGATATTGGCAAGACCATCTTCTACGGCCTGATCGTCGCACTGCCCACCGCGATCATCGCCGGTCCGCTGTTCGGCAACTTCATCTCCCGCTACATCCCGGGCAACCCGTCCCAGGAACTGATGGACCAAATTGCCAAGGAGTCCGACCAGGGCAACCTGCCAAGCTTCAGCATCACCCTGATCACGGTGCTGCTGCCGGTCGCGCTGATGCTGCTGAAGACCTTCGCCGACGTGGTGTTGCCGGCCGAGCATATCGTGCGCCAGTGGATGGACCTGATCGGCCACCCCATCACTGCCCTGCTCGCGGCCCTGCTGCTGGCCTTTTACACGTTTGGTTCTGCCCGCGGCTTCAACCGCCAGCAGATCATGAAAATGCTCGACCAGAGCCTGGCCCCCACGGCGGCCATCGTGCTGATCGTGGGTGCAGGCGGCGGCTTCAAGCAGATGCTGGTGGACACCGGTGTCGGCAACGTGATCGGGCAAATGGCCGTGCAGGCGGAGATTTCGCCCATCATGCTGGCCTGGCTGGTGGCAGCGGTAATCCGCATCGCTACTGGCTCCGCCACGGTCGCCACCATTACCGGTGCGGGCATTGTGGCACCGGTAATCGACCTGGTACCGGGAGTGAACCGTGAGTTGCTGGTGCTGGCCACCGGTGCGGGCTCGTTGATCCTGTCACATGTGAACGACGCCGGCTTCTGGCTGGTGAAGCAGTATTTCAACATGACTGTAGCGGAAACCTTCAAGACCTGGAGCATGATGGAAACCATCCTCTCGGTGGTTGGCATCATCTTCATCATGTTGTTGGCGCAGGTGGTGTAACCGTTTATCGGGGTAATGGCACCTTGCTGCTCAGGGTAGGGCCGAAGGAAATATCAGACCTACCCTAAGCCAAGGAGCCTGTCATGCCCCGCTCAAGCATTCTGCTGATTGCCCTGCTCGCCTCGCCACTGGCCTTCGCCGTCGGCACCGGCCCGACCTACCCTGACGATCCGCACAACCCGGCACCCCGGCCGGGCGTGGATAGCACCCTCAACCCGATCGAAAAGCCCATGCCGCGGGATACTGACACGCGCATTCAAGGTAACGACCCCGAAAGCCCGCCGGCCAAGCAAAATGACAACCGCGACCTGCCGGGGATGGATGGCAGCGGTTCGGAGGGTACCGGTCCTCAGGGAAATAGTGGCACCCGTACAGGTACCCCCTGAGTACGCTACTCAATGGGCCACCGCTCGACATTGCAGGTTATGTATTCCCTGTGGGAGCGGGTTCACCCGCCCGGTTGAGTAAGATTGACTGTTTGTTACCACTGGCGTTTATCAGGACGTGTCAGCCCCAGCTTCTCGATCCGGTAACGCAGCATGTCCCGCGACAACCCGAGCATCCGCGCTGACTTGGTCACGTTCCAGTCCGTACGGTCCAGCGTCTTGCACACGAGGTCGCGCTCCATGTCCGGCAGGCTGGTGCCTGACTCCGGCTCGTGCCGCGGCATTTCGAACATCGCAGGTGCCGGCTGCGGCACCAATGGCTCGTCAATCAAGGTCATGCACAGGTTCAACTGGTGCGCCTGTATCACCTCATTCGGCGCCAGCAACACGGTCTGCTCAAGCATATTGCGCAGCTCGCGGACGTTGCCGGGCCAGCTATAGCCCAGCATCAGGCTCTCGGCTTCGGCGGAAAAGCGCAGGTTCGGCTTGCCATAACGCCGGCCATGGTGGGCCAGGAAATGCCTTGCCAGCAACAGGATGTCCTGACCACGGGCATACAGGCGCGGTACCTTCAGGGCGATGATGCGCAGGCGGAAAAACAAGTCGCGGCGGAACTTGCCCTGCTGCACCATCTGCTCCAGGTTGCAGTTGGTGGCGCTGATGACCCGCAGGTCAACCTTGCGCTCCTTCACCGCACCAATCCGGCGGATACTGCGATCTTCCAGCAGCTTGAGCAACTTGGCCTGCAACACCAGGTCCATCTCGCCAATCTCGTCGAGGAACAACGTGCCACCGTCTGCAGCCTCCACCAGGCCCAGCCGCCGCTCCTTGGCATCAGTGAACGCGCCCTTCTCGTGACCGAACAGCTCGGCCTCCAGCAAGTTGGCAGGGATCGAGGCGCAGTTGAACTCGATGAACGGCCCCTTGCTGCGAGAGCCGTCAAAATGCAGGGCCCGCGCCACCAGCTCCTTGCCGGTGCCGGTCTCGCCTTCGACCAGCACCGGTGGCAGGTCGTCGCAGGCCATGCGCCGCTCGGCATCCAGAACCTGTTGCAACGTGTGCTTGAGGGTGAGCATTACCGGCGAATCGCCGATCAACGCCTGCAACCCGGATTTCTGCGCCTCGCGTTCCTGGTAAAACGACAGCGTGCGCTCCATGCGTTCGGCCGCCAATGCCTTGTCCAGGGTCAATTTAAGCTCGGCGAGCACCACGGGCTTGGTCAGGTAATGGAAGGCCCCCTCCTTCATCGCCTGCACGGCGTCTTCGACATTGCCGTAGCCGGTCATCATGATCACTTTCAGACCAGGTACCTGCGCCACCAAACTGCGCAGCAAGTCGTGGCCGCTCATGCCCGGCAGCGAGTTGTCAGTTAGCACCGCGTCGGGCTGAGCCCGCTTGATCTGCTCCAGCGCAAGCTCGGCGCTGTGGCACACGGTGACTTCAAAGCCCTTGAGGCTGAGGTAGGTGCGAATGTTGTCAGCGAGGATTTCATCATCCTCGACGACCAGGATGCTGTGCTCCATGTTCCCCTCCCGCTGCGATATTGAATGTAAGGCTGACGCGGGTTCCTTCCTCTTGGCGGCTGCTCAGGCTGACCGAGCCGCCAAACCGTTCCATGATGCGCTTGACCAGGGCCAGCCCTACACCGAGGCCACCCTGCTTGGTCGTGAAGAACGGCTTGAACACCATCCGCTCCTGCTGTTGGCTCATGCCCTTGCCAGTGTCGGTAAGCACGAACTCGGCACGCTGGCCATCCTGTACATTGACCTGGGCAGTCAGCATGCCGCCCGCCGGCATGGCCTCCAGGGCATTGGAGAACAGGCTGTTGAGAATCTGCGTGAGCTGCAGCGGCTGGCTGGCCACCCACTGCTGATCAGGCCCTTCGAAATGGAAGCGCACACCATTGCGCTCGATCTGCTGGACGAACGCCAGGTGGGTGTCCTCGATGGCGGCCACCAGGTCCACAGCCTCTGCCTCGTCACTGACCGGGCGCAACGACACCAGCAAGTCGCGCACCCAGCGCGACATGCGGTCGACCTGGCTGATGATGTCGGTGATGTTTTTCTGCGCCGCAGGGTTGGCGATTTCCTGCGCCAGTTCGGCGCTGGAGCGGATGTTGGCCAACGGGTTGCGCAGGCTGTGCGCCACAGCAGACGACATCTCGCCCAGCGCCACGTAGGTTTCGCTGGCCACCAGCCGGTCCTGTTGCAGATGCAGCATCTGCGCCGCCCGGCGTACGATCCAGAACAGCCCGAAGTAGATCAGCGCTCCACCCACCAGGGTCGAAGCCCAGATCAGTACATAGCCGCGCTGGATGCGCCGTATCAGGTCCTGTGGCTCCTTGTAGATCTCCACCATGGCCAGCACCTGTTCACCTTGGCTGTCGAACAGGGGGATGTAGTTCTCGATGAACAGGTAGCGCGGTTCACGCAGGAACTTCTGCTCCTCGCGGTCATCCTCAGCCTTGTGATAGCTGGCCGACACCGCCCTGCGCGAATGGAAAGCACGGTCCAGATCGCCATCAGCCTCTATCCGCTTGCCGATAAGCTCGACGTTGGTGGACCAGACGATGGTGCGGTCGCGGGCATAGACATTGGCCAGCAAAATATCAGGCAGGTGCTCGACATGGTCAAGAAATTCGACCCGGGTCGATTCGGCCAGCGCCGGGGCAAACTGCAGGTGCTGCTGGTCCAGGCGCGGGTCGAGCAGTTCGCCCATGGTGGTGCCCGGCGGCAACTGCGAATGGCGGACCTCGGCCTGGGCCATGGCCTGGATGAACTGCGCGGTCAGCATCGCATCACGCTGCACGCTATCGCGGACCACGAAGCGCGTGGACACATAACCCAGCCCGCCCGCCACCGCAGTGATGATCAACAGGCTGATGACTGAAAACCAGCGCAGCAGGTTGAACTCACGCAAGGGTACGGCCAGACCGCTGGCACTCGCACTGGCCTTGTCGCGAACATCGTTTTCCAGCATCTGCATGGCGTGGTTCCCGCACAGTGCGTCCGTTCAGAAATGCATCAAGGCCAACAGCAGCAGCCAGTTGATAGCACCCCACCTGGGCAGCCCTGGCTGCCATTTGTCGTGTGTAGCGCTCCGCACATCACCAAGCAAGAAGTTGGCCAGCCAAACCCAGAGGACCGTAAAGCTATAATTTTCAATGCTTTAAGGTGCATAGTTAAATGCGACTTCAAGAAAAGGCCCCACAGTTGGGTAATAAGTACCCAGGAACCACTGATCTCATATATATCAACGTGTTAGAAACTATTCTTAGCGCAAAACATTAATTTCTGACCAATCGGAAATTCAACGACACTCGGGTGCCATGGCCCTCACTGCTGCTGAGCCTGACGGTGCCGCCGAAGCGCTCCATGATACGTTTCACCAGCACCAGGCCCACCCCCAGCCCACCTTGCTTGGTGGTAAAAAATGGCCTGAAGGCCATGCGCTGCTGCACTTCGTTCATGCCCCTGCCATTGTCAGACAGGCGCAAGGTCAGGCCACGCCGGTCATGGCGTACCACCTCGATACGCAAACGTCCGCCCTGATCCATCGATTCGAGGGCATTGGCGATCAAACTGCTGAATATCTGCCGCAGTAAAGCCGGATGCCCCAATACCTGTACCGCCGGTAACGGCTGCAGGTCCAGGCTTACCCCGCCACGCGCCAGCGGCACGGCGTAGGTTTGAAGGCTGTCCTGCAAGGCCAGCGCCAAGTCCACCGCAACCGCCTCATCGTTCAGCGGACGCAGCGACTGCAGCATCTGGCGGATCCACTGCGACATCCGGTCAACCTGGCTGATGATGTCGTTGATATTGCGCTGCGCCGGGCCTTCGTCGAACGCTTGGGCCAACTCGGCACTGGAGCGGATACTGGCCAGCGGGTTGCGCAGGCTGTGGGCCACCGCCGAGGACACCTCCCCCAACGCGACATAGGTTTCGTTGTTGATCAGCCGCTTCTGCTGCACCGCCAGCAGCCGTGCAGCGCGGTGCATGATGCCGTACAGGCCGACGTAGACCAGCGCGGCGCCGACGGTGATCGCCAGCCAGATCAGTATCAGGCCATGCTCGATGCGCACAATCAGGTCATGGGGCTCTTTGTAGATTTCGACCATTGCCGTGACGTGCTCGCCATCGGCAGCGAACAGCGGAATGTAGTTTTCGATGAACAGCTGCTCGGGCGGGGTGACGAATTTCTGCTCGGCACGGGCCTGTTCGAAGTTGTGGTAGCTGGCCGAGACCCGCATCTTGTACTCGAACGCCCTCGCCAGGTCGTCGTCAGTATCAATCAGCTTGCCAATCAGCGCCGGGTTGGTGGACCAGATCACCGTAAGGTCCGGGGCATAGATGTTGGCCAGCAGCATGTCTGGCAGGTGGGCGATGTGGTCGAGGAACTCGCCGCGAGCCTTGCGCCGGGCATCCGGGTCGACGTCCGGCAGGTTGCCAGGGTCGGTGCGCGGGTCCAGCAACTCGCCCATGGTGCGCACGTTGGGGATCGACACATGGCGCACTTCGGCGTCGGCGATAGAGGTAATGAACTGTGCCGTGAGCAAGGCATCGCGCTCAACGCTTTCATCAATGATGAAACGGCTGGATATCAACCCAAGTCCGGCAGCCACCGAAACGATGATGGCCAGGCTGACCCAGGCATACCAGCGCAGCAGGTTGAATGGCTTGCGTGGGGCTGCCAGTTCGTTACCGGCAGGCACTTCTATGGCGTCGGAACGAGGGGCGATGTCCATGGTGGGCTCCACAGCTGGGCACCTTCAGAAGGTTATAGCCCAGACCTGGGGAAGCCGTAGTGCTAAATTGATAGCATCCGCCGAAGGGTATTACTCCAACCCCTGTAACTTGCGATATTCGCGCAGCACGGTGGGTACATAACGCCGGGTCTCGGCAAACGGCGGCACGGCGCCGCGCCGCATTACGGCATCCGGGCCGGCGTTGTAAGCCGCCACAGCCAGGGTGATGTCGTTGTCAAACAAGGTAAGCATCTGCTTGAGGTAGCGTGCCCCGCCCTGCACGTTGTCTTCGGGGTCCAGGCGGTCTTCCACACCCATTTCACGTGCTGTATCCGGCATCAACTGCATCAGCCCTACCGCGCCCGCAGACGACCGGGCCTTGGGGTTGTAGCCAGATTCGGTCTTGATCAGCGCATGCAACAGCGCTGGAGGGACGTTGTGGGCCCGCGCGGCGGCAGCGACCAGTTCAGCGTAGGGTCGGCCGGTGATCATCTGCGCATTGGCCGGGCCGGCCTGTGCCAACGGCTCGTTGATCACCTTTTCATAATGGCGCCCAGGCCGATGGACGTTGGTCAGTACGTAGCCGCCCTTGGCATCGATGGAGATGTACACATCAGCCTGGGCGACACCTGCCGCCAGCCATATCAAACCGAGGATGAGTCCACGCATGACGGTCGCCTCTTCGTCGTGGCCCCCGAAGTGGGGGAAATGCCCCGGAAACCCGAGGTCGATGACCACGACGCAAGCACTGTGCCGCTTCCGGCACCGCATGGCGCAAGGCCCCGAGGCAGACGTGCACGGCTGTTGCATGGTGCCTGTCAACCTGTGTCCCCATGCAGTGGAGGGCTTCACCATGCAGCGCAGAACCAAACCGCAACGTGGCTTCACCCTGCTCGAACTCCTGGTGGTGCTGGTGGTGCTCGGCCTGCTGGCCGGCATCGTCGCGCCCAAGTACTTCAGCCAGCTCGGTCGCTCCGAAGCCAAAGTGGCGCGGGCGCAGATTGAAGGGCTGAGCAAGGCGCTGGATTTGTATCGCCTGGAAGTCGGCCACTACCCCAACAGTGAGCAAGGCCTGCAGGCCCTGGTCATCGCCCCCAATGGTGAAGCGCGCTGGACCGGCCCGTACCTGCAGAAGGCCGTGCCGCAGGACCCCTGGGGCCGCCCATACATCTACCGGCAACCTGGCGAAAACGGCGGTGAATACGACCTGTTGTCGATGGGCAAGGACGGCCAGCCCGGGGGTGACGGGGAAAACGCCGAAATCACCAGCTGGCAGTAAGGAGAGTGGCCATGCGCTATAGCCTCAAGGCCCTGGGCAGACAGGGCGTGGTGCAGTTGCAGATCGACGCCGAGGACGCCGACCAGGCCCGCCGCCAGGCCGCGGATCAGGGCCTGCGTGTGCTCAGCCTGCGCAGCAACGGCGGTGCCCTGCGCGGCATGGCCAGGCGGCGCCAAGCGGCCTTTGACCTGGTGCTGTTCAGCCAGGAACTGTCAACCCTGCTAAATGCCGGGCTGCCGCTGATCGACGCACTGGAGAGCCTGGCGGAAAAGGCGCCTGCAGCCACCACCCGCAAGGTGCTGGCCGAGCTGGTACGCCAGTTGTACGAAGGCCGATCGCTGTCCCAGGCCCTGGGCCAGCAGCCGCGGATATTTCCGCCGCTGTATGTGGCGCTGGTGCAGTCCAGCGAACGCACCGGGGCGCTGGGCGATGCCCTCACGCGCTACATCAGCTACCGCCAGCGCCTGGACCTGGTTCGGCAAAAGCTGGTGGGGGCCTCGGTCTATCCGTTGCTGCTGTTGCTGGTGGGGGGCGGCGTGGTGCTGTTCCTGCTCGGCTATGTGGTGCCGCGTTTCAGCCAGGTGTTCGAGGGCATGGGCACCGAATTGCCCTGGCTGTCACGGGTATTGATGCAGATCGGGCTGTTCCTGCACGCCCAGCAACTGCCGCTGGCGCTGGGCACGCTCAGTGGGGTCACGGCACTGTGGCTGCTGCGCCGCCACCCACGGGTACGGCGCTGGGCCTCCTGCCAGTTGCGCCGCCTGCCGGCGCTGCATCAACGCTTGATGATGTACGAGCTGGCGCGCTTCTACCGCTCGTTGGGCATCTTGCTGCAAGGCGGCATTCCCATCCTGACCGCCATGGGCATGGCCCGCGGCCTGCTCGGTAGCGCAGCAGCCCAGGGCCTGGGCCAGGCCAGCCAGCGGGTGGGCGAAGGGCTGCCACTGTCCGATGCGCTGGAAGCCGGCCACCTGGTTACCCCGGTGTCGCTGCGCCTGCTGCGGGCCGGGGAGCAGTCCGGCAACCTGGGGGAAATGCTGGAACGCTGCGCCGACTTCCATGACCAGGAAATCGGCCGCTGGGTGGAATGGTTCGTGAAACTGTTCGAACCGCTGCTGATGACGTTCATCGGCCTGCTGATCGGCCTGATCGTGATCCTGATGTACATGCCGATCTTCGAACTGGCCTCGAGCATTCACTGAATGGCCAGGCCCAGGCTCTCGCGCAGTGTGCTGCCCTCGTAAGCCGTGCGGTACACCCCGCGCTCCTGCAGCAGCGGCACCACCTCCTGGGTAAACCGGCGAAACTGCCCGGGGTGGCCGATGTAGATGTTGAAGCCATCCAGCGCCCGCGCCTCGAACCACTCGGTCATTTTTGCCGCGACCGTTTCGGCCGAGCCAACGAAGGCACCTGGGCGCAGCTTACGCCCGAACTCCACCGCCTGGCGCAGGCTGAACCCCTGCTCCCGGGCCTGGTCGGCGATGCGCTTGGCATTGGTGAAAAAGCTGCTGCGCGCATGCTCCAGGCTTTCCTGCGGGAACGGTGCATCGAGGTCGTACTGGCTGAAGTCGTGCCAGCCGAAGTTGCGCCCGAACTCTTTGAGCGCCAGCTCGAAGCTATGGTCCTGCTGGTGGTAGTGGCGTTCGATCTCGCGGGCGTGTTCGTCGGTGTCACCCACATAGATCTCGGCACCGGGCAATACCAGCAGTTGCTCCGGGTCACGCCCCAGCCGCGCAGCGCGGCCTTTCACATCGCGGTAGAACGCCTGGCCCTGCTCGATACTGGCAGCATGGGTGAAGATGACATCTGCCGTGGCGGCCCCAAGCTCGCGCCCTTGCTGCGAATCGCCGGCCTGGAAAATGACCGGCTGGCCCTGGGGGGAACGCTGAATATTCAATGGCCCTACGACCGAGAAGTGTTCGCCCTTGTGGTGAAGGGCATGCATCCGGCCCGGATCGAGGAATTGACCGGTAGCGCGGTTGCGCGGGAACGCCCCGTCTTCATAGGACTGCCATAGGCCCTGAACCACCGCCACGTGCTCCTGGGCACGGGCATAACGGGTGTCATAGTCGTAGTGCTCGTCACGGCCATAGTTGCCGGCGGTACCGGCATCACCGCTGGTGACCACGTTCCAGCCAGCGCGGCCCTTGCTGATCAGGTCCAGCGAGGCCAGGCGGCGGGCGACGTTGAAGGGTTCGTTGTAGGACGTGGTCAGGGTGCCGACCAGGCCGATGTTACGGGTAGTCACTGCCAGCGCCGAGAGTAGGGTCAACGGCTCCAGGCGGTTGAGATAATGCGACGGTGAGCCGGGGGTGATGTACTGGCTGTCGACGATGAAGATGAGGTCGAACAGCGCCGCTTCAGCCTGGCGGGCGATGTCGATGTACCAGTCGATGTTGACGCTGGCATCGGCGGGCAGCTCCGGGTCCAGCCACAGGTTGTGCCGGCCTGGGCCGCCGCAGCCCATGGTCAGGGCACCAAGCTTGATTTTGCGGGTGGTCATGTACAGCTCCTCATAACAGTTGTTGCCTGTACCGGCCCAATCGCCGGCAAGCCAGCTCCCACAGGTTTTCCACTGAACCCACGGCTGTGGTGATCCTGTGGGAGCTGGCTTGCCGGCGATTGGGCCACGGCAGGAAAACTCAGTGGTCGAACGCAGCCGCGAACGAGGTATCGAACAGGCTCGACGCCGGGTAGTTCTTGATCAGCCCCAGCCCGGCAAAAAAGTCCACGGTCTTCTGCGCATCCACGATCACCTGCGGGTTCAGCGGTGCCACATCGGTACGTGCGCGGGCAAACCAGGCGCGCGCAATGTCGCGATCGGCACGGGTGCGTTTTGCCCAGGCATCGGCATAAGCCTCGGTATGGGCCGGGTCGCTCAGGGTCCAGTCACGGGCCTTTTTCAGACGCTGCAGAAAATCACTGATCTGCGCCCGCTTGGCCTCCACCGCCTTGGCATTGGCCACCACGAAACTCTGCGCCGGTATCAACCCTTCGGCCGTGGCCAGCACGCGCGCCCCTTGGCGCTCCTGCTGGGTGACATAGGGCTCCCAGGTCGCGATCACATCCACTGAACCGCCATCCAGGGCATGGGAGGCGTCCAGGGCGCTGAGGTAGCGCAGCTCCAGGGCATCACGCGGCACGGCGGCCTTGTCCAGCGCGCTGAACAGCAACTGCTGGCTCCAGGAGCCCTTCCAGATCGCCGCACGTTTGCCGCGCAGGTCTTCGAGGCTGTGAATGTTCGAGTCCTTGCGCGCCAGAATCGCCACGCCATCCAGGTTCTGCCGGCTCACCGCAATCACCTTGATCGGCGCGCCCAGGGCACCCAGGAACAACGGTGGCGCATCGCCCAGCAGGCCGATGTCCAGGCTGCCCGTGTTCAGCGCCTCGGCTACCGGCGAGCCGGCCGTAAACTGCTTCCACTCCAGGGTATACGGCAGGTCGTCGAGCACGCCGGCCGCTTCCATCACCGCCCGGGCATTGAAGCTCTGGTCACCGACCACCAGGGTTTGCGCGGCAGCGGTCAGGCTGAGGGAGCTGGCCAGCACACAGGCGGCCAATTGTTTTAGATATCGCACGTTCGTCTCCAGGTACCGTCGGGGTACATCAGGCCGATCCGCGCGTGCGGTCTCGTGGGGGCATGGGGCGTTCATATTCACTTTGAATATAAATAACGCAATGCTTATAAGTTATCGATTAAGCGCAGTGCCGTGAAATTCGTTTTGGGCATAACCTAATGCTTTGCCCATGCGCACATTTCAAAACAGATCAGCCACTCTGTAAATGCATTTTTTGCATATTAGCTTATTCATATTTTTACTTTTGAGAATATTCAGCGCATTTGCTAGGGTTAGCCCAAACCGTCAGCCGAGCCTGAATCATGAGCCAACCCCTGCGCCTTGAGCGCCTGCGCACTTTCATTGACGCGCTTGCGCAACTGGTGGACCAAGAACCCGAAGAAGCCACCCTCCTCGACCACGGCCAGGGCCTGCTGCGCAGCCTGGTCGCCCATGACGACTGGTTGCCCGAGGCACTGGCGCAGCCAGACCCGGCCCGTTACCAGCAATATTTGCTGCACTGCGATTCGCGCCAGCGCTTTTCCATCGTCAGCTTCGTCTGGGGGCCAGGCCAGCAGACACCCATTCACGACCATCGGGTGTGGGGCTTGATCGGCATGCTGCGCGGCGCCGAATACTCGCAAGGCTTTGCCCGCAGCGAACACGGCGCCCTACTACCAGCAGGCGCGCCCGTGCGCCTCGAGCCCGGTCACGTAGAGGCCGTTTCGCCGCGCATCGGCGATGTGCATCAGGTCAGCAATGCGTTCGACGACCGGGTGTCGATCAGCATCCACGTCTATGGCGCCAACATCGGTGCCGTCAGCCGCGCGGTGTACTCGCCCGACGGCAGCGAAAAACCGTTCATTTCCGGCTATTCCAACAGCCTTCTGCCCAACATCTGGGACCTGTCCAAAGAGAACCCTGCCCCATGAGTACCGTTGCCACCCGCTCCTACCAAGACATTCGCCAGGCCTTGCTGGCCCATGAAGAACTGGCGCTGATCGATGTGCGCGAGGAAGACCCGTTCGCCCAGGCACACCCCCTGTTCACTGCCAACATCCCCTTGTCCAAGCTGGAACTGGAGATTTTCGCCCGCGTGCCACGGCGCGACACCCGCATTACGGTGTATGACGACGGTGAAGGCCTGGCACATCAGGCCGCCGAACGCCTGCTGGCGTTAGGGTACAGCGATGTCGCATTGCTCGAAGGCGGCCTGGCCGGCTGGCGCGCCGCCGGTGGTGAGCTGTTCCGTGACGTGAACGTGCCGAGCAAGGCCTTTGGCGAGCTGGTTGAAAGCGTGCGCCATACCCCGTCGCTGGCGGCCGAACAGGTGCAGGCGCTGCTGGACGACAACGCCGATGTGGTGGTGCTCGACGCCCGCCGCTTCGACGAATACCAGACCATGAGCATCCCGGGGGGCATCAGCGTGCCGGGTGCCGAGCTGGTACTGCGGGTTGCCGAACTGGCGCCCAGTCCCGCTACCCAGGTCATCGTCAACTGCGCAGGGCGCACCCGCAGCATCATCGGCACCCAGTCGCTGGTCAACGCCGGCATCCCCAACCCCGTGGCTGCCCTGCGCAACGGCACCATCGGCTGGACCCTGGCCGGGCAAGCGCTGGCGCACGGCCAGGAGCGCCGCTTCGCCGAGGTGAGCGACAACACCCGCGCCAACGCCGCCCAACGCGCACGCAATGTGGCCGACCGTGCCGGTGTGCTGCGCCTGGAGCGCGAAGCCCTGGCCGCCTGGCAGGCCGATACCCAGCGCACCACCTACCTGTTCGATGTGCGCACCCCCGAGGAATATGCCCACAGCCACCTGCCGGCCAGCCGCAGTGTACCGGGCGGGCAACTGGTGCAGGAAACCGACCACGTCGCCAGCGTGCGCGGGGCGCGCATCGTGCTGGTGGATGATGACGGCGTGCGGGCCAACATGAGTGCTTCATGGCTGGCGCAAATGGGCTGGCAGGTCGCCGTGCTCGATGGCCTGTCGGCGCAAGATTTCAGCGAGACCGGCGATTGGCAGCCCCCCCAACCTCCACTGCCTGCAGTCTCCGAAATCGGGGTCGAGCAGCTGGACGACTGGCTGCAAACGCCAGGCACCGTGCTGCTGGACTTCACCACCAGTGCCAACTACGTGAAACGCCACATTCCGGGTGCCCACTGGGCAATTCGCGCGCAGTTGCCGCAGGTGCTGGAACAGCTGCCAGTAGCCCAGCGCTATGTACTGACCTGCGGCAGCAGCCTGCTGGCACGCTTTGCGGCGGTAGACTTGCGGGCGCTTACGCAGACACCGGTGTACGTACTGGAGGGCGGCACGGCGCGGTGGATTGCGGCAGGCAAGCCGCTGGAAAGTGGCGAAACGCACCTGGCGGTGGCGCGTACCGACCGTTATCGCCGGCCCTATGAAGGCACTGATAACCCGCGAGAGGCCATGCAGGGGTACCTGGACTGGGAGTTCGGGCTGATTGCCCAGCTAGAGCGGGATGGCACCCACGGGTTCAACGTATTGAGCTGAGATTGCCGGGGGCGCGTTGCGCCCCTTTTCGCAACACATCACCGCCCCTGCCTGTTCCGGGCAGCGTCTCTTCCCCCTCACCTTTGTAGCTGGGCCATTGCTGAATGTGCGTAATTGAAATAAATTGCGACTAATTCTCATTAGCGCGCAACAGCACCATGCCTGACTCCCTCCCCTCGACCGGACACAGCCTGGCCGGCCTGTACGCCAACCACCATGGCTGGCTGGTGAACTGGCTGCGTGGCCGCCTGCAGTGTTCGCAGCAAGCCGCCGACCTGGCCCAGGACACGTTCGTGCGTGTACTGCTGGCCGACCGCAGCCAGCCTTTGCTCAGTGAACTGCGCGAGCCACGCCACTTTCTGGTCACCATGGCCAGGCGCGTGATGATTGACAGCTTCCGCCGCCGGGCACTGGAGCAGGCCTACCTGCAACTGTTGGCCGAACAGCCCGAACAGTATGCGATTTCCCCCGAGGAACGCTGGATGCTGGTAGAAACCCTGCAAGCACTGGATGCGATGCTTGAAGGCCTGGGCAAGAAGGTCAAGCAGGCGTTTCTGTTATCGCAGTTGCGTGGCCTGGGCTACAAGGACATCGCCGCCCAGATGGGCGTATCAGTCAGTTCGGTCACCAAGTACATTGCCCGCGCCACCGAGCACTGCTTGCTGTTTGCCCTGGAACACGCCCAGTGAGCCCGCTGCCCCAAAGACAGGCACTGAGCGCCGCCGCGCAGTGGTTTGCCCGGCTGGGCGAGGCCCCTGCCGACCCGGACCTGCAGCAACGCTGGCAGGCCTGGCATGCGGCCGACCCGCAGCACCAGTGGGCCTGGCAACGGGTGGCCATGTTGCAGGCTCAACTGAACCAAGCACAAGGCGCACTGGGCCATGACGTGCTGGAGCGTGCTGGCCAGCAGGGCCCGGCGCTGCAGCGGCGCATGCTGCTCAAGGGGCTGTTGCTGGGCGCGGGGCTTGGCGCCCTGGGCTGGCGCGGTTATCGCGATGCGCCGGCGTGGCTGGCCGATGTGCGCACCGCCATCGGCGAACAGCGCAGGTTGACGCTGAGTGACGGCAGCCGCCTGATCCTCAACACCGGCAGTGCGGTGGACATTGCCTTCAGCAACGACACCCGCCAGCTACGGCTGCGTGCCGGGGAGATCTTTGTCGAAACTGCCGCCGATCACCGCCCGTTCATGGTCAGCACTGCCGAAGGCCACATCAGGGCGCTGGGCACCCGGTTCAGCGTCAGGCAACAGGACCACCAGACCCGCGTATGCGTTTACCAGCATGCCGTCGTCGTGAACCCGATCAACGCGGGTGGCGAGCAAACCCGCCTGGACAGTGGCCATGGCCTGTTGTTCGACAAAACCCGCATCCTGCAACGCATGCCACTGGCCAGTACCGACGCGGCCTGGACCGAAGGCCAACTGGTGGTGGACGATTGGCGCCTGGATCACCTGCTCGAAGAATTACAGCGGTACCGCAGCGGCTACCTGGGCTGCGACACGGCCGTCGGCCACTTGCGGGTTTCCGGCGCCTATTCGCTCACCGATCTTGACCTGACCCTGGCTACCGTTGCCCGCTCGCTGCCGGTAAAGCTGGTGCGCCATACCCGCTTCTGGACACGCGTGGAGCCATTGAGAGGCAATGCCTGAAAAAAATGCACAGGGCATTGTCGATTTGCCCTCGCCCATTCGCCTCCCTGGCAATACACCGAAAACCCTACGCCCAGGAAGCCCGTATGCGCCGCCTTATCTCACCACCCCGCCAAGCACTCACGTTTGCCTTGCTCGGCGCCTCGCTCGCCCTGCTTCCGCCGCTGCTACCCGGTGCAGCCGTGGCCCAGGCAGCCAACGCGCAGAAGACCTACGCCATCAGCAGCGGCCCGCTGAGCACGGTGCTCGGCCGCTTCGCCAACGCGGCCGGGATTGTGCTGTCGTTCGACAGCCAGCTCACTGCTGGCAAGCAAAGTGCCGGCCTGCAAGGCACCTACAGTGTCGAACAGGGCTTCGCCACTCTTCTGGCTGGCACCGGCCTGGGCGTTGCGCCTGCCGAGCAAGGTGCCTATGTGCTGTACCCAGCCGAAACCGGCAATGCCGTGCAGCTGGGCGCGACCAGTGTGGTGGGCGATGGCCTGGGCGAAACCACCGAGAACACCGGTGCCTACACCACCGGGCGTACCCGTACCGCAACCAAGCTGGGCCTGTCACTGCGCGAAACGCCGCAGTCGGTCAGCGTGGTCACGCGCCAGGTGATGAATGATCACCACCTGGCCTCGATCGACGATGTGGTGAAGTTCACACCGGGGCTTTCCAGCAACCATCGTGACAGCGAACGCTATACCTTCTACGCCCGCGGCTTCCAGATCCAGAACTTCCAGTACGACGGTATCCCTGCGCAAATCGCCAACGAGTCGCAGCAATTCACCAGTACCTTGGCCGACATGGCAATTTATGACCGAGTCGAAGTGGTACGAGGTGCCACCGGCCTGCTCAGTGGCGCAGGCACGCCGTCAGCCACGCTCAACCTGGTGCGCAAGCGGCCTACGGAGGATGCACAGGCGACGGTGGCTGGCGAAGTCGGTTCATGGGACCGCTACCGCACCGAGGCCGATGTCTCCGGGCCGCTCACCGAAGCCGGCAACATCCGTGGCCGCCTGGTCGGGGTGTACGAAACCGCCAACTCGTTCGTTGACTGGTACAAGACCGACAAGCGCGTGATGTACGGCGCCCTGGACATCGACCTGAGCGAAGACACCCTGCTGCGCCTGAGCCTCGACTACCAGAACAACAATGCCGACGGCGTCAGCTTCGGGCACATCCCTTTGTTCAACAGCGATGGCAGCGCAACAAACTTCTCGCGGTCGTTCAACCCGGCCGCACGCTGGAGCTACCTGAACAATACCCAGTACAACTTCACCGGCATGCTGGAGCACAAGCTGGCCAACGACTGGGTCGCCAAGGCCGCATACAGCCACCAGTACGCGTACCGCCGTGGCGTCACCGGCTCCGCCAGCGCCGGTACGCCCGACCCGCTTACCGGCAGCGGCGTATCGATGTATATCAACCGCCTGGACAGCTACCAGACCCAGGACAATTTCGACCTGTACGCCACCGGCCCCTTCCAGCTGGGTGGCCGCGAACATGAGCTGGTGTTGGGCAGCAACCTGGCCTACACCCACCTCAACTACCCCACCTACGAACGCGGCTTCCCTGCGGTCGACAACATCTATGAGTGGGATGGCAACCCCCATGGCAAACCGCACCTGGCCAAGACCGAAGAGAGCCTGTCACGCCTGAGCCAGTCCGGTGTCTACGCCGCCGTGCGCCTCAAGCCGTATGATCCGCTGTCGATCATCCTCGGCAGCCGGGTCAGCTGGTGGAACCAGAAGGACGACAGCAGCGATGATTTGACCGGCGAGGTCACTGGCCGCGACCGGACGAAGAAGTCCGGCGTGGTCACGCCCTACGCCGGTGTGGTGCTGGACCTGAACGACACGTATTCGGTGTACGCCAGCTGGACGCAGATTTTCCTGCCACAGACCTATTACAAGACCGCCAGCAATACCTCGCTGGACCCGCTCGAAGGCGACAACTACGAGCTTGGCATCAAGGGCGAGTTCTACGACGGCGCTTTGAACGCCAGCGCCGCACTGTTCGAAGTCAAACAGAAGAACACGCCGCAATTGGTGGATGACAGTGGCCCCCAGGAAATCTACCGGGCCATTGCCGGCACCACCACCCGCGGCATCGAGACGGAAATTTCCGGCGAGGTACTGCCAGGCTGGAATCTATTTGGCGGCTACACCTACCGCGAGTCCCACGACAAGGAGGGCAACCGCGTCGAGACCAACCAGCCGATGAACCTGTTCAAGCTGGCCACCACCTATCGCCTGCCCGGTGACTGGAACAAGCTGACAGTGGGCGGCAACATGACATGGCAAAGCGATATCTACGCGGTCAATTCAGACCTGGGCACCAAGGCGCACCAGCGTGACTATGGCGTGGTCGGGCTGCTGGCCAACTATGCCTTCGATGAACACCTGAGCTTGGGGCTGAACCTGAACAACCTGTTCGACAAGAAGTACTACGACGGCCTGGGCACGTTCAGCTCCGGCTCTTATGGTGAGCCACGCAACCTGGTGGCGAATGCCGGCTGGCGGTTCTGAGGGAATGCACGCGAACGGGGCTGCCGGGCAGCCCCATCATGCCCGCCATCGATGAATGATCCACACATATCATTCAGCGTGATATTAACCTTCGTCCCGTTCGATTCGTGCCTCACGCGCAAGACACTCACACTCCGCCCACTACTAATACATTGGCGGAGTTCTCCATGGAACAATCTCTCAAACCCTTGCGCTTTCCCCTCGCTGCCTTGGCAGTGGTGGTGATCAGCGCTTGCGGTCGAACCCCAGACGCCGTGCAGGCTCCCGCCGCGCCGAAGGTCACTGTGGCCAAGGTGATCGAGCAACCGATCAACGAATGGGACGAATTCACCGGCCGCCTCGAAGCCCCGGAAACGGTCGAAGTTCGCCCGCGGGTCGCTGGCCAGATCGATCAGGTCGCCTTCACCGAAGGCGCCCAGGTCAAAAAAGGCGACCTGCTGTTCCAGATCGACCCGCGCCCGTTCCAGGCTGAAGTCCGCCGCCTCGAAGCCCAACTGCAACAAGCCAAAGCCACCGCCATTCGCAGCGCCAACGAAGCCCGCCGTGGCGAGCGCCTGCGCGACAGCAACGCCATTTCTGCCGAGCTTGCAGAATCGCGTAGCAGCGCTGCCGCCGAAGCCCGCGCCGGCGTCGACGCGATCCAGGCGCAACTCGACCTGGCGCGCCTGAACCTCAGCTTTACCCGCGTCACCGCGCCTATCAGTGGCCGCGTCAGCCGCGCCCAGTTCACTGCCGGCAACATTGTCACTGCCGATGTCACCCCGCTGACCAGCGTGGTGTCCACCGACAAGGTCTACGCCTACTTCGACGCCGACGAGCGCGTGTACCTCAAGTACACCCAGCTGGCGCGCGAAGGCCAGCGTGGCCAGAGCACCCCCGTGTACCTGGGCCTGACCAACGAAACCGGCAACCCGCACCTGGGCCAGATGAACTTCGTCGACAACCAGGTGAACCCGCGCACCGGCACCATCCGCGGCCGTGCAGTCTTCGACAACCGCGACGGCCAGTTCACCCCGGGGCTGTACGCACGCCTGAAGCTGGTGGGCAGCGCGCAGTACGACGCCGTGCTGATCAATGACGAAGCTGTGGGCACCGACCTTGGCAAGAAGTTCGTGCTGGTCATGGACAAGGACAACAAGGCCGCCTACCGCGCCGTGGAACTGGGGCCAAAGCTGGAAGGCCTGCGCATCGTGCGCAGCGGCCTGGGCAAGGATGACCGCATCGTGGTCAAGGGCCTGCAGCGCGTGCGCCCAGGCTCGCCGGTCACCCCGGAAGAAACCCAGATGGCCAGCGAACAGACCCTCGCTGCCCTCGCCCAGCAGCGCCAGGCACTGGAGGCCAGCAACCCGGCGCCGAAGGTGGCGGGCAACAACGTGAAAGTCGCCAGCGCCCAGGCGCCACGCGGTTAAGGGAACCTACCGATGAACTTCTCGAAATTCTTCATTACCCGGCCGATTTTCGCCGCGGTGCTGTCGCTGGTGCTGCTGATTGCGGGTTCGATCTCGCTGTTCCAGCTGCCGATCAGTGAATACCCCGAGGTGGTGCCGCCCACCGTGGTGGTGCGTGCCAACTTCCCGGGCGCCAACCCCAAGGTCATTGGCGAAACCGTTGCCGCGCCGCTGGAGCAGGCCATTACCGGTGTGGAGAACATGCTGTACATGTCTTCCCAGTCCACCGCAGACGGCAAGCTGACGCTGACCATCACCTTCGCCCTGGGCACCGACCTGGACAACGCCCAGGTGCAGGTGCAGAACCGCGTCACCCGTACCCAGCCCAAGCTGCCTGAAGAAGTGACGCGTATCGGTATCACCGTTGACAAGGCCTCGTCCGACCTGACCATGGTCGTGCACCTGACCTCACCGGACAACCGCTACGACATGCTCTACCTGTCCAACTACGCCATCCTCAACATCAAGGACGAGCTGGCACGCCTGGGCGGCGTTGGCGATGTGCAGCTGTTCGGCATGGGCGACTACTCGCTGCGCGTGTGGCTGGACCCGAACAAGACCGCTTCGCGCAACCTCACCGCCAGCGATGTGGTCGCGGCCATCCGCGAGCAGAACCGCCAGGTGGCCGCCGGCCAGCTGGGCGCCCCGCCCGCCCCCGGTTCCACCAGCTTCCAGCTGTCGATCAACACCCAGGGCCGTCTGGTCAACGAGGAAGAGTTCGAAAACATCATCATCCGTGCCGGTGCCGATGGCGAGATCACGCGCCTGAAAGATATCGCCCGGGTCGAACTCGGCTCCAGCCAGTACGCCTTGCGCTCGCTGCTGAACAACCAGCCAGCGGTGGCGATCCCGATTTTCCAGCGCCCAGGCTCCAACGCCATCGAGATCTCCGATGAAGTGCGGGCGAAAATGGCCGAACTGAAGAAGGACTTCCCTGAAGGGATGGACTACAGCATCGTCTATGACCCGACCATCTTCGTGCGCGGCTCCATCGAAGCAGTCGTGCACACCCTGTTTGAAGCCCTGGTGCTGGTCGTGCTGGTCGTCATCCTGTTCCTGCAGACCTGGCGTGCCTCGATCATTCCGCTGCTGGCTGTGCCGGTATCGTTGATCGGCACCTTTGCGGTGATGCACCTGTTTGGCTTCTCGCTCAACGCCTTGTCGCTATTTGGGTTGGTGTTGGCCATCGGCATCGTGGTGGACGACGCCATCGTCGTGGTGGAAAACGTCGAGCGCAACATCGGGCTGGGCCTTAAACCGCTGGAAGCCACGCAAAAAGCCATGAGCGAAGTGACCGGGCCGATCATTGCCACCGCCCTTGTGCTGTGCGCCGTGTTCGTCCCTGCGGCCTTCATTTCGGGCCTTACCGGGCAGTTCTACAAGCAGTTCGCCCTGACCATCGCCATTTCCACCGTGATCTCGGCGTTCAACTCGCTGACCCTGTCGCCGGCCCTGGCTGCCGTGCTGCTCAAGGACCACCATGCGCCCAAGGACCGTTTCTCACGGTTCCTCGACAAGCTGCTGGGCAGCTGGCTGTTCTCCCCGTTCAACCGTTTCTTCGACCGCGCCAGCCACCGCTACGTGGGTGGCGTGCGCCGTGTCATCCGCTCCAGCGGCATCGCCCTGTTCGTCTATGCCGGCCTGATGGGCCTGACCTACCTCGGCTTCTCGTCCACGCCGACCGGTTTCGTGCCGGCCCAGGACAAGCAGTACCTGGTGGCCTTTGCCCAGTTGCCTGACGCCGCCAGCCTCGACCGTACCGAGGCGGTGATCAAGCGCATGAGCGAAATTGCCCTGAAGCAACCTGGCGTGGCCGACTCGGTGGCCTTCCCTGGCCTGTCGATCAACGGTTTCACCAACAGCCCGAACAGCGGCATTGTGTTCACCCCGCTCAAGCCGTTTGATGAGCGCAAGGACCCGAGCCAGTCGGCCGCTGCCATCGCGGCTGCACTCAATGCCCAGTTCGCCGATATCCAGGACGCCTACATCGCGATCTTCCCGCCGCCGCCAGTACAGGGCCTGGGCACAATCGGCGGCTTCCGCCTGCAAATCGAAGACCGTGGCAACCTGGGTTACGAAGCGCTGTACAAAGAAACCCAGAACATCATCGCCAAAAGCCACAACGTGCCGGAGCTGGCGGGCCTGTTCACCAGCTACCAGGTCAACGTGCCGCAGGTTGATGCCGCCATCGACCGGGAAAAGGCCAAGACCCACGGCGTGGCGATCACCGACATCTTCGACACCTTGCAGGTTTACCTGGGCTCGCTGTACACCAATGACTTCAACCGCTTTGGCCGCACGTACCAGGTCAACGTCCAGGCTGAGCAGCAGTTCCGCCTCGATGCCGAGCAGATCGGCCAGTTGAAAGTGCGCAACAACCTCGGCGAGATGATTCCGCTGGCGACCTTCCTCAAGGTCAGCGACACCTCCGGGCCAGACCGCGTCATGCATTACAACGGGTTCATCACCGCAGAAATCAACGGTGCAGCAGCCCCGGGGTATAGCTCTGGCCAGGCCGAAGCTGCCATCGAGAAGTTGCTGAAAGAGGAACTGCCCAACGGCATGACCTTCGAGTGGACCGACCTGACCTACCAGCAAATCCTCTCGGGTAACACCGCGCTGCTGGTGTTCCCTCTGTGCGTGCTGCTGGCGTTCCTGGTGCTGGCCGCCCAGTACGAAAGCTGGAGTTTGCCGCTGGCGGTGATCCTGATCGTACCGATGACCCTGCTGTCGGCCATTACCGGTGTGATCGTGTCAGGTGGCGACAACAACATCTTCACCCAGATCGGACTGATCGTGCTGGTGGGCCTGGCGTGCAAGAACGCGATCCTGATCGTCGAGTTCGCCAAGGATGAGCAGGCCAAAGGCCTTGATCCGCTGGCTGCGGTACTGGAAGCCTGCCGCCTGCGCCTGCGGCCGATCCTGATGACGTCGATTGCCTTCATCATGGGTGTGGTTCCGCTGGTGTTCAGCTCCGGTGCCGGCTCGGAAATGCGCCATGCCATGGGTGTGGCAGTGTTCTCGGGGATGATTGGCGTGACCGTGTTCGGCCTGTTCCTGACCCCGGTGTTCTTCTTCCTGATCCGCCGTTTCGTCGAGCGCCGCCAGGCCCGCAAGGCCGAACACGCTCAAGTGCTGGAGAACCATGCATGAACCTGCTCAAACCCCTGACCCCAAGCCTGCTGGCACTGGCCCTGGCGGCCTGTGCGGTAGGCCCGGACTACCAGGCCCCGGCCACCGAACCTGCACAACTGAACAGTGATGTGCAGGCCAAAGCTTATGACCGTAGCCGCTTCGAAAGCCTGTGGTGGAAGCAGTTCGACGACCCGGTGCTCAACCAGCTGGTGCAGGCTTCGCTGGACGGCAACCGTGACTTGCGCGTGGCCTTCGCCCGTCTGAAATCCGCCCGTTCGATCCGCGAAGACGCCGAGAACGACCAGTTCCCGGTCGTGACCAGCCGCGCCAGCAGCGACATCGGCAAGGGCCAGATCCCCGGCCAGACCACGCAGCGGGTGAACAGCGAGCGCTACGACCTGGGCCTGGACATGGCCTGGGAGCTTGACCTGTTCGGCCGCATCCAGCGTCAGATCGAAGCCAGCGAGGCCCAGGAAGCGGTAGCTGCCGCCGACCTGCAACAGTTGCAGGTCAGCCTGATCGCCGAATTGGTCGATGCCTATGGGCAGCTGCGCGGTGCGCAACTGCGCGAGAAAATCGCCCTGGCAAACCTCAAGACCCAGCAGGAGTCGCGGACCATTACCGAAACCCTGCGCGATGCCGGTGTGGGCAACGACCTCGATGTCGTGCGTGCCGATGCACGCCTGGCCGGGGTCGAAGCCACCGTGCCGCAACTGCAGGCCGAACAGGCCCGGGCGCGGCACCGCATCGCCACCCTGCTCGGCCAGCGCCCTGACGCGCTCAGCGTAGACCTGTCGCCCAAGGCCCTGCCGGCCATCGCCAAGGCATTGCCGGTGGGCGACCCGGGGGAGCTGCTACGCCGTCGTCCGGACATCCGTAGCGCCGAACGCCAGCTGGCTGCCGCCACCGCCAATGTCGGCGTGGCCACGGCAGACCTGTTCCCTCGCGTCAGCCTCAGTGGCTTCCTTGGCTTTACCGCCGCTCGCGGCTCGCAGATCGGCTCCTCGGCAGCCAATGCCTGGGCGTTGGGCCCCAGCATTACCTGGGCGGCCTTCGACCTGGGCAGCGTGCGGGCCCGCCTGCGCGGCGCCAAAGCCGATGCCGAAGGGGCTCTGGCCAACTACGAACAGCAGGTATTGCTGGCCCTGGAAGAGTCGGCCAACGCCTTCAGCGATTACGACAAGACCCAGCAGCGCCTGCTGTCGCTGATGCGCCAGAGCGACGCCAGCCGCAAGGCAGCGGAGCTGGCCTCGATTCGCTATCGCGAAGGCACGGTGGACTACCTGGTACTGCTCGACGCCGAGCGCGAGCGGCTGAGCGCTGAGGATGCGCAGGCCCAGGGTGAGGTCGATCTGTACCGCGGCATCGTCTCCATCTACAAAGCCCTGGGCGGCGGCTGGCAACCGCAGACGGTGGCCAGCGCACGCTGATACACCCGTTCAAACGACTCCTTTGGTTGGCTCCTCCCCCAACCGTTTGCCCCGCAGGCCTTGGTCGGCGGGGCTTTTTTATGTCGTTGAATTTTCAGCGCCTGCGAGATCGAGCGCCGCCCGCGCGGCGCATCGCGAGCTGCGCTCGCTCCTACGTTTGTTTCGGGCCAATCGAAACCTGCGAGATACGCGCGCGACCGCCTTGATGCCTGCACTCGGTTGCATTTACCCCCCGGCTGGCCCAAGCTCTGCCCTTCCCGCCGCCACGGACCGTCCGATGCACAGACGCAACCGCTACCTGATCGCCCTGCTGCTGTTGATCCTGGTATCGGCGCTGTTCGGTTACCTGCGGCACGACGATCAGCCAGCACCGCCGAGCTTGCCTGCGCACAGCTATGCCAAGGCCCTGCGCCAGGCCCATGACGGCCTACCCGGTGCAGCACGGGTGCTTTACCAGCAATTGCAACGCAACGACCTGCCCCCTATCCGCCGCGCTGCCCTCTATGCCGAGTTACCCAACTACCCCTCTCCCCAGGCATTGAAACTTGCCCGTCAGGACCTGGAGCATGCCGACCCGCTGGTGCGCCGTGCGGCTATTGCAGGTATCCGCCGCCTGCTGCCGGCAGCGCAGCGCAGCCTGGTGCTCGGCCCACTGCTGGACGACGACGAACAAAGCGGGCGCTTTGCTGCCGTGGATGCCCTGCTGGGCCTGAGCCCCGATGCCATCGGCCTGTATTTCGGCCCGTTGCAGGCAGCCCTTGAACACTACCAGCAGGCGCTCGAGCAACAACCCGAGGATGCCGACGCCCAGGTACACCTGGCCCGCCTGTACCTGCACGAAAACGACTACACCCAGGCGGCCGCGGCCCTGCAGCGGGCGCTGGACGTTGCACCCGGCAACCTCGACGCCTTGGCCACCCAGGTGCGTTTGCTGGAGCGTCAGGGCCAGCACGATGCCTCGCGCCAGGTACTGGGCAAAGCCTTGGCACTCAGCCCCGACTCAGCCTTCCTGCAGTACGAGCTTGGGCTCTGGCTGATCCGCCACGAGCAACGTGAATACGCCTTGCTTGCCTTGTCCCGCGCCGTCGAACTGGACCCGGACAACGCCGATTACCGCTATACGCTGGCAGTCACTCTGCACGAACTGGAACAACTCGACGCAGCCCAAAAGCAGCTGGAAACCGTGCTCAACCGGGAGCCGGCCAACCGCCGCGCTCGAGTGCTGCTGATCCAGTACTGGAAAGAGACCGGGCAATTGCAGAACGTTCAAGTGCTATTGGCCGAGCTGGAACGGCAGAACCCGGACGACCCCGCACTGCAGCAAGGCCTATAGGCAATATCTGACTATTGTTGAACCCAGGCCGTTTACCAAGGGTCCAGTGGGTATCAGGCCACCCCTGCAGGAGAGTCGTTTTGTCCCATTCATTGGCGCTGGATGAACGTGCCTTGATCCTGGCACCCCCGCCATTAGCGGCGGATACCTCGCGCCTGCTCGCCTCAGCCGGCATCAATAGCCTGTGCACCGTTGACCTGTCCAACCTGCAGACTTGCCTGGCAGAAGGCGCAGGCCTGGCAATCATTGCCGAGCAAGTGTTCGACAACGGCCCCAGTGCGTTGCTGCAAGCATTCATCGACCAGCAACAGAGCTGGTCGGACCTGCCCATCGTGCTGCTCATGCAGGGTGCCTGGTCGGCCGCTTGTGCAGGCAACCACCCAGTGGGCAATCTTTTGCTGCTGGTCGCCCCGTTCGACAACGACCAACTGCTGCACATGACCCGATCCGCCTTGCGCAACCGACGACGGCAATACGCTGCACGCGACCAGTTGCACGACCTGCAGCAGCGCCTGAACACACTGGGAGTGCCGCCAGAGAAGGAACAGAAACCCAGCGAGTTCGCCTGCTACGAGACCCGCAAGATGGAAGCCATTGGCCAACTGGCCGGGGGTGTTGCTCACGACTTCAATAACCTGCTTACCAGCATTGGCGGCAGCTTCGAACTGATTGAACGGCGCCTGCATCAAGGCCGCACCGATGGCCTTGACAGCGTACTGCGGATGGGACGTGAGGCAGTAACACGCGCCGCTCGCGTGACCCACCGCTTGCTGGCCTTCTCCTCCCGTCAATCGCTGAACAGCCAGCGTGTCGACCTGCACGGCCTGCTCGAGGTCAAACGCCTGAAAACCTGCCTCAACCCTGCCATAACGTTACACGTGCATACCGCCAAAGACCTGTGGCCCGTAGAAGCTGATGCCAAACAGTTGCAGGAAGCCCTCGACAACCTGCTGTTCAATGCTTCAGAAGCCATGCCCAGTGGCGGCCAGCTGCGAGTCGAGGCAAGCAACCAGCATATCCCCAGCAAGCAGTTCACCAGTGGGGCTCTGTGTCCTGGTGACTACCTGCGCCTGAGCATCATCGATGACGGCCAGGGCATGGCGCAAAGCACCCTTGAGCGCGCTTTCGAGCCGTTTTTCAGTACCAAGGCGATCGGCCAGGGTATCGGCCTCGGCCTGTCGATGGTCTACGGCTTCAGCAGGCAGTCTCACGGGCATCTCGCACTGCACAGCCAGATTGGCCTGGGCACTCGCGTAGACCTGTACCTGCCGCGCCATATCGGCCAGGCAACGGCACCAAGCAAGCCGATACCTGTGCAGGAGAGCCGGGGCCGTCACGTGCTGGTGGTCGAAGACGACCCCCATGTGCGCCAATTGTTGTGCCAGGCACTGCGTGAGAGCGGCTTCCCCTGCCGCAGCGCGGCCAACGCCACCCAAGGGCTCAAGGTGTTGCGCTCCTCTCAGCCCGTGGATTTGCTGGTCAGCGACATCGGCCTGCCCGGTATGAATGGCCGTCAACTGGCCGAAATTGCCCGCAGCCTGCATCCACATTTGCCCGTGCTGTTCATCACCGGCTACGCGGAAACGGCCATGGCCCGCGAGGGTTTTTTGGGCACGGGCATGCACTTGATCTGCAAACCATTCGAACTGAAAGACTTGCAGACGCAGGTCACGCAGATTCTGGGCCGCCCCTGAACCCCGTCATTGTTCGAGCATGCTTAGCGCCTGATCGGCAAGGTCCGCCAGCAAAAACGGCTTGTTCATCAATGCCGTTCCCGGCTGATCAAGCAGCTGCGCTTCAACAGGATGGTCAGCGTAGCCGGTGATGAACAGGATCTTCTGCGAAGGAAGCTGCATGCGCATGGCCTTGGCCACTTGCCGGCCACTGAAGCCGCCGGGTAAACCGATGTCGGTAATCACCAGGTCGAAGGGGCCATCAAGGCGAAAGCGCTCCAGCGCAGCATTGGCGTCACTCGCATCAGTGACCACAAAACCGCGTTCAGTCAGGTACTCGCGCATCACGGCACGCAAGTTCAGCTCGTCATCGACCAGTAACAGGCGCTCACCCTGGGCCATGCGCTGGGAACGTTGCACTGGCTTCGGCGCTTCGGGTGCCGGGTCGTGGCACCTTGGGAAAAGCATGGAAACCCTGGCCCCCTGATTCGGGCTCGACTCGATCCAGGCGTATCCCCCCGATTGACCGACAAAACCATACACCATCGATAGCCCAAGCCCGGAACCACGGCCGATGGGCTTGGTGGTGAAGAACGGCTCAAAAGCCCTGGCAATGTCGCGCGTCGAAAAGCCGTGGCCGTCGTCCTCCACATGCAAGGCAACGTAGTCGCCTGGCGGCAGCCCATTTTCATCAGGGAAGCTGGCCGTCAACCGCTCGTTGACGCTGCGTACAGTGACATTGCCACGTTCCAGGCAGGCCTCCCGGGCATTGGCGCAGAGGTTGACCAAGGCATTTTCAAGTTGGGTAACGTCAAGGCATACGGCCCACGGCGCGACATCCAGTTGCCAGTGCAAGCGCATCTCTGCGCCCAGCGTCTTCAATAGCAACGGCTCGCTTAGCCGCAACTGCCGGTTGAAGTCCAGGGGCTTGGGTGCAAGCGGTTGATGCCGAGAGAATGCCAGCAGGCGATGGGTCAGTTCCATGGCGCGTAAGACCGATTCGCGAGCGACCTCCAAATAGGCGTCAACACGCTCCAGGCGGCCATCCTGAAGGCGCCGCTGCAGCAGTTCCAGGCTGCCACCGATGCCAGACAGCAGGTTGTTCATCTCATGGCCCATGCCGCCGGCCAACTGGCCAACCACCTCCATGCGTTCGCTATTGCGCATCATCGCTTCAGACTTACGCGCGGCCTCTTCGCGGTCTTCGGTGATATCCCGACCGACTGCCGTCAACAGGCTGCCATTGAACCGGGCACTCCAGCGGAACCAGTGATAATGGCCATCGCAGTGACGCAAGCGCGTCTCCAGTTGCTCGGTATTGCGGTATTGCAGGAACCCGGAGACTGCCACTTGTACCTCGGCGCGATCCGCCGGATGCACCAGCTCCAGCACCGGCACATCGTGAACCTGCTCCTCGGACCAGCCCAGAATGCGGTACCAGGCGGGGTTGACGGCATGCAGCTTGAGCTCAGGGGTAACCGTCATCATTGCATCCGGGGACAGTTGCCAGATCTGCTCGCGCTCGGCCACATGGCGCGCTATCTGTCGTTCATAGCCCTGCACCTGCTCACGCCAATGATGGTACGCCTCCACGCTGGCCGTGGTCTCGATCACCTTGTGCAGAAACCCCGCCACGTTTCCAAATTCATCGCGCAGGGGTGCATAACCGAACGCGCACCACAGCGGCTCGCTGCCTTCGACGCAGACGAGCAGGGGCTGGTCCTCGACAAAGTTCGAACGCCCTTCAAGCGCCTTGAATACCCAGGGCCCCATCGCCTCCCAGAGGTCACTCCAGAGCGCATCGAACGCATTGCCCAGCGCATCCGGCCTGGCGGCCCGCAGCGCCCGGTAGCCATCATTGTGCACCACGCAGAGGTCTGCCCCCCAGACCACTGCGCAAGGAAACGGTGACGAGTGCATCATGTCGACGGCAATGCGCAACGAGGCCGACCAACGTGGCAACGGCCCAAGTGATGTGTGCCCCCAGTCGAACTGCGCAATTCGTTGGCTCATCAGATCGAGCGGTGCCGATACGGGCGTTTTCAAGGTGAGCTCCCGCGCAGGCTTGCGCGGCGTACCGTGTGCGGGCAATAGCGTTACTCCACCAATGCGTAGATTACCTCGGTTCCGAGGCTGCCCCGGAGGGGTTCGTTCACGTTAGCACAGCACAAGCTGCGCACGATGGCGGACTTGCGCCTGGCAGCTATGCTGATTAGGTTTTCCCCTGGGCCAGGGAGCAACGGCCCATTCAGGTTGCCGACAGGAGCATGGTCATGAGCAAGAAAATGCTGGTAGTGCTGACCAATACAGCCAAGTATCCGACCTTGAATCGGGCGACCGGGCTGTGGCTGGGTGAAGCGGTGCACTTTGTCGAAAAAGTCGAAAAGGCCGGCTACACGGTCGATTATGTAAGCCCTGAGGGTGGCTACGTCCCTGTCGACCCACACAGCCTGCAGATGGCCCCCGACCTGGACTGGCAATGGTATGACGACAAGCGTTTCATGACGCGGCTGGGCACAAGCTTGAGCCCTGGCCAGGTAAAAGCCGACGAATACAGCGTCATCTACTACACCGGCGGCCACGGTGTGATGTACGACTTCGCCGATAACCAGCCGCTGCAAGAGGTGGCACGCAGGATCTACGAGAAAGGGGGTATCGTTGCCGCGGTCTGCCACGGCGTAGTCGGCCTGCTCAATATCAAGCTCAGCGACAACAGCCTGCTGCTTAAAGACCGCAAGGTGACCGGGTTTTCTAATATTGAGGAAAAACTGGTCGAACTGGACAACATAGTGCCGTTCCTGACAGAAAACGAGCTAGGTGGCCGTGGTGGGGTATACAGCAAACATGAGGCCCCGTGGAAACCCTACGTGATCGCGGATGGTCAGCTGATCACCGGGCAGAACCCTGCCTCCACTGCACTGCTCGCGGACAAAGTACTGGCAAAACTCGACGGTAGATAAAGCCTTACATCAGCCTTTTGGTTTTCCTGCCCCGCAAACTGCACGCGGACTACAGCCGGCCGATCAAATGAACGCTTAGGCTCATGGCTCAGCTGTACACCTCGAACAGCTAGGCCGGAGAGCGATTGCGCTATGTTGAAAATCATGCACGCCGGGCGTCGCCTGCGGGAGCTGCTGCTACTTGCTACGGTGGCCCTGGTGCCTGTGGTTTCAGGTTTGCTGGTGATGATTGTCCAGTTGGAAATGAAGCTTGCGGAAAACGCGACCATCTCAGTCAAGGAGGCGGTATTCAGCGTTGACCAGGCACTGAACCGCATGCATGAAGCTGCCCAGCGTACCCTGCCGCTTGCAGGCCAAGCTTGCGACAGCGTCAAAAAAATGCTGCAGGAACAGGTCATGAGCCGCTCCATGCTCAGGTCGCTTACCCTGGTCGAAAGTAACAAGGCCTATTGCAGCAGTACTTCAGATTCCCTGGAAGACCTATCGTCCTTTGCCTTGTCCGGCAAACAGGTCGAACTGTCCTACGGGCAACCCGACAAACGCCGCAAGCTGGTTGTCAACTATCACTTGCAGGGCATGAACGGTAGCGTGATCGTGACCGCCTATGCCACCCAGCTACGCAGCGAACTGGATGGTTTTCAGGATGGGCTGACACTGCTGCTGGAGTTCGACGACCGCTACATCTGGAGCCAAGGCGACAGCCGTGACGCACAGCGCCCCTCGCAGTCCGAGTTCTTTGCAAGCGCGGTGTCTTCCAGGTATGGATACAGGGTAAAAGGCGGTTACGCCGAGGGCTTCACCGCACAGGAAATCCACCAGTCGATGATGCAGATCGTTCCATCATTGACACTGGTAGGGATCGCGACCGCCTCGATTGTCTACCTGGGTTTGTTCAGGGCACGGGCCCACAGGCGTGGGGCGGCCACCGAGCATGCATGATGGCGGCGCCCCTCCAGCAGGTTCAGTCGGTGCTCAGCACGCCACGGCGTACCTGGTCGCGCTCGATGGATTCGAACAATGCCTTGAAGTTGCCTTCGCCAAAGCCATCATCCCCTTTGCGCTGGATGAACTCGAAGAACACCGGGCCGAGCAGGGTTTCCGAGAAAATCTGCAACAATAGGCGCTTGTCTTCAGGTTGAGACGCACCATCGAGGAGGATACCGCGAGCTTGCAACTGGTCGACCGGCTCACCATGGCCAGGCAACCGCTCTTCGAGCATTTCGTAGTAAGTTTGCGGCGGCGCCGTCATGAAGCGCATGCCGAAGCCTTTCAGGGCGTCCCAGGTCTTGAGCAGGTCGTCGGTAAGGAAGGCCACGTGCTGGATACCTTCGCCGTTGAACTGCATCAGGAACTCTTCGATCTGCCCGGCGCCCTTGGACGATTCTTCGTTGAGCGGGATACGGATCATGCCATCGGGAGCCGTCATGGCCTTGGACGTCAGGCCGGTATATTCACCCTTGATATCGAAGTAGCGGATCTCGCGGAAATTGAACAGCTTCTCGTAGAAGCCAGCCCAGTAGGCCATGCGCCCGCGGTACACGTTGTGGGTGAGGTGGTCGATGATCTTCAGGCCGGCACCCACCGGGTTGCGGTCCACACCTTCGATGAAGTTGAAGTCGATGTCGTAGATCGAGCTGCCTTCGTCGAAGCGGTCGATCAGGTACAGCGGCGCACCACCGATGCCTTTGATCGCCGGCAAGCGCAGTTCCATCGGGCCGGTTTCGATTTCCACCGGCTGGGCGCCCAGTTCCAGAGCTCGGGCATAGGCCTCATGGGCATTGCGCACGCGGAACGCCATGCCGCACACCGACGGGCCGTGTTCGGCGGCAAAGTACGAGGCGATGCTCTTGGGTTCGTTGTTCAGGATCAGGTTGATGCCACCTTGGCGGTACAGGTGCACATCCTTGGAACGGTGGCTAGCCACCTTGGTGAAGCCCAGTATCTGGAACACCGGTTCGAGTACGCCAGGGGTAGGCGAAGCCAGTTCGATGAATTCGAAACCCATCAGGCCCATTGGATTTTCAAAGATATCAGCCATGTTCGTGTCCTCATCTGCAGCGAAAAATTATAGATTGCGCGGGATGTAGAACAGAAATGGCGGGGAGCAAGGGATACCACGCACGCTGCGGGCGAGGTAGTCACCTATGATCAGCTTGAACCCATGGTATGTCATATGGACCCATTCTCGGCGGGCTTGATCCTTCGGAATTGAAGGACCTTATTGTTGTATTCGTAAATGGATTCTACATTGCGTAAAATCGTTTGTCGCGTTTTAGTTGCCCCCCCGTTCCGACAAGCGGCTATTCTCTCGTTACCCTCAACACAGATTATTCCAGCATGCCCCTTACCGCTAAACGCCGCGCCCGCCTGGGCTGGCGCAACCTGCTGCCCTGGGTCGTCGGCGTGCTGCCGGTATTGTGCGGCCTTGCCGTGATGAACTGGCAGGTCGAGCGCGAGATGCAGACCAACAGCCAGACCACCACACGCCAAGCGGTGGAGCATCTCGAACGCATCCTCGACAACCTGTCCGGCGCTGCCAATGCGCTCCTGCCCCTGACTACCCTCCCTTGCGACCAGGCCAAGCTTATGCTGCGTGCCCAGGTAACTCGCAATGCCTTCGTACGCTCGACCAACCTGTTCAGGCACAACAACCTTTATTGCACCTCGCTGTTCGGCGAATTCGACGAGCCGGTCAACGCTAGCGACTACACAGACGGCAAACTGTGGCTGATGGACGGCAACTCGGTCACCCCGGGGCATCCGCTATTGGTGTACCGCGCCAGCGACGGCGACCACGGCGCAATCACCACGGTCGATGGCGACCACCTGCTGACAGCACTGCGCCTGATCGGCCCCGATGAAGACCTGCAAATACGGGTGGGCGATGCCTGGATGGGCAAGGATGGCGTGGTACACAAAGGCGTGCCCCCTGCGGCCGCCAGCGCCAATGTGCTGTTGGGCTCGACGCGTTACCCGTTCAGCGTGCAAGGCGGCTACAGCGCCGACAAGCAAGGACAGCTGCTGCGCAGCCACTACCCTGCCCTGCTCAGCCTGCTGCTGGTGCTGGGTGCCGTGGCCGCACTGGCTTGCCGCTGGCAGATTCGCCGCGCCACCTCACCCCGCGCCGAACTGGATCGGGCCCTGCAGGCAGACGAATTCCTGCCGTACTTCCAGCCGGTGGTGCGCAAGGGCGATTACCGCTGGGCCGGTGCCGAAGTGCTGATGCGCTGGAACCACCCACGAGAAGGCCTGGTCCGCCCTGACCTGTTCATTCCCTATGCCGAGCACAGCGGGCAGATAGTCGCGATGACCCGATCGCTGATGATGCACACTGCCCAGAGCCTCGCGCCCTATGCCGGGCTGCTGGGGGACGGTTTCCACATCGGGGTCAACATTACCGCCGACCACTGCCGTGACTTGCGCCTGCTGGACGACTGCCGCACCTTCCTGCAGCACTTTCCGCCCGGCCGGGTGGTGCTGACCCTGGAGCTGACCGAGCGCAAGCTGATCGAACCCACCCCCGTGACCCTGGAACTGTTCGAGAAGCTGCATGCCATGGGGGTGATGATTGCACTTGATGATTTTGGCACCGGGCAGTCAAGCCTCAATTACCTGCGCCAGTTCAAGGTCGACTACCTGAAAATCGACCAAAGCTTCGTCGCCATGATCGGCGGCGACGCGCTGTCGCTGCACATTCTCGAAACCATCATCGAGCTGTCAGCCAAACTTGGCCTTGGCATCGTTGCCGAAGGTGTCGAAACCGACACCCAGCGCGACTACCTGGCCCGCCATGACGTGGACTTCCAGCAAGGCTACCTGTTCGCCAGGCCCATGCCGGCGGCGCAGTTCCTTGAGGCACTGACCGCACATCCGGGCGCGTCACGGTTGCCGCAAGACGCGCCCCCTGAGATCATGCGCGGCTGATCCAGCCGCTCAACTCCCCTATTCGAGGCACTCGTGTCAAAAGGCATTGTTTCATCGGTCATGGCGTCCTGTTTGTTCGCTGTGATGTACTTCTATACCTCGCTGCTCACGCCACTCGATGGCGAAGAGATCTTTGGCTGGCGCACCCTGCTGACACTGCCCTGCCTCACCTTGTTCATGCTTGTGTCGAAAGACTGGAAACGGGTAGGCGAGCTGCTGGCCCGGGTAAAACGTACGCCAGTGCTGTTGCTGGGCATGGTCGGTACGTCGTGGTTAATGGGCGTGCAGTTGTGGCTCTTCCTCTGGGCCCCCCTGCACGGGCGCAGCCTGGAAGTGTCGATGGGCTACTTTCTGCTGCCGCTGGCCATGGTCCTGACCGGGCGGCTGGTGTATGGCGAGCGCCTGTCGCGGCTGCAAAAGGTCGCCGTGGCCTGCGCCGCGCTGGGCGTAGGCAACGAGCTCTACCAAAATGGCAGTTTTGCCTGGGAGACCCTGCTGGTGACGATCGGCTACCCGATCTATTTCGTACTGCGCCGGCGTTGCCGCACTGACCACCTGGGTGGCCTGTGGTGCGACATGTGCCTGCTGCTGCCATGGGCGCTCTACTTCGTGATCCAGGGCCCGCTGTCGTCTGGCGACCTGCAGGCCCACCCAGGCCTTTATGCCTTGATCCCCGTCCTTGGGGCGATCAGCGCCTCAGCCCTGATCGCCTACGTGCTGGCCAGCCGCTTGCTGCCATTCAGCCTGTTCGGCCTGCTCAGCTACGTCGAGCCGGTGTTACTGGTGGGGGTCGCGCTGCTGCTGGGTGAAACCATCGGCCCGGATCAGTGGCTGACTTACCTGCCGATCTGGGCCGCGGTGCTGGTACTGGTGCTCGAAGGCTTCAAGCACCTGCTGCGCCAGCGTCGCCGCTCGGTATAAGCCGAACCTGGCGCACCCGCCGCTCTTCAACCGCTTCCACGGTGAGCGTCCAGCCATTCCACGCCAGGCGGTCACCCACCATCGGCAGGCGATCGAGCAGGCTCATGACAAGGCCCGCGAGGGTCTGGTAATCGTCGGTGGCACGTGCGCTGAAGCCGGTACGTGCCTGTACCTGGCTCAGGTTCAGTGCACCGCTCACCACAAAGCCTTCACCCTCCTGGACAATGCCAGGGCCTTCAACTTCGCTGGCATCTGGCAGCTCACCGGCAATCGATTCAAGAATGTCGGTCATGGTCAACAGGCCGGTGAAGTCACCGAACTCGTTGATCACGAAGGCGATGTGGGTCGACTGACCACGCATCTGCTCCAGGGCGTTGAGGATGCTGAAGCTCTCCAGCAGGTTCAACGGCGCCCGTGCCATGCCTTCCAGGTCCGGCTGGCTGCCCGACAACAACTCCTTGAGCAGCTCCTTTTTGTGCACGAAGCCCAGCGGTTCGTCGACACGGCCATCACGAATCAACGGCAGGCGCGAGTATGGCGAATTGGCCAATGCCTGCGTGATGGCTTCGGCCGGCTGCGCCAGGTCGATCACATCGACTTCGGCACGTGCGGTCATCACCGTTCGGATAGGCCGCTCGGCCAGGTTAAGTACGCCACTGATCATTATCCGTTCACGGCGGTCGAACAGCACCTGTTCCTCGCCACCCTCAACCATGTCGGCGATTTCCTCGCCCACCTCGTCAGCCTCGACCCGGCGGCCGCCCAGCATGCGCAGCACGGCATGTGCGGTGCGTTCACGCAGCGGCCTGTGCTGCTGCAAGCTGCGCTTGCGACGGGCACGCGCCAACTGGTTGAACAGCTCGATCAGGATCGAGAAGCCGATCGCTGCGTACAGGTAGCCTTTCGGGATATGGAAGCCCAGGCCCTCGGCGGTAAGGCTGAAACCAATCATCATCAGGAAGCCCAGGCACAGCATGATCACCGTGGGGTGGGCGTTGACGAAGCGGGTCAGCGGCTTGCTGGCAACGATCATGATACCGATCGAGAAAATCACCGCGATCATCATCACCGACAGCTCTTCGACCATGCCCACCGCCGTGATCACCGCATCCAGCGAAAACACAGCATCCAGTACAACGATCTGAGCGACGATAGGCCAGAATGCGGCATGGCGCAGCGTGCCACTTGCCTGGGTGACATGGCCCTCCAGGCGCTCGTGCAGCTCCATGGTGGCCTTGAACAGCAGGAACACACCGCCGAACAGCATGATCAGGTCACGGCCCGAGAAGCTCTTGTCGAACACCTCGAACAGCGGCGCAGTCAGGGTGACCATCCACGAAATGCTGGCCAGCAGGCCAAGGCGCATGATCAACGCCAGGCTCAGGCCGATCACCCGCGCGCGGTCTCGCTGATGGGGCGGCAGCTTGTCGGCCAGAATGGCGATAAACACCAGGTTGTCGATACCCAGCACCAGCTCGAGGACGATAAGCGTCAACAGGCCTAGCCAGGCCGTGGGGTCGGCTAGCCATTCCATTAGCGGGTACTCACGAGCGAAGCGTCACGAGGACGGAGGGGGGACGGCCTGAAAGGCCAGAAACTGGGGGGCTCCGCGAAGGTGCTCATATAGACCTTGATAGCAAATTGGGACAAGAATCGTACAAGCACAGCAGGTTTATCTGATAGCGCAAAACTATTTCAAAACCTTAAAGGAATTTGAGTCTGTATTTTTGTAGGTACTTTTCTTCAATACCGTCGACCGCCAACAGCTGAAAATCATGGCTCCTTCCCACCACCGGATCTTTCTCATGAGCCTGTCCATGTCCATGGCCGCCTTCGCACTGGCGGCGTCAATTTCCCCCGGCCCGGTCAACATCATTGCCCTGAGCAGCGGCGCCAACCATGGCCTACGCGCCAGCCTGGCACATGTGGCTGGCGCCACGCTGGGTTTCTGCCTGTTGCTGGTGCTGGTCGGGCTGGGCTTGCACCAGCTGCTGGTGCGTTGGCCGCTGATGGGCCAGCTGCTGCACTGGGGCGGGGTAACGTTTCTGCTGTACATGGCGTGGAAACTTGCGCGCGATGATGGCCAACTGACCGGCATGCACTCGACACCCGCCCCCTCGGCCTGGCAAGGCGCGGCGATGCAATGGCTGAACCCCAAGGCCTGGCTGGCAGCAGTGGCCGGGGTCGGCGCTTATACCGGTGGTGAGCAGCACTTGCTGTGGTTGTTCACCTGGATCTACGGGCCGATCTGTTTCATTTCGGTGGCCAGCTGGGCATGGGCTGGCAGCGTGGTTCGCCAGTACCTGGGCAACCCACGGCACCTGCGCCTGCTCAATCGAGGGTTGGCGGTGTTGCTGGTGGGCAGTGCTGTCTACCTGGTTATCTGACGCCAGCCGCATTCCGATAATGACCCGGCGTCGCCGCCAGATGCTTTTTGAAAGCCCGCTGCAAGTGCGCTTGGTCTGCAAACCCGGCCTCCTGCGCAACCTCGGCAATCGCCCGCCCCTGACGCAACTGCGCCCTGGCCAGCTGAACACGCTGGTCGAGCAGGTAGCCATGCGGTGTCAGCCCATAATGTTGGCGGAAGGCTCGAATCAGATAGGCGCGCGACAGGCCGCACGCTGTGCAGATATCTTCAAGGCTCAGTGGATCGGTGCGATGAGCACGTATGAACGCTGCTGCCGCGCTCAGCCGCGGGTTGCCTTCGGCCCTCGCCTGGGCGTTGGCGCCGAGAAAGTCCGGCAATGCGCCAAACAGTTCTGCCAAGCGGCCTTCCCGATCAGGCACGCCCGCATCGAACAGGTCAGCGAACCCCCGCAACAACCGCTGGTACAACGCAGGCGAGCTGCTCCAGGTCTGCGTAGGCAATTTAAAGCCTTGCGCCTGTAGCCAGGACATATCGACGAACAGCATCAGGTAAGACCAGGGCTCAGCGTCGATGGGGTTGCAGGCATGCACAACACCCGGGTTCATCAGCACGGTGGTACCGGCCCCTACCTGGATGCGCAGGTCGCCGTTGAGGTAGGTACTTCGCCCACCCGTGATCACGCCGATTGAAAAGCTCTCATGGGAGTGCGCGGCGTAGCACACCTGGCGCCCGTCCCCTACCCGCCGGGCTTCGACAAAGGGCAATGCATGATCACGCCAGAACCGCGAAACCTCGATCATCCCCTTGCCCACTTGATGCTGACATTCACCGATACTACACGTTTACCGTGGAAGCAGGTCCAGCGTGCGCTCCACCTCTTCGATATCGATCCGGAAACCATCGCCATCCGGAATCCCGACCACAAAAGCGAAATGCTGATGGTCGCGATCGGTCAGGTATTTGTAGTAGCTCACAAACCGGTCAGGCGGCTGCAAGGTGAGCAGGCTACCACCGGGCTGCAGCACATTTACCCCATGCACCAATTGGCTGCCCTCCACGCCAATGACCACTTTTGCCCCGGCGCAGGCTGCAACAATACTCGGCACATCGGACTTGAGCGGGTTCACAACACGGAAACCGCGGGTGACACGCAGGTGCTCGGCGAGCTCCAGCTCATTGCGCAACAAGCGCAGGTCGCCGTCGCCGCCACGCAGCAGGAACACGCCAGGATGTGGGGCATGCGGCACGTGCGACAGCAATTTATCCCCCATGGCCCGGTAGCGGGCATGCCGGCTGCGGTTGTTGCCCTGATCATCGAACAGCACCAGCTCACGGAAAAACGCACTGCGCAGGCGCAGTGGCTTCATGCCCAGCCAGTCTTCATAGGCCGGGGCCTGGGTAAACAGCGGGTATCTGGCCGAGGGTGCGGTGGTCACCGGTATGCCCTCATTGCAGGCCAGCGCATAGGTTGGGCAATCTTCCATCAGCCAGGTGCCGAACCACGAATTGCCGTTTTGCGTGCAGTAGATGGCCGCGCGGTCTATTTCGTTGTCAACGATGATGGTCGGGAAGGTACTTGGCTTGAGCGACAGCCAGTGGCTGGCCTTGCCTTTGTACAACGCACCATCGACCAGCCACACATCCTTGATCAGGTAGCCGCGGGTTGGCCCTTGCAATGTGCTGATGCCACCCTCCATGGTGCGAGCGGGGTGCACGTAGGGGTAAAAACGCTTGCCCTCCCAGCCCGTTACCCGTTCCAGCTGGCCAGGCAGGAAAATGGCCGCCGGGGACACAGTGGTTTCGCCTGGAGCAATGTCCCAACTCCTGGTGGCGATGCTCTTGAGGTCGATGGCGGTATTCTTGCCCAGCCGCTTGCGCGCCATGTAACGATAGGCGGCCAAGGTCCAGGTGTGCTGCTTGGCCGCGGACGATGCACTGAACTGCGAGATGTCGCTCCCCATGAAGCGTCCTCCCCTGATGACGAAGTTTAAACCCTGGCGTAGAGCGCCAGATCAATGCATCCCTGGCAGTCACTCAGTTGCACGTGACTCTTTCCATGGTGGGCGGTGACTGCACGCTGGCATAACGGCTGCGCAGGGTTTCCACGAAGGGCTCACCCGCACCATTGCCACCGTAGAGATAAATCTTGTGCAGCCCCCCAAACACCATCTCGTGGTATCGGCTGGCAACCTCCTCATCGCTCGGGCCATCCGGCAACCCCAAGTGCAGCGTGAGTTTGTCGCCCTCCACTGCGAACATCGGCGTATCCCACAAGAACTTGGCTGTGCCGGTCTTTGGCAAGCGGACAAACAGATAGGCATGGTTGCCCAACGAGTCGATGTCTCCCCCGCGACGGCGCTTCCATTTCAGCAGGCCGTCGTCCGGGCGCGCGAGGCACAGCCCGATGTCGTAGTAATCGAAGCCCTGCTGCAGTGCCCACTCAAGCGCCATGAAGGTGGTGATCGAATTCACCTCACGCAACCTCTTGGCATCACTGAACACTGCCTCGCAGTAGCCGAAACGCAACGTGCTCCAGTACCGCTTGCCCCCGCGTACCACTTCACAACCCAAGTGGCAGCCGATCACTTCATCACCCAAGGTAATCAGGTCGAGCCGGCCGACGCTTTTGGCAATGCGGAACACTTCTTCCGTGGGGAACTGCGCAGCATGGATACCTTGCCTGGCGGTGGCATAGGGGCGCAGCAGCTCGCGGTCTGCCATGGCGATCTCGTCGTCCGACAGGGCTTGTCGCATCTGGTAGAGCGGGCGGTTCTTGCGGATGCTGCGCCGCAGTTCGCTGTCGTAGCGCGCCGTGATGTCCTCCAGCGAGCGGCCCAACGGTACTACAGCGCTCAGGTAATGCGGCACTGACAGCGCCCCAGACGAGGGTATTTCGCTGATGACCACTACATGGTTTGCAGCCGCCGTGGCACTTGCACTTTCTACGATCGAAGCACTGCCCTGGCCCTTGCCGCCGATCAGCAGCTTGGCCATTTCCCGCTGTTGCTTGCGGCCGATGTAAAGAATTTCGTAGGGGCTCTCCTGCTGTAGCCGAAACCTCGCTACTTCCCAGCGCCAGAAACAGGCGCGCGCCGCCATCTCTCGCACTTTGCTTGCCAACAGCCTCATTTCGTAGCGCTGGGAGGGTGACAGGAGCTTTCGCGCCACAGCCGTCAAGGTCTCTTTCATTTTTTCTTCGACGTCCTTTGAAGGGCTTTATGGTCTATCTGAAAAAGAGAAAAAATCAGCAAAAACACTTAACGCTTTGATTTTTATAGTTTGCCCTGAAACTTGCTTATCACATTCAGTAACAATTTAAGATGCCTGCAAACGCTTTGGCAAGCGGCTTCTAGCTGACTTTAGATCAAGTTTGATGGCGTCAAATTTCCTGCGTGAAAACCCACGCCAATTGCAAGTTTGCTATAAGCGTGCCGACGCACACGGCCTTTCATTACCACTTGGCTATTGATAATTAGCATTTGATATCTTCTTTGCATAAAAGAAACGTCGACATGCCTGAACGCTTTTGCGGTGCCTGCCGGGCCATTTGGCAAGCATCCACGGCCCGATTGAGCCAGACTGGTGTTTTGCCGGCAGCCGGTGCATGCTCCATGCTGAAGCGATTCACCCTGCTTTGAACCAGCCCCGCAATGTGAGGTGCAGTACCTATGGACCGTCTGCTCGATTCACTCTTCCCCAGCGCCGAGAACATTCCGGAAACCTGGCGCCTGGGAGCCCCAATGGAACAACGCGACTACCTGGTGAACGGCGAACTCAGGCAGTGGGACGGCCCCTTGGCCACGGTGCGCAGCCCGGTATGGCTGAAGGAGGGCGCAGAGGAACGCCAGGTGGTACTGGGTAGCGCCCCGCTGCTCGACGCGGACACCGCCCTTACGGCCCTCGACGCCGCCGTGCAGGCCTACGACAAGGGCCGCGGTGCCTGGCCGAACATGCGGGTGGCCGAACGCATCCAGCATGTCGAAAACTTCCTGGCCCGTATGCGCGAGCAGCGCCAGGCCGTGGTCAAGCTGCTGATGTGGGAGATTGGCAAGAACCTCAAGGATTCAGAAAAAGAATTCGACCGCACCTGCGACTACATCGTCGACACCATCAATGCCCTCAAGGACCTCGACCGCCGCTCCAGCCGCTTCGAGCTGGAACAAGGCACCCTCGGCCAGATCCGCCGCGCGCCGCTGGGTGTGGCGTTGTGCATGGGGCCCTACAATTACCCGCTGAACGAAACCTTCACCACCCTGATCCCGGCGCTGATCATGGGCAACACCGTGGTGTTCAAGCCGGCCAAGTTCGGTGTGCTACTGATCCGCCCGTTGCTCGAAGCCTTCCGCGACAGTTTCCCGCCGGGGGTGATCAACGTGATCTATGGCCGCGGCCGGGAAACGGTGAGCGCGCTGATGGCCAGCGGCAAGGTCGATGTATTCGCCTTCATTGGCACACACAAGGCAGCCAGCGACCTGAAAAAGCTGCACCCACGCCCGCATCGCCTGCGCGCCGCGCTGGGCCTGGATGCCAAGAACCCAGGCATCGTGTTGCCGCAGGTCGACCTCGACAACGCTGTCGAAGAGGCGGTTACCGGCGCGCTGTCGTTCAACGGCCAGCGCTGCACAGCGTTGAAGATCCTGTTCGTCCACGAGCACGTGGTCGACGCCTTCCTCGACAAGTTCCAGCGCAAGCTGGCCGCGCTCAAGCCCGGCATGCCCTGGGAACCGGGCGTCGCGCTGACGCCATTGCCGGAGCCCGGCAAGGTCGACTACCTTGACGGCCTGGTCGCCGATGCCACGGCCAAGGGCGCACGCGTGCTCAACGAAGGTGGCGGGCAAAGCCGCGGCTCGTTCTTCTATCCGGCCTTGCTGTACCCGGTTAACAACGACATGCGCGTGTACCACGAAGAGCAATTCGGCCCCCTGGTACCCGTGGTGCCCTACCGCGACCTGCAAACCGTCATCGACTACGTGCTGGACTCCGATTACGGCCAGCAGTTGAGCCTGTTCGGCAACGATCCGGCGACCATCGGTAGCCTGGTCGACATCTTCGCCAACCAGGTCGGGCGCATCAACATCAACGCGCAGTGCCAGCGCGGCCCCGACACCTACCCGTTCAACGGCCGCAAGAACAGCGCCGAAGGCACTCTGTCTGTGCATGACGCCTTGCGCGTGTTCTCCATCCGCACCCTGGTCGCCACCCGCTTCCAGGAAGCCAACAAAGAACTGATCAGCGAAATCATCCGTAACCGCCAGTCGAGCTTCCTGACCACCGACTACATCTTCTGACGGCCGCGCTTATAGAAAATCGATCTAGCGGCATTGTCGATTGTCCATCGGCGCAAACGACTCTAAGCAACAGGGCGCCATCCGGCGCCCACTGCAACGGAGAGTCGAACATGGCAGTCAAACCCATCCCCGAAGGCCAGCACAGCATCACCCCCTATCTGGCCATCAACGACGCCGCCAAGGCCATCGAGTTCTACAAGAAGGCCTTCGGTGCGGTCGAAATGTTCCGCCTTGATGCTCCTGGTGGCCGTGTGGGCCATGCCGAACTCAAGATCGGTGATTCGTCGCTGATGCTGGGCGACCCCTGCGACATGGAAGGCGGCCTTACCGCCAGCCAGAAGCTCAGGGCGCAGGCGTGGGCCTGCACCTGTATGTCGAGGACTGCGACAAGGTCTACGCCCAAGCCCTGGCGGCTGGCGGCACGCAGTTGCACCCCTTGACCGACCAGTTCTATGGCGACCGCAGTGGCACCCTGAAAGACCCGTTCGGCAATATCTGGTTCGTCTCGACCCACAAGGAGGACCTGAGCCCTGACGAAATTCGCGCCCGCGCAGCGAAGATGTTCGGCGGTAACCCAGCGGCAAGTTGAAAGCGGCGCCACTTTGCTTGAAGCTTGAGGCTCGTAGCCTGGAGCTGCTTCATGCGAATCATCGACAAAACCGCTGCGCAGGTGCGCAGCCTGACCCCCGCTGAAGAGCATCTGCTGGTCGGTTTTGCCACCGGCAGCCTCGTCGGCCCGCGCCTGCTGCAGGCCAACCAGCTACTGATGAAGGTTCGCAACGCCAACCAATGGCTGGGCTGCGACTGCCGCAACGACGCCCTGCCGGTGCTCAATGTCACCCTTAACGGCAATACCGGCACATTGTTCCTCAAGAACAACCCGGGCACTGCCGAGCATGCCCCTGGTTGCCCGTTTACCAAAGACGAGCGGGAAGCCGCCGAACGCGAAGACGATCCCGCACCACCTGCCGCCTGGCTGCCGCCCGACACGCCGCTGCGCCTGATGGGTGACTTTCGCGCCGGTACCGCCAGTGCCGCAAGCGATGGCAACGACCGGCGCGAGCAACAGCGCCTGCTGTCGCTGCTGCTCACCTGGATCGAGACCAGCGGCCTCAACCTTTACGCCACTCACCTGAAGAAGGACCTGACCACGCAGTTTGCCGAATTGCGCAGCGTGGCCAGTCGCTACCCGCTGCTGGAGCGGATACCTGCCAGCAACTACCTGGAAACCCGGCTGGACATGAAGCACATGATGATGCTCAAGTCCCGGCTGCGTGAATCCACACTGTTCGGCAACCATCGCCGCCACGGGCTGATGCTGGACTGCGTCGACCAGATCAAAGGGCGCAAGCTGTTCAACAATCGCAGTGAAGACGGCTTCGACTTCCAGGGGCACCACCTGTACTGGGGCGGTAGCCGTACCAGCGGGCCGTTGCTGGCACTGATGATCTACTCGCCGACCAGCGCCGGTAGCCATTTCTATGAGCTGATCCATGTGGCCAGCGTGCCGGTGCTATCGCGCGCGCATCTGTTCCCGGTGTACCGCGATGAAGAGCGCGAGCCACTCAAGGCCCTGGTGTCGCTGATCGACTGGATGGCCAGCAAGAGCGTCAAGGTGCAAATGCGCCGGCCGGTGATCGGCGGCCAGGTGATGGATGAGCTGGTGATGACCTCGGACCAGGACCGGGTATTGTCAGTGTCGCTCCTCGAACAGCCGATTGGGCCCGAGCCGGACACCGAAAACTTCAAGCGCTACGCCGACTTCAAGAGCCTGGAAACCTTCCGCAAGTTTGTTGCCGGTTTCTTCATGCGCGAACGCTGAATTGCGACCGGTACATGCCCCGGGCAGGCACAGTCATGTGTCGCGACAGGGATGCAAGGCGGCCCCAGGATCCCGGGCTATTGACTCAGTCCAGGCAGTCCTTGGCAGCCTGGCGCAATTTGTCGCCAGACAGGAAGCTGCCCTTGTAGAAGGTCGCGCGGCTGCCTTCACGAGAGTCAACCACGTCCAGTACATCGTCACTTGCCACCGCACTGGATGCCGTCAGCCGATACCCGTGGGCAATCGACTTCTGCGTGGCCTGGGGTGCCAGAACCTGCCACTTGGGCAGGACACAGGCGGCGTACACCTGCGGCGTTTTTTTGGTCAGCTTGCTGGCAGTGGGTTTGCCGGGCGTCGCGCAGCCAGCAAGGCTGGCAACCAACGCAGAAGCGATGAAGATACGAAAAGTAGGCATTTGCAATTGGCCGTCAGGGATACGCTGCATTCTAACGAGGGTTGTCCAAAGTTTCTAACCAACCATGGTCTTGCTGGTGAATTTTCGCGCCATTGACACAGCAACGACGCGCCAGTGACAACACCATCACATCGCGGGTTGTTTACTGGCGCCCGGTCACTGCAATTAATTGTCTGAATCCAGGGAACGAAGTCATTCTGCCCTGCTTCTCATCAACATCAGGCAACGGCAATACCGGCCGGCTTTGTTCAGGAGAACCCCATGCTCTGGTGGCTGGAAATACTCGCCCAATATGCAACCTCCACCGGCTTGGCCGTGCTCTGTATTTTCGTGTTCTGGGCCTATGGCTTGGCATTCGGCAGCGTCTACATGAGGCTCCTCTCTGGCCTGCTGGCCGCCATGCTGCTAACGATCGCCGCATGCCCGCACGGTGTGGACTTTGCCTTGGGCAAGCACCTGGCGCTTGGTGGTCCAGGTGCTCTGCTGCTGTTTATTGCAGATGCAGCAGGCGTGATCACAGCGGTGGTGGTGGCCTCGTTTTTCTTCAGCCCCGGGCGGTTGCAGGACGAAGCCTGAGCGGGCTCACTGGTGGGGACCTGATATTTCTGCCAGTAGCATGGGTAGCCGAACGTTGAGAAAGTGAACTGCCAATGGGGCACCTCACCGCGACTCGGCCAGGAAATACACACCATGCAAAAGAACGCCAACATCACGCGCTTCTTCTACCAGAACGGCAAACTCGTCACCCTTAAAACCGGTGAACAGAGCCGTAGCATCTTTCGGTCCTCGGATGTGCCACTTGCCGAGCAACACTTAGACGGCACCCGCACCAGTGGATTGCTGGTGACCGACGACAAGGGTTCGGTGCTACAGGTGCAGGAAAGCAGCTGAGCCCCCCTCAAGCCGCACCGGCCCCACCATAAGGGTCGCACAAGCGCTCCAGCGTTCGGGCAAGGCTGCGCTTTCCACAAATCTGTTGCGTTTCACCCTGCCCTGAGGCGATGCTCATGGAACGGTTGAAGCAACAGACACGGAAGGCCTTTAGCACCATGGAAACGCTTCTCAGCATCAAGTCCGATCTGGTCAGAACAGCCGACCATCTGGAAAAGCTCAGTCAGGCCATGAGTGGCCACGCCAGGTTCATGGAGGCGCGTGCCAGTTCGCAGAGCGAGATTGATGTCACGGCGCACATCAGGTCCATCAATGTGGTAGCAGACGAGTTGCGCGCTGTCGCTGCAAAAATCGACGACATTGGAGGTGCTAGCTTCAGCTGAACCTGAGCTTCACCACTTTGCTCAGCGCCCAGCCACTGAAGACGTAGAACGCATCCAGGTAGAAACGCCCCGCGTAGTTGGGCAATGGCGCGTGATTCAACAGCACATCCGGGTCGGGCGTGGGTGGGAACAAGGCATAAAAGCCGTTGGGCAGCACCGCCAAGGCCAACAATAGCAGGTAAGTCGATGTTTGCAGCAGGGTGCTACGATTGCTGAACCTGGCGGCACCCTTCAGCCCGTAGTACGCAACCAGGCCGGCAACGGGCAACACCCAGAAATGCGTCGGGATCCCAATGAACATTTCGGCGACTGCGCTTCTTGCTTCCACCCAGTGTTCTCCATCCAAATGCGTGAATTATCGCGGGCACGGCAGGCAAATGCAAAACCAGCACTGCCCAGTTCAGGACTGCCACGTTCGAATTAGAACGGCTGCAGGGCCCACCAGCAAAAAGCCCGCTCTCGACGGCGGGCATTTTGTCTCTGGCGGTTAGATGATCATGCTTTTGAACACATCAACGCGGCATCCAGCAACCTCCCATGGTCGTACCAGGCATCACGTTGATAGGCTGTGAACTGATGCTGGCCTGCTGTGCTGCGCAACTCCACAAGGCCATCTGCCTTGCTGGGGTCGGTGCTTTCGATGAACAGTCTCACCGAGTTATCGCCATCAACCTCGTAGGTTTTCACATTCCCGGGCAGTTCACCCTTCACGCACCCCAGATACGCGGGTGGGCTCTTAGCGGTGCTGCCAGAGGTAGAGTCATGACTATCACGCACGTCGGGGTTTTGTGCGCACCCGGCCGTGAACAATGTGGCTAACGTGGAAACGAGTAATGCACCTGCTATCGATATTGAGCTCTTCACGCGACACGCCCCTGCTGCCCCCTCGAGAACTTAGGAAAGTGTTGCCAAGTAGCACGCCATTTTTTAGTTGTCGTGAGCCATATTACTGCTCAATGACAGCCATGCCATAGGTTCATTTGCTATATGGGTTCAGGCTGCATTGGCGGCGCAATAAATGTCCTCTTCTACAGCTTGTCCTGCGTCCGCCAGGTCTGCAAGTTTGGGCGCCGCGCTCCCCGCCCGCAGTTTTATCTGAGGTTCAGGACGGCTGGCGTCGCATAGGCATAAGCAACTACAAATGCCCCCAACCCCGAGTATTACCGTACCCACTCTCGGGGTCAGGCAATGGCCTTGAGAAAGACCAAGGTTGCCACCAGGTCCAGGACCAGTACAGTTGCCACAACGAAAACCATGTAATAGCGGTCATCCTGAGTCATGTCGGCGCTCTCCGCGTGATCAATGTCTCAGGAGCAAAGCAATTACCGTTCCAGCACCGATGCCCAGCCAACGGCTGCCACTGCGCTCAAACGTGGCGATCTTCTACGATGCCTTTACCTGGCATACGCCGTTGGCTTTGTTCTTGCCGGTATACGATACGTCGGGCGAACCGTCGGGGTTGATCGACAATGAAACAGTCACCCCGCTGCCTTTGGCTTCGAAGTAGTTATCGTTGAACTTCTTCAGCTTCCCTTCCTTGCCATTGATATAGATCGGCCCACCTTTGTCCGCATGGACCTCAATGTTTCCGGGGCACGTTGCGTTCAGCAGCGGAATCCCGGCCTGGGCCGCGCCCGATGCCAGCATCAAGGCAGCCAGCAATAAACGTGTCATCTCACGCTCCTTAAGTGAATTGATCGTGATAAAAGCAAGAGACAACCATCATAGCAACCCTCTGCAGTATGCGCTCGCGGCCTAGTCTAGACTGAAATGGCCATCCACCACGGAGCCAGCAGATGCAACCGTCAATCTCTGCGCAGCCTGACCCTCATGAAGGTCTTGAAGAAGTTGACCATCTCAGGTTTCACCGCGCCCATGAACATATGCACCACCCATTTGGTAACGATGCTTTTGCCCGCAGGGCCGAAGCTTTCGCGCGCTTCTTTGGCACGCCGTTGTTTCTAGGGTCTCAGTCACTGGTGGTTCTGATATGGATGGGGATCAGCCTATCGGGGCTGTCAGCGTTCGATCCCTATCCCTTCATTCTATTGAATCTGGCGTTTAGTCTGCAGGCGGCCTACGCGGCCCCTCTGATTCTTCTGGCTCAAACCCGCCAAGCCGACCGTGACAAAGCAACAGCCGAAGCAGATGCGCGACATCGAGAGGCGATTGCCATGGCCAATCAACGACGTCAACGGGACGCGGAGATGCAAAGCAAGCAGCTTCTGCAGTTGCTGGAGCAAAACACACACCTCACAGAAGTCACAAAGCAAATGAGTGAACGGATTGAGCTCCTTACATCGCAGATGCACGCGCATTTGCTTGCGTCCTCAGTGCATGCGCCTTTGGGTAATAACGAATAATCCTTTACCCCTGCAGTTGCCTGCGCAGCGCTGTTTCGTCCTACCTCACCTCATTCGCAAAGCGGCCAACTGCCCCGACCACTTGTTTAGCGCCGCTTTGAATTTCCAGGATGACGGTGCCGGCTTCATTAGCCAATGCCAAGCCTTCCTCAGCTTTTGCCCGGCTGCTGAATATTTCGCTAACGGCTTGATCCGCAAGCGCCTGGTTTTGTTGGACCACGCTAACGATTTCCTCGGTGGCCGAACTGGTGTGACCAGCGAGTTTGCGCACCTCATCGGCAACCACAGCGAAGCCTCGACCTTGCTCACCCGCACGCGCGGCTTCGATAGCTGCATTCAGAGCTAGCAGATTCGTCTGCGAAGCAATTCCGCCAATGGTTTTAACGATAGAACTAATCAACGCAGACTGTTTGCCAAGCGCTTCGATGCTCTCGGTTGCCGCGTTCATTTGTTCAGCGATACTGCGCATGGTCTCCACCGTTCGCGTCACGACCACAGCGCCACGCTCCGCGCTCGAATCCGTTTGCCGGGATATGGCGTATGCGACACCCGCTGCATCCTTTACCTCTTGCTCGCGTGCGACCTGGTCCGTCACGACACTCGCAAACTTTACAACTTTAGACAGCTTGCCCTCAGTGTCATGTACAGGGTTATAAGTGGCCTCGAGCCAGATAACACTTCCACGGCCATCGACGCGTTTAAATCGGTCTGCAACGTACTCGCCACGGTTGAGCGTCTTCCAGAAACTTTCATACTGGGGCGATGCCGCTTCTTCGGCAGGGCAGAACAAACGATGATGTTTTCCTGCAATTTCGCCTAATGAGTAGCTCATGGCATCGAGAAACTGCTTGTTGGCTGTGATGACGGTGCCATCCAGGTTAAATTCAATAACGGCAGTGGACCGAACCAGCGCCTGGATCAGCGCTTCATTTTCCTTCGCCTGCTCCACGGTACGGGTGATTTCACTGCCGTAACCCTGGACATGGCCAAGGCTTGCATCGTGGTCTCGAATAGGGAGCCAATAGATTTTCAACCAAGCAAGCGTGCCGTCCGCGCGAAGGTAGCGATATTCGTCATTGACGGGTTCAAAACGCGCTACAGCTTGATTGAACGCGTGAAAGCAAGGCAGGTCTTTAACGTACGGCGGCACGATCTCCGCGAGCGGGCGCCCCAGCAGGCGCTCCTCAGAATACCCCAAGGTTTCCGAGAACTGTCGGTTAAATGCGCAGATACGAAACTGTGCATCCAGCCTTATGGTGAGCATGCCTCTGTCCATCTGCTCGACCTGCTGACGTAACTGATGCAGCTCCGCGCTCTGCTCTTGCAGCATTTTTTTGAGATTGCGGTTGAACATGACAGGCTCCAAGTGTGCTGGGTAAGCAATTATCGAGATGGGCCCATTCTTCTAGAGCATCCAGTCAATTTTTAATTGCAGCATGATGGGTATACGGGCGGGGTGATGAAAAATTCCAGGCCGGCAGATAAATTGCTACAGGCTTGGACGCGCGGCTGAACGCACAACATTGCAGGTGTTTAGGGACACTGCTGAAAATCACAGATTCCTCTGCGATTCTGGATCACGCGGGTAGCGAAGGCTGAGATCTCTGGCTCAAGAACTGAAGCCAGGCATCATGCGATTTCATCTGGCAGACCACGGCATCATCCCAGATAGCGCCGTGGATCTCACCCGCAGCAACCAGGTACATGAGCCTTGATGTACAGGCTTCCAGATCAAGGAGCTGCCGATGAGCCGTGAAGCGAAAATCAACGTTGCTTGGCATCTGGAGGTAAGGCCTGAAGGACTGGCTCGTGGACACGGGCCGATGTTCCTGTGTAATCAATATGACATCAAACCCCAGCGGTCGCATGCCTTATCGCAGATTCGCCCCCGTGATTGAACGACTCAAAGGACCGATGTTGGAAAACGCAGTAGCCGCCTCACCCTCTGGCGCTGCCCGCCAGCGCCTCAACGCTTGCCGCCGAGGACGGGCGGCAAGGCGGTGAAGAACCAGTAGATCCCAGTTCCTAGCACCATGGTCCACCGGCTTGCCGGGTTGAGAAACATTCCGACCACCCCAAGCGCGATCAGCGTCACGCCAGCCCACCGCCTGCGCCTCGGGTTGAACCATCGCTGGAACGCCCGAAGCCTCTCACCCAAATGCATCACCACTCTCCTTTTGGTAGGCGACGAAGCATATCAGCTGCCCGCCAGCACTTCCTCAAACCAAAACGCCGCCTGATGAGGCGGCGTTGACTGAAGCACGGACGTTACCAGGTCTTCGGCTCTGACTTCTTGTAAGCGCCACTGGTCATGCACTTTTCGACCAGGTCTTCGCGCGCCTTGTTGTCTGGAAGCGTTTTCAGATAGTCGGGCTGACAGTGTTCGCCAGTCGGCTCGTAGGCTGCTGTGTCGACAGCATCTTCTTTGCAGCCCGCCAGAACCACTGCAGAGAATGCGGCGGCAGAGAAGAAAACCAATGCTTTGCGTGACATGAGATCAGTCCTTTGAAGTGGTCGGGCGTTATAGCAAACCTCGACCAGCATCGCAAAGAACGCCCCTCACCCAGGTCCAGCGAATGGGCACACTCCGGTGCATGGCGTCCAAATCCCTGCACCCGGTCAGCCCCTTTGTGTTCCAGCCGAGCAAAGTTGGGCTGTGGATCAACGAACCAAGTGTTACAATCTGCCACTTCAAATCGGCGCTCAACGCGCTGAACATCCGTGAGCGCCGCCAGTACGACACCCGCCACACCTATGCGACCCTGTGCCTGATGCCTGGTATGAACCCCGCGTTCATTGCGAACCAGCTCGCCACAGCGTCGAGATGTTGCTCTCTACTTACGCGAAATGGATCAGCTCCTCCTCGGACTGGAGGGAGCTGGAGAAGCTGCCGCCCCGAGTCGAATTGGCCCAAAATTGGCCCAAACCTGACGCGAGGGCCTAAATACACCTCTGGAACCCCCGCAGGACAAGCACTTGATTTCTACCGCTAACATCACCATGCAGTTCGGCTCCAAGCCGCTGTTTGAAAACGTTTCCGTAAAATTCAACAACGGCAACCGCTACGGTCTGATCGGCGCCAACGGTTGCGGCAAGTCGACCTTCATGAAGATCCTCGGCGGTGACCTGGAGCCTTCCGGTGGCCAGGTGATGCTGGAACCGAACACCCGCCTGGGCAAGCTGCGCCAGGACCAGTTCGCCTATGAAGAATTCACCGTGATCGACACCGTGATCATGGGCCACAGCCAGCTGTGGAAGGTCAAGGCCGAGCGCGACCGTATCTACTCGCTGCCGGAAATGACCGAAGAAGACGGCATGGCCGTCGCCGAGCTGGAAACCGAATTCGCCGAAATGGACGGCTACACTGCCGAATCGCGCGCCGGTGAACTGCTGCTGGGCCTGGGTATCCCCCTGGAACAGCACTTCGGCCCGATGAGCGAAGTGGCGCCAGGCTGGAAGCTGCGTGTCCTGCTGGCCCAGGCATTGTTCTCGGACCCGGACGTGCTGTTGCTCGACGAACCAACCAACCACCTGGATATCAACACCATCCGCTGGCTGGAAACGATCCTCACGGCGCGTAACAGCACCATGATCATCATTTCCCACGACCGCCACTTCCTCAACAGCGTCTGCACCCACATGGCCGACCTGGATTACGGCGAGCTGCGCCTGTTCCCAGGCAACTATGACGAGTACATGACGGCGGCCACCCAGTCGCGTGAGCAGTTGCTGTCGGACAACGCCAAGAAAAAGGCGCAGATCGCCGAACTGCAGACGTTCGTCAGCCGCTTCTCGGCCAACGCCTCCAAGGCCAAGCAGGCGACTTCGCGTGCCAAGCAGATCGACAAGATCCAGCTGGCCGAAGTCAAACCTTCCAGCCGTGTCAGCCCGTTCATTCGCTTTGAGCAGACCAAAAAACTGCACCGCCAGGCGGTGGTGGTCGAGAAGATGGCGAAAGCCTTCGACGACAAGGTGCTGTTCAAGAACTTCGACATTACCGTCGAGGCGGGTGAGCGCGTTGCGATCATCGGCCCCAACGGTATTGGCAAGACTACCCTGCTGCGCACTCTGGTCGGCGAAATGACCCCGGATGCAGGTTCGGTGAAATGGACCGACAGCGCAGAAGTGGGCTACTACGCCCAGGACCACGCTCACGACTTTGAAGACGATCTGAGCCTGTTCGACTGGATGGGCCAGTGGACCTCCGGCGAACAGGTGATTCGCGGCACCCTGGGGCGCATGCTGTTCTCCAACGACGAGATCCTCAAGTCGGTGAAGGTGATTTCCGGTGGTGAGCAAGGCCGCATGCTGTTCGGCAAGCTGATCCTGCAAAAGCCGAACGTGCTGGTGATGGATGAGCCAACCAACCACCTGGACATGGAGTCGATCGAGGCGCTGAACCTGGCGCTGGAAAACTACCCGGGCACCTTGCTGTTCGTCAGCCACGACCGCGAGTTCGTCTCGTCGTTGGCCACGCGCATCATCGAGCTGTCGCCCGATGGTGTGGTGGACTTCAGCGGTACCTACGACGATTACCTGCGCAGCCAAGGCGTACTGGTCTGATCGAAGTGTAAGGCCTGGCCACGTTGCATGGCTGGGCCGGCGTTTTCGCGGGCACGCCCGCTCCCAAGAGCCCAGTCAAGCAGGGGACGTGTGGGAGCGGGCTTGTCCCGCGAACACCGGCGAAGCCGTTGCCAGGCACCGCGTACTCCCATTCAGGGGACAAGTCCGCTGCCACAGCCACACCCTGGCGAATAATTCGTTAGCCTGCTTTCTTTTCCTTCGCACAACGGCCATGATGGGACCACGCCCAACCGCCCGCCCGCGAAAGAGCCCATGACCGCGCAACAACCTGCCCCCGCCAGCCATACGCTGCACATCACCCTGCAGATCCTGTCGATCGTTTTCTACACCTTCATTGCCTTCCTCTGCATCGGCCTGCCCATTGCGGTGTTACCCGGCTACGTGCACGACCAGCTGGGCTTCGGTGCGGTGATCGCCGGGGTGACCATCGGCTTGCAATATCTGGCCACCCTGCTGAGCCGCCCGTTTGCCGGGCGCGTTGCAGACACCCTCGGGGGCAAGCGAGCCATCCGCTTCGGCCTGCTGGGGATTGCCGGCTGCGGGGTATTGACGCTGTTATCGGCCTGGACCCTGACGCTGCCACTGCTGAGCCTCGCGTTGTTGCTTGGCGGCCGTTTGCTGCTCGGCATCGCCCAGGGGCTGATCGGCGTGGCTACCTTGAGTTGGGGCATCAGCCAGGTCGGCCCCGAACACACCGCCAGGGTGATCTCATGGAACGGTATCGCCTCCTACGGCGCCATCGCTATTGGCGCGCCACTGGGCGTATTGGCCGTGGATGGGCTGGACTTCAGCGTGCTGGGGCCTGCTTTGCTGATGCTGGCAACCCTTGCCCTGCTGGTGTTGCGAAAGCGCCCCGATGTGGTGGTGGCGCGCGGCGAGCGCCTGCCATTCTGGTCGGCGTTTGCCCGGGTCGCACCGTGCGGTCTTGGCCTGACCCTGGCTTCGATCGGCTATGGCACCCTGACCACCTTCGTCACCTTGTACTACCTGGAGCGAGGTTGGCTGGGCGCAGCCTGGTGCCTCAGTGCGTTTGGGGTGTGCTTCATCATTTCGCGGCTTTTATTCGTCAATGCCGTCAACCGGTTTGGTGGCTACAACGTGGCGGTCGCCTGCATGGCCACCGAAGTGCTGGGCCTGAGCCTGCTGTGGCTGGCGCCTGCGCCGGCCTGGGCACTGGTCGGCGCGGGGCTTACCGGTTTCGGGCTGTCGCTGGTGTACCCGGCGCTGGGCGTCGAGGCAATCAGGCAGGTCCCCAGCAACAGCCGCGGCGCGGGGCTGGGGGCCTATGCGGTGTTCTTCGATATGGCCTTGGCTATCGCCGGCCCGCTGATGGGCGCAGTAGCCGTACACCTGGGCTATGCCTCGATCTTCTGCGTGGCTGCCCTGCTCGCCCTGGCCGGGGTGGGCCTAACGCTGTTGCTATCGCGGCGCGCTCGCCGCGGCTGATCGTTCGGCCAGTTGCGGCGCGCCCAGCGCCTGGCTGAAGAACGCCGCCGTTTCACGCGCCAGCGAATGATGGATATGGCGGCGATCCACACCCTCGGCATCCTTGCACAGCGCCGGCATCCGCGCGTACTGCTCGGCGTCGCAGTGGGCCATGAACACAAAGTGGCCGGCGCCGGCCAACAGGCGATAATCGGGAGTGACCGGCAGCTTGCGGGCCAGAGCTTCGGCGTTGCGGTCCACCGCCACCAGCTGGTCGCTATCACCGCTGTAGATCAGCGCTGGCACCTGAACCCCCGCCAAGGCATGGCGCCCGAACAGCAGGCTCAACGGCGCCATCAGCATCACCGCCCCTACCCGCTGGTCGGCCTGCGGCGCCAGTTCGCTGCGGTCGGCAATCAAGATGCCGTGGGTCTTGCAGGCGTCGGCGTCGGTCGGACGCTCCAGGCAGTACTGGCGCAGGCGGTCCAGGTCCGGGCGCGCACCGGAAAGGATCAACGCGGTTTCGCCACCGGCTGAATAACCGATCACGCCCACCTTGCCTTCATCCAGGTAAGCCCCGACCAAAGCATCATCGCGGGCTGCGGTGATGGCGGCGCTGACTTGCAGCGGCCGGCCATACAGATTGCTCAGAGTACCCAGACGACTGTGGTCGTGGGCATTGTCCCCAGGGTGCACGACTGCCACCACCACAAAGCCTCGCCGCGCCAACGAAGTTGCCAGGTAATGCAGCGCCAATGGGCTGCCGGTATTGCCGTGGGACAATACCAGTAACGGGAACCGGCCCGTGGCGACGGGTGCCTCTTCAGCCACCTCGACTGGATAGCCGTCTATACGGCTGCTACGGGGTTTACCGATAGCGGGGTAGAACGCCAATGCTTGCATCGGCCGGCTATCGACCGGGTCGACCAAGGTCATGTGGTGCAGGCCGACAACCCGGGGCCCAGCCTCGGCATGGGCCAGCAGGCCGCCGATCAGGACCAGCGCCAACACGCAGCGGGGAATAGTCATCGGCCGGCGGTTCCTTGCAGGGCGAAGCGATAGCCCAGCATAAAGCCGGCCTGGCGTGCGCCGGATGAAAACTGGATGAAACCCTCGTCATGCACGTTGCGCGCGCACCCTATGCATTTGCGCATGGCGTCGAACCCGTGGCATAGATACAGGTCCACGTCTTTACGTGACCGTTTCGCGCCAATGAAGGAGATTCATGCATGAGCAAGCCCGCCTACGTGCCACCCAAGGTCTGGCGCAATGAAGCAGCGTCCGGCGGCCAGTTCGCCAGCATCAACCGCCCTGTTGCCGGCCCGACACACGACAGGGACCTGCCGCTAGGCAACCACCCTCTGCAGCTTTACTCCCTGGCCACCCCCAATGGCGTCAAGGTCACCATTGCCCTTGAAGAGCTGCTTGCCTTGGGCCATACCGCAGCCGAGTACGATGCCTGGTTGATCCGCATTGGTGAGGGCGACCAGTTTTCCAGCGGCTTCGTCCAGGTCAACCCCAATTCCAAAATCCCTGCCCTGCTCGACCGCAGCGTCGAACCGCCTGTGCGGGTATTCGAATCGGGTTCGATCCTGCTGTACCTGGCAGACAAGTTCGGCGCACTGCTGCCAAAATCGCCCGCTACACGCGCCGAGAGCCTGAACTGGCTGTTCTGGCAGATGGGCGCGGCGCCTTACCTGGGCGGTGGCTTCGGTCACTTCTACGTGTATGCCCCGGAAAAAATCGAATACGCGATCAACCGCTTTACCATGGAGGCCAAGCGTCAACTGGACGTGCTCGACCGCCGCCTGGCCGAGAGCCGCTACCTGGGCGGTGATGAGTACAGCATTGCCGATATTGCCGTGTGGCCGTGGTATGGCCAGCTGGTGCGCGGCAACCTGTATGACGCGGCAGAATTCCTGGCGGTGGATGAGTATCCCAACGTGCAGCGCTGGGCCGAGGAAATTGCCCTGCGCCCGGCGGTGCAGCGCGGAACGCGGGTAAACCGCACGTGGGGTGATGAGGCCAGCCAGGTGCCCGAGCGGCATGCGGCGCAGGACCTGGATTGAGGGTTAGCCGGGGTCGCTGTGCGACCCCGACAATGCCCGCTTGCATAAAACCATTTGCCCCCGCGCAAACCTGCGTCCGCCAAGCCCTTCTTGTACACTCCTCGCATTAGCCCCCACCTGCACATTTTTTTGGTGAACGCATGATCGAGGTAACCGAGGTTTCCATTGCCGAGCTGCGCGACGCGCTCGAGTCGGGCCGCACGACGGCGGTCGAGCTGGTCAAGGCCTACCTGGCGCGCATCGACGCCTACGATGGCGCCGACACCGCCACCGCCCTGAACGCTGTCGTGGTACGCAACCCCGAGGCGCTGAAAGAAGCCGAGGCCTCCGACGCCCGCCGCGCTCAAGGCCAGGTCCTGAGCCCGCTGGATGGCATTCCCTACACCGCCAAGGACAGCTACCTGGTCAAAGGCCTGACCGCCGCTTCCGGCAGCCCTGCCTTCAAGGATCTGGTCGCCCAGCGCGACGCTTTCACCATCGAGCGCCTGCGCGCCGCGGGTGCTGTGTGCCTGGGCAAAACCAACATGCCGCCCATGGCCAACGGTGGCATGCAGCGCGGCGTGTATGGCCGCGCCGAAAGCCCGTACAACGCCAACTTCCTGACTGCGCCCTTCGCCTCGGGCTCATCCAACGGTGCCGGCACCGCCACCGCCGCCAGCTTCAGTGCCTTCGGCCTGGCTGAGGAAACCTGGTCCAGTGGCCGTGGCCCGGCGTCCAACAATGGCTTGTGCGCCTACACCCCCTCGCGCGGCGTGATTTCGGTGCGTGGCAACTGGCCGCTGACCCCGACCATGGACGTGGTGGTTCCTTACGCCCGCACCATGGCCGACCTGCTGGAAATCCTCGACGTGGTGGTCGCCGATGACGCTGACAAGCGCGGCGACCTGTGGCGTCTGCAACCTTGGGTGCCAATACCGGCGGCATCCACCGTGCGCCCAGCTTCTTATCTGGACCTGGCAGTGGATGCCAGCGCACTCAAGGGCAAACGCTTTGGCGTACCGCGCATGTATATAAATGCCGATGCCGAAGCAGGCACCTGCGAAAAACCAGGCATCGGTGGCCCGACTGGCCAACGCATCAACACCCGTGCCACTGTGATTGATTTGTGGCAACAGGCACGCCAGGCTCTGGAGGCGGCCGGCGCCGAAGTGCTGGAAGTGGACTTTCCGCTGGTGTCGAACTGCGAGGGCGACCGCCCGGGCGCACCGACCGTTTACAACCGTGGCATCGTCAGCAAGGAGTTCCTGCATGACGAGCTGTGGGAGCTGTCGGGGTGGGCCTTTGACGACTTCCTGCGCGCCAACGGCGACCCGAAGCTCAACCGCCTGGCCGATGTCGATGGCCCACAGATTTTCCCCCACGACCCGGGCACCCTGCCCAACCGCGAAGACGACCTGGCCGCCGGCATGGACGAGTACGTCAACATGGCCAAGCGCGGGCTGAAGACCTGGGACCAGATCGAGACCTTGCCCGACGGCCTGCGTGGCCTGGAGCACACGCGCAAACTGGACCTGGAAGACTGGATGGACAATCTGGGCCTGGACGCTGTGCTGTTCCCGACAGTGGCCGATGTGGGCCCGGCCGATGCCGACGTCAACCCGGCATCAGCGGACATCGCCTGGAGCAACGGTATCTGGGTGGCCAACGGTAACCTGGCGATCCGTCACCTGGGTGTGCCGACCGTCACCGTGCCAATGGGGGTGATGGCCGACATCGGCATGCCGGTGGGGCTGACCTTTGCCGGGCGGGCTTACAGTGACAATGCGTTGTTGAGCTTTGGTGCAGCCTTCGAGGCGACTGGCTCGCGCCGTATGATTCCGCCGCGCACCCCGGCGCTGGGCTGACTTTTACAAGGGCCGCTTTGCGGCTCATCGCCGGCAAGCCAGCGCCCACAGGAAACTGCAAACCTCAAGGGTCGTGCAGTAACTGTGGGCGCTGCCTTGCCCGCGATGGGCCGGTACAACCACCACAGATCGCACAATTCAACTTTATGTGTAAAAATACACAAAACGTTGATATTGCGATGTGCCATGCCTATCCCCCCCAGCGAAGAACGCCACCTCACCCTCACGGTGCTCAAGGCCGCCATCCAGGCCTTGGGCAGCGTCGCCGCACGCAACATGGAAATCCTGCTGCACGACCTGGACCACCCGGAGCATTCCGTGGTGGCGATCGTCAACGGTCACCTCTCCGGCCGCAGCGTCGGCAGCCCGATCCTCGCCGCCCCAGAGCAGGATCAAGGCTTCAAGGCACTGATGCAGGCCTCGGCCGACCAGCACGGCAGCGAGCCGGTGGTACTACCCGACTACCCCACCACGCTCAAGGGCCGCACCCTGCGCAGCGCCACTGCGATCTTTCGCGACAGCACCGGCCACCCCTTCGCCAGCCTATGCGTCAACACCGACGTCACCGGCCTGGACGCCGCCATGAGCTTTCTCCAGCAGTTCCAACCGCTGGGGGCCACGCCTGCCGTCAGCGAACCCGCCGACATGGAGCTGCTGATGAGCGAGATCATCCAGGCTTCCCTGCAACGCAGCGGCCAAGGCCGGATGAACAAACAGGCCAAGGTCGAGGCGGTGCGGGTCATGCAGGAGCGTGGCCTGTTCATCGTCAAAGGCGGCGTGGAAAAGGCGGCCAGTGCGCTCGGCGTGACCCGCTACACCATTTACAACTACCTTGAACAATTACGCGGAACCAGCCAATGACCTTGCATATCCACACCCCCCTGATCGAATCCCGCTCCCTGTCGTTGGCCGCGGGCCGAAACATCTGGCTCAAGCTCGATGCCCTGCAACCTTGCGGCTCGTTCAAGCTGCGCGGGGTGGGCCATGCCTGCGAAGTGCATCAGGCCCGTGGCGCCCGGCAGTTCATCTCGTCTTCGGGCGGCAACGCCGGCCTGGCGGTGGCCTATGCAGGGCGCAAACTGGGTGTGCCGGTGACCGTGGTGGTCCCCGAGACCACCACCGAGCGGGCCAAGGAGTTGCTGCGCCTGGAAGACGCCAACGTGGTGGTGCATGGCAGCTCCTGGCAAGAGGCCAACGCCCTGGCGCAGACCTTGGTGGGGCCGGATGATGCGTTCATCCACCCGTTTGACGATCCGCTGCTGTGGGCCGGGCATGCCAGCCTGATCGATGAAGTCGCCGAAGCAGGCGTCAAACCGGACGCCGTGGTGCTGTCGGTAGGGGGTGGCGGCTTGCTCAGCGGCGTGGTCGAGGGGCTGCAGCGCAATGGCTGGGGTGATGTACCGGTGCTGGCGGTGGAAACCCACGGCGCCGCGTCGCTGCACGCGGCCCTGCAGGCGGGGCATTCGGTCGAGCTGGAGCGCATCGCCTCGGTGGCAACATCGCTGGGGGCAAAGCGGGTAGCCGATCAGGCGCTGGCCTGCGCACAGCAACACCCGGTGCACAGCCACCTGGTCAGCGATCGCGCAGCGCTGGAAGCCTGTGAGCGGTTCCTGCTGGACCATCGCGTACTGGTCGAGCCAGCGTGTGGAGCGGCGCTGGCATTGGCGTATGCGCCAGGCGTCCTGGCGCACTACCAGAATGTGCTGGTGGTGGTTTGTGGTGGCGCTACGGCAACGCTTGAGCAGATTCACGCGTGGTTGCAGCAAGCCGATTGAGGCTGCCGCCCGTCGGTGGTGATTACGACAGTCACATGCGCCTGTTCTACTGAGCCCGCCGCAACCGGAAAAATGCCCTCGCAACGGCGTCAACCCTGACGAAATGCGTATCGCACCCTTTCGGTCTGCGGCAAGTGAAGGCACAATGCGTGTCCTTTTTTTGGCCGGCCTGGCCGGGGGCCTTTAAATGATCAAGACGCCGTATTACCTCATCGATAAAACCAAGCTGCTCAGCAACATGGAGAAGATCGCCTACGTGCGCGAACACTCCGGTGCCAAGGCGCTGCTCGCCCTCAAGTGCTTCGCCACCTGGTCGGTGTTCGACCTGATGCAGCAGTACATGGACGGCACCACCTCGTCCTCCCTCTTCGAGCTCAAGCTCGGCCGCCAGAAGTTCGCCGGCGAGACCCACGCCTACAGCGTGGCCTGGGCCGACGACGAGGTCGAGGAAATGCTCGAGAACTGCGACAAGATCATCTTCAACTCCATCGGCCAGCTGCAGCGCTTTGCCGAACAGTCCGAAGGCAAAGTGCGCGGCCTGCGCGTCAACCCGCAGGTCAGCAGCTCTGACTACCTGCTGGCCGACCCGGCACGTCCGTTCAGCCGCCTGGGCGAATGGGACCCTGCCAAGATCGAGCAGGTGATCGAACAGATCTCCGGTTTCATGTTCCACAACAACTGCGAGAACGGCGACTTCGGCCTGTTCGACAAGATGCTCACGCACATCGAAGAGCGCTTCGGTCACCTGCTGCACAAGGTCGAGTGGGTCAGCCTCGGTGGCGGCATCCATTTCACCGGTGAAGACTATGCGGTAGACGCCTTCTGCGCGCGCCTCAAAGCCTTCTCGCAAAAGTACGGCGTGCAGGTGTACCTGGAGCCGGGCGAAGCAGCCATCACCAACAGCGCCTCGCTGGAAGTGACCGTGCTCGACACCCTGTACAACGGCAAGCACCTGGCCGTGGTCGACAGCTCGATCGAAGCACACCTGCTTGACCTGCTGATCTACCGCCTCAACGCCAAGATGGCCCCCAACGACGGCGAGCACACCTACATGGTCTGCGGCAAGTCGTGCCTGGCCGGTGACATTTTCGGCGAGTACCAATTCGATCGCCCGTTGGCCATTGGCGATCGCCTGTCGTTCATCGACACGGCGGGTTACACCATGGTCAAGAAAAACTGGTTCAACGGCCTGAAGATGCCATCCATCGTGGTCAAGCAACTCGACGGCAGCGTCGAAGTCGTCCGCGAGTTCGGTTTCGAAGACTACGTTTCCAGCCTGTCGTAAGGCCGGCTTTCCAAGTAAGGAGCAAAAGGTAAATTGAAGAAGAACGTTCTTATCATTGGTGCAGGAGGTGTCGCCAAGGTGGTGGCCCACAAGTGCGCGCAGCATAACGACGAACTGGGTCGTATCGCTATCGCGTCACGGAACATCTCCAAATGCCAGGCCATCATCGACAGCGTCAAGGCCAAGGGTAGCCTCAAGGTACCCGCCGACATCCAGGCCTTCTCGCTCAATGCCCTCGATGTCGAGGCAACCAAGGCGCTGATCCGCGAGACCGAATCGCAGATCGTGATCAACGTAGGTTCCGCCTTCCTCAACATGTCGGTGCTGCGTGCCTGCATCGATACGGGTGTCGCCTATCTGGACACCGCCATCCACGAAGAGCCGGGCAAGATTTGCGAGACCCCGCCGTGGTATGGCAACTACGAGTGGAAACACCTCGAAGAGTGCCAGGCAAAGAACATTACCGCCATTCTCGGCGTCGGTTTCGACCCGGGTGTGGTGAACAGCTACGCCAAACTGGCGCAGCAGCAGTATTTCGACAGCATTGATTCGATCGACATCCTCGACGTCAATGCCGGTTCGCATGGCAAATACTTTGCCACCAACTTCGACCCGGAAATCAACTTCCGTGAGTTCACCGGGCAAGTGTGGAGCTGGCAGAACAGCCAGTGGACCAGCAACACCATGTTCGAGGTCAAGCGTACCGACGACCTGCCAGTGGTAGGCTCGCAGAACCTTTACCTGACCGGCCACGACGAAGTTCACTCGATTTCGAAGAACCTCAACGTGCCGAACGTGCGTTTCTGGATGAGCTTCGGCGAGCACTACATCAATGTGTTCACCGTGTTGAAGAACCTGGGCCTGCTCAGCGAGCAACCGGTAAAAACTGCCGAAGGCCTGGAAGTGGTACCGCTGAAAGTGGTCAAGGCCGTTCTACCAGACCCGGCCTCCCTGGCCCCTGGCTACACCGGCAAGACCTGCATCGGTGACCTGGTCAAAGGCACCAAGGATGGCCAGCCGCGCGAAGTGTTCATCTACAACGTGGCAGACCACGAAGAAGCCTACGCCGAGACCGACAGCCAGGGCATTTCCTACACCGCCGGTGTACCGCCAGTGGCTGCCGCCCTGCTGGTTGCCCGTGGCGAATGGGATGCCAAGCGCATGGTCAACGTCGAGGAGCTGCCAGCCGAGCCGTTCCTCAAGGCGCTTGACGTGATGGGCCTGCCAACCCGCGTCAAAGATGAAAAAGGCGATCGTCCTTGGGACGCTGAAGCCTAAGCAACAAACAGAAGGGGCGCCACATGGCGCCCCTTCTGCGTTTCCAGGCCCTGTAATGATCCTGTGGGAGCGGGCAAGCCCGCGAAGAGGCCCGTGCAGGACCACACCCTACTTCCGAGCTTCCAGAATCAGGTTGAACGGTGTCTGCGTCGCACGCCGGAAGCGGCTGAACCCCGCCTCCTCGAACACCGCCCGCAAGCGCGCCTCACCGGCTTGCGCACCCAACCCCAAGCCCACCTCCTGCGACAGCGAATTCGGCGTGCAGATGAAGGTAGAGGCTGCGTAGAACAAGCGCCCTACCGGCGTCAGGTTGCCGTCCAGCGAATCCTCGGCAAAAGGTTCTACCAGCATGACCGTGCCGTCAGCCTTCAACGCCCGATAGGCATGCTTGGCCGCCCCCACCGGGTCGCCCATGTCGTGCAGGCAATCGAAGAAGCACACCAGGTCATGGTCATGTCCCGGGTAATCCTTCGCACTGGCCTGCTGAAAACTCACCCGCTCGGCTAGCCCCGCCTCACGCGCACGATCGTTGGCGGTGGTGATGGAAGGCCCGTGGTAGTCGTAGCCGACGAAGGTAGACGCTGGAAACGCCTGGGCCATGACCAGCGTCGAGGCGCCATGCCCGCAGCCTACATCCGCGACCTTGGCCCCCGCCTGTAGCTTGGCCACCACACCCTCGAGCGCTGGCAACCACTCAGCGACCAGAAACGTACGGTAGCCGGGTCGGAAAAACCGCTCGGTACCGCTGAACATGCACGGGTGGTGGTCCCCCCAGGCCAGCCCGCCATCGCCTCGCATGGCCGCGACCAGCTTGTCCTTGTCATGGAACAGCGCAGCGATCACGGCGGCCCCACCGGCCATATAAGCCGGGGAGTCCTCCAGCGCCAGGGCCATGGCCTGCTCTTCGGGCAGCACAAAAGAGCCCTTGACGTGTGCCATGTAACCCGAAGCGGCCTGGGCGTTCAGCCATTCGCGCACCAGCCGCGGATGGCAGCCGGTTTTTTCCGCCAGCGCTTCGGGGGTAATTGGCTGGCTATCGGCCATCGCTCGATACAACCCCAGTTCGTCGCCCAGGATGACATTGGCCAGGGTCGCCGCTGCGCCCATGTCGCCCACCACCTTGCCCATGAAATCGTGAAGCCTTGCCTCGTCCATGACCTGCCCTCCTCTGCAAGAAGGCCATCGCCAGCGAGGGAACTCCGATCCGGGGAGGCGGTGGTCGGTTCAAGGGTTTGTGCCCGCCCTACAGCGCGTTATCGCGAGCACTGGGTAAGTCTAGATCTTCTGCCCGCACGCAACGGGATCCCGACCACATAGCGGCTCAATTCATCCATCAGGTAACAAATCCTAAACAACACTGTGACATTTTTTTCAGCTTTCCTATCAAGGAGCTGAACGATGAAAGTCACGGTTTTCGGTACCGGCTATGTCGGCCTCACCCAGGCAGTGTGCCTGGCGCAGGTGGGGCACTCGGTGTTGTGCATGGATGTCGACGCTGAGCGGGTCGCCACCCTCAATGAAGGCCATTGCCCGATCTTCGAGCCCGGCCTTGCGCCGATGCTGGAAAAAAACCTGGCTTGTGGCCGCCTGCGCTTCACCACTGACGCCAGGGCAGCAGCCAACTACGCCAGGCTGCAGTTCATTGCAGTCGGCACACCGCCGCAAGCCGATGGCAGCGCTGACCTGAAGCAGGTGTTCGCCGTGGTCGACAGCATTCTCGAACACGCTGACGGCGCGGTGATCGTCAACAAGTCCACCGCGCCGGTCGGCACGGTGCACCGCATCAAGTCGCGCATAGCCCAGTCCGTCGCCGCCCCCGCTCGCTTCCAGGTAATCAGCAACCCGGAGTTTCTCAAGGAAGGCTCGGCCGTGGACGACTGCATGCGGCCGGACCGCATCATCATCGGCGGCGCCGAACCGGCCGAGGTGGAGTTATTGCGCGAGCTGTACCTGCCGTTCAGCCGCAACCGCGAAAAACTCATGATCATGGATGCACGCAGCGCCGAGCTGACCAAGTATGCGGCCAACTGCATGCTGGCGACCAAGATCTCCTTCATCAACGAAATCGCCAACCTGGCCGAGCACCTGGGGGCCGACATCGAAATGGTGCGCCGCGGCATCGGCTCCGACCCGCGCATCGGTTACGACTTCATCTACGCCGGCTGCGGCTTTGGCGGCTCGTGCTTCCCCAAGGACCTGCAAGCCCTGCGCCGCAGCGCCGAGGCTGAAGGCTTCGAGGCGCAGTTGCTGCGTGCGGTGGAGTCGGTCAACGAACATCAGAAGGGTCGGCTGTTCAGCAAGATCCAGCGGCATTATCCCGATGGCCTGCGGGGCAAGGTATTCGCCCTGTGGGGCTTGTCGTTCAAGCCCAACACCAATGACATCCGCGAAGCGTCCAGCCGAACCTTGCTGGAAGCGCTGTGGGCTGCTGGCGCGCGAGTACAGGCCCACGACCCGCAGGCGATGGACGAAATCCTTCGGCATTACGGCCTGCGCGCCGATTTGCAACTGGTGCCGTGCAAGGACGATGCACTGGAAGGCGCCGATGCGCTGGTCATCGTCACCGAGTGGCAGGACTATCGTGTGCTGAATCTGGACAAGGTGCAGGAGCTGTTGGCCGATCGAGTGGTGTTCGACGGCCGCAACCTGTTTGAACCCGAGCACATGACCGCCGCCGGCCTGACCTACTACGGTATCGGCCGCGGCCAGGTGCAGCCAGCATGCCCGTACTGATTACCGGTGTGGCCGGCTTTATCGGGTTCCACGTCGCGTGCCGCCTGTGCGAGGCTGGCATCGAGGTGATCGGCATCGACAACCTCAATGCCTACTACAGTGTCGAGCTGAAACGGGCGCGCCTGCAACAGCTGTCCAGCTTCGCCAATTTCCGCTTCCAGCCCCTCGACATCGCCAACAGCGTCGACCTGCAACAGCTGTTCAGCGGGCAGGCGTTCAGTGAAGTGATCCACTTGGCGGCCCAGGCCGGGGTGCGCTATTCGCTGGACAACCCCGGCGCCTATGGCCAGGCCAACCTGGTCGGTTTCCTCAATATGCTCGAAGCCTGCCGCCAGCAACCGCCGCGCCACTTGATCTACGCCTCCAGCAGCTCGGTGTACGGCGCCAACGCCAAGCTGCCGTTCAGCGTCGACGATCCGGTCGAGCAGCCGGTGTCGCTCTATGCCGCCAGCAAGCGCGCCAATGAACTGATGGCGCACAGCTATGCGCACCTGTATCGCCTACCGACCACGGGTTTGCGCTTTTTCACCGTCTACGGTCCTTGGGGCCGCCCCGACATGGCGCTGTTCAAGTTCACCCGCGCCATGCTCGAAGGCCGCCCGATCGAGATCTACAACAACGGCCTGATGGGGCGCGACTTCACCTACATCGACGACATTGTCGAAAGCATCCTGCGCCTGCGCCTGAAGCCACCACAGCCTGCCCACGGGCGACCGCCCTGCCAGCTGTTCAACATCGGTCGCGGCCAGCCGGTGCGGCTGCTGCATTTCGTCGAGTGTCTGGAGGACGCCTTGGGCATCAAGGCCCAGCGCGACTACCTGCCACTGCAAGCGGGAGACGTGCTGGAGACCTGGGCCGATGTGGGCTCGCTGGCGCGCTGGGTCGACTTCACCCCGGGCACATCGCTGGAACACGGCATTAACGCTTTCGTTGGCTGGTACCGGGATTTTTACCGGGTTTGAGCCGCGCACTCACAACAAGACCACAGGTAGCCTCATGACAGATCCACTTGACCTCTCGGTACTGATCCCCGCCAGGAACGAGGTCGACAACCTGCCATCATTGTTGATGGAAATCCGCGCCGCACTGGCCGCCGAAGACTATGAAGTACTGGTGGTCGATGACGGCAGCAGCGATCGCACCCTGAGCGTACTTCAGCAACTGAAAAGCCAGGGTTACACGCAGCTGCGCATACTGCGCCACGAACGCTCGCTGGGCCAGAGCACCTCGCTTTGGCACGCCGCGCAGGCTGCCCGCGGCCACTGGCTGGCCACCCTCGACGGCGACGGCCAGAACGACCCGGCAGACATCCCTGGCATGCTCGACCTGGTGCGCGCCAACCAGGCATTGGCCGGTGGCGTGAAACTGGTCGCCGGGCACCGCGTCAACCGCCGAGACAGCGCGAGCAAGCGCTGGGCTTCGCGTGTTGCCAACGGCTTGCGCAGCCGCCTGCTCAAAGACGCCACGCCAGACACCGGCTGCGGGCTGAAGCTGATCGAGCGCGCAGCCTTCCTGCGCCTGCCTTACTTCGACCACATGCACCGCTTCATCCCGGCCCTGATCCTGCGCCACAACGGCCGCATGCTGGTGCACCCGGTCAACCACCGACCACGCCATGCCGGGGTGTCCAAGTACGGCAACCTGGACCGCGCCCTTGTCGGCATCCTCGACTTGTTCGGGGTGTGGTGGCTGATTCGCCGCACCCGCCTGGGCAGCCGCCCGCAGGAGTTTGAAGGATGACCCGCGAAACCCTGTGGCTGATCATCGGCTTCGCCGGTCAGGCGGTGTTCACCGGGCGCTTCGTGCTGCAGTGGCTGTACAGCGAGTTCAAGCGCCGCAGCGTGATCCCGGTAGGTTTCTGGTATCTGAGCATGCTCGGCAGTGCGCTGCTGCTGACCTACGCCATCTACCGCCAGGACCCGGTGTTCATCATCGGCCAGAGCTTCGGCTTTCTGGTCTACCTGCGCAACCTGCAACTGATCGCCCGCCACCAGGAACAGAAGGAATAGCCCTTGCCGAGGTTCAAGACGCTTGGGGCCGAACGCCTGGCCCTGATTGCCCTCGCCGTAGTGTTGGTGGGTGCAGGTATCGGCTGGCGACAGCCGATGAATGTGGATGAAGAGCGCTTTCTCGGCGTAGCCCTGGAAATGCTGCAAAGCGGCAACTGGTTCATCCCCCACCGGGCAGCGGAAATCTACGGCGACAAGCCGCCGCTCTTCATGTGGACCGTGGCCCTGTTCAGCCAACTGACCGGCTCGCCCAAGGTTGCCCTCTACCTGCCCGGGTTGATGTCGGCGGCAACCATCACCTGGGTGCTGCACGACCTGGGGCGGCGCCTGTGGAACCGGCGCATTGGCGTGATCGCCGCCTTGCTGTTCCTGGCCACCTACCAGAGCTACAGCATCCTGCGCACCGGACAGATCGACAGCTTCCTGTGCCTGTGGGTGGCGTTGGGTTTCTATGGCATGGTGCGCCACCTGCTATTGGGGCCGGCGTGGGGTTGGTTCTACCTGGCCTGTGCGGCCATGGGGCTGGGCATCATCAGCAAAGGCGTGGGCTTTGTCCCGGCGCTGATGCTGCTGCCCTATGCCTGGGCGGTGCGCCAAGGCTGGCACGGCGTTGTGGCCATGCCTGGCCAGGGTTGGCGCTGGGGCCTTGGGCTGCTTTGCCTGCTGGCCGGTTGCGCGGTGTGGCTTGTGCCCCTGCTGATGTCGATCGCCCAGGGCGGTGGCGCAGCGGAGCTGGCCTACCTCAAGGAAATCTTGCTGCGCCAGACCGCCAGCCGCTATACCAATGCCTGGGACCATCGCGAGCCATTCTGGTACTTCTTCGTCAAGGTCATTCCCAAGTACTGGCTGCCGCTGGTGCTGGCCCTGCCTTGGCTGGTACCGGCCTGGCGACGCCAGCTGCAAAAGCGCGACGGGCGCTTCTGGCTGCTACTCGGCTGGGTGGCGTTGGTGCTGCTGTTTTTCAGCCTCAGCAGTGGCAAGCGCAAGTTGTACATCTTCCCAGCGCTGCCGGGCCTGGTGCTGGCCATCGCCCCGCTGATACCGTGGCTGCTCAAACGCTGGTTGCTGGGCCGGCCGGCCTGGCGCAAAGCCTTTGTCGCCGTGGCCCTGCTATGGTTCGCGCTGTGGTTCGCCCGCGGCTTCGTCGAGCCGCTGAAGGAGGGCCGCAACCCGCATGAGACGCTGATGAGCGAAGCGGCACGCGCCACCGGCGGTGCCGAGCTGGTGCTGGTCAACTGGCGAGAAGGGCATTGGCTGTTTGCCCGACAGCCCATCGTGCATTTCGGCTTTACCGGACAATCCAGGGCGGATGCGGCGGTCTATTGGCTGCGCCACAACCCCACCGCCTTCGCCCTGATCCCGGCCTCTGAACTGGGCCGCTGCTTCAGTGCCGACAAGGCCCGCAAGCTTGGCGAGACTTCGCGGGCTGAGTGGTATGTAGTGCGTGCCGATGCCGACAACGGCATGTGCCAAACCACTCCCCCGAGTCACGTCTACCGCTTTGCCTGGGCAGACGCGCCCGTGGCTCGTTAAAACCTGCGCCCCGCCGTGCTACGGCGCAGCGGTGCCGGCTGGCGGATCGAGTTGCAGCACCTCGTTGGTGTACGCCCACTCCTTCAATACCTGGTCGGGGTGGTCGTTCAGGCGCGTTCCGTAGGACGGGATGATCTGTTTGATCTTACCCTGCCATTGCGGCGTTGCTACCTTGTCCTTGAACACCTTGTTGAGCACATCGAGCATGATCGGTGGCGCGGTCGAGGCCCCCGGCGAGGCACCTAGCAACCCGGCGATGCTACCGTCCCTGGACATCACCACCTCAGTACCGAGCTTGAGCACGCCACCCAATGCCTCGTCCTTCTTGATGATCTGTACCCGCTGGCCCGCCTGCCACAGCCGCCAGTCTTCCTTCTTCGCCTCGGGGAAGTAGGTGCGCAGCGCTTCGAAGCGGTCATTGTCGGATTGCAGCACCTGGCCGACCAGGTACTGCACCAGGTCAAACTCGCGTACCCCTACCCGTACCATCGGCCAGGCGTTGTGCACGCTGGTACTGGCAAGCAGGTCGAGCAGCGAGCCTTGCTTGAGGAACTTGGTCGAGAAGGTGGCGAACGGCCCGAACAGGATCATGCGCTTGCCATCGAGCACCCGGGTGTCCAGGTGCGGCACCGACATGGGTGGCGCACCGGTGGCGGCAATGCCGTAGGCCTTGGCCATGTGCCGCTGGGCGATGGCCGGGTTATCAGTGACCAGGAACGAACCGCCGACCGGGAAACCCGCATAGTCCTTGGCTTCGTCGATACCCGACTTCTGCAGCAGGGGTAACGCCGCACCGCCGGCACCAATGAACAGGAATTTGGCGTCGGTGGCCGCCTTGCTGCCATCGTTGAGGTTCTTGTACTCGACATGCCAGGAACCGTCGCCGTTACGGGTGATTTCCTGTACCTCGGTGGACAGCTTGAGATCGAAGTTCGGCCGGGTCTGCAGATAGCCCACATATTGCCGGGTAATCTCGCCAAAGTTGACGTCGGTGCCAATCGGGGTCCAGGTTACCGCCAGTTTCTGGTTTGGGTCGCGCCCTTCCATCATCAACGGTACCCATTTGCGGATCTGCTCATGGTCCTCGGAGTACTGCATGGGCTTGAACAACGGGCTGGCCTGCAGCGCTTCATAGCGCTTCTTCAGGAAGCGGATGTTGTCGTCCCCCCAGACGAAACTCATGTGTGGCGTGGTATTGATAAACGAATGCGGGTTCTTCAAAACCCCCTGTTTGACCTGCCAGGCCAGGAACTGGCGGGTGATCTGGAACGACTCGTTGATCTCCACCGCCTTGCTGATGTCGATCTTGCCGTCTTTTTCCGGGGTGTAGTTGAGTTCGGCCAGGGCCGAGTGGCCGGTGCCTGCGTTGTTCCAGCCGTTGGAGCTTTCTTCGGCCACCTTGTCCAGGCGCTCGACCATTTCCATTGACCAGCCCGGCTCCAGTTCGTTGAGCCAGACCGCCAGCGTGGCGCTCATGATGCCACCGCCCACCAGCATGACATCGACCTTCCTGGTTTCCGCAGCCTGGGCGTTGAGCATGCCAAAGGCCAAGGCCAGCCCGGCCAGTGCCAGCTCCGGCTTCAGGGTAATTTTCATAACCTTTTCCGCGCCTCGTTGCTCTCCGTAAGTCAGCCTCAAGCTTAGCTGACGGATTTACTCGGGCATGGCTGGCGTACAACCACTTGCAATCCGGCACATCTCAAAATACTGTATGAATATTCAGTACAAAGAGACAGACCCATGCAACTCATCGCCAAGCTCGGCATCCTGGCCGACGCCGCCAAGTACGACGCATCCTGCGCCAGCAGCGGTGCGCCCAAGCGCAATTCGCGCGGCGGCGACGGCCTGGGCGCCACCAACGGCATGGGTATCTGTCACAGCTACACCCCCGACGGCCGTTGCGTATCGCTGCTCAAGGTATTGTTGACCAACTTCTGCCTGTACGACTGCCAGTACTGCGTGAATCGCCGTTCCAGCAACGTCCCCCGCGCGCGCTTCAGCCCTGAGGAAGTGGTACGCCTGACTCTGGATTTCTACCGACGCAATTGCATCAGCGGCCTGTTCCTCAGCTCCGGCATCATCCGTTCGGCGGACTACACCATGGAACAGCTGATCCGCGTAGCTCGGCTGTTGCGCGAAGAGCACAACTTCCGCGGCTACATTCACCTCAAGACCATCCCCGATGCCGACCCGCTGCTGATCGAAGAGGCTGGCCGCCTAGCCGACCGCCTCAGCGTCAACATCGAACTGCCCACCGAAGCCAGCCTCAAGCGCCTGGCGCCGGAAAAACACGCGCATACCATCCGTCAGGCCATGGGCGTCATTCACCAGGGCCAGCAAGCCGTGGCCAACGAACCCAAAGCCCCGCGCTTCACCCCTGCCGGGCAAAGCACCCAGGTCATCGTCGGCGCCGACAGCACCGACGACAGCACCCTGCTGCGCAATGCCGAGTCGCTGTACCAAGGTTACGGCCTGAAGCGCGTGTATTACTCAGCCTTCAGCCCGATCCCCGACAGCCCGGGCAGCGTGCCCCTGGCTGCCCCACCGCTGCTGCGCGAGCACCGCCTTTACCAGGCCGACTTCCTGCTGCGTGGCTACGGCTACAAGGCGGGTGAGCTGCTTGGGCAAAGCGGCAACCTGGCGCTGGATATCGACCCCAAGCTGGCCTGGGCGCTGGCCAACCGTGACGTTTTTCCGCTGGATGTAAACCGCGCCGAGCCTGCGCTGCTGGCGCGCATTCCCGGTATTGGTCTGCGTAGCGTGCAACGCCTGGTCGCGCTGCGCCGGGAACGGCGAATCCGCTATGACGACCTGATCCAGTTGCGCTGCGTGCTGGACAAGGCGCGGCCGTTCATCGTCACCAGCGATTACCGCCCAGCCCAGGGGGAGCTGCGCAGCGGCTTGCTGCGGGCACGTTTGCGGGAGCCGCAGGCACCCGTGCAGATGGGGTTGTGGGGATGATTGCGCTCAACTGCGATGACCGGTTCGTCACGTGGCGGGATCAGGCCCGTGTGTTGCTCGGGCATGGCATCGACCCTTCGCAAGTCACCTGGTCACAAGGCCCGATGGCAGACCTGCTGGCAGTGCCTGCGTCGCCCCCCGAAGGCCCTGGCCCTTTTCGCGCCAAGGTGCCTGCCGCGCTGCTGAACCAGTTGGAGCAGGCTGCGCGTTACTGCGGCGAGCAACGGTGGAACCTGTTGTACGAAGTGCTCTGGCGGGTGGCCCATGGTGACCGCACGGCCATGCTGGCGGGCGACCGATTGGGCAGTGAACTGCAACGGCGCATCAAGCAAGTCAGCCGAGAGGCGCATCACCTGCATGCGTTTGTGCGCTTCGTGCCGTTGCCAGAAGCGTTGGCAGAACGGCTGCAACTTGATCTGGTCGCCTACCACGAACCGGCGCATGACATTCTAGAGAGTGCCAGCCCCCATTTTGCCGATCGCCTGGGGCGTTTGCGCTGGTTGATCGCCACACCACAGGATGGCATTCGGTTCGACGGACAGGTGTTCGATTACCAACGTCGGTGCCCCGAGCGCTGGCAGCAATGGGCGCGCAACGCTGAAGACCCAGGTGCCGAACTATGGCGCACCTATTACCGCCATACCTTCAACCCCGCCCGCCTCAACCCCGATGCCCTGCGCCTGCACATGCCCGGGCGGTTCTGGCGGCATTTGCCGGAAGGCATGCTGATACCGCAACTCGAAGGCCTGGCCCGCCAAGGCAAACAGCGGGACGGCCAAGCCCTTGAAATTGCCGCCAAACCCGGCAAACAGATCAACGCGCCAGCAGATAGCTGAAAAACTAACTGTCTCACGTTGTCTTGCATGGCGTCCTAAGGCTTGCACGATCACTGTGGGAGCGGGCGAAGCCCGGGCCATCCACCGCGTTGCCTGCTGGTACGGCGCAAGTCCAGGTCACACACCATCTTTGTGGGAGCGGCTTTAGCCGCGAACACCGGCGTAGCCGGTGCCATCCACTTCAATACCTGCTTCACAAGCCCCTCTTACAGCAGCCACCCGGCATCCCCTTCCTCAAGCACACCACCGTGATCCGTCCGGTCGCCTTTGCGGGCCACCGCCGCACCTTCGATCAGGAAATGCCCGGCCCCACTCTCTATCACCGCGCCACAGGTGGTCCGGTCACCTACCCTGGCAACCGGCCTGCCGTTAAACGTATACGTAGCGCTCCCGCTTTCGACCTGGTTTACCCCATGCAGCGGACAGTTGTGTTGGTGGCCTACAAGTACAACCGGATTCATAGGGCTTCTCCTTCAGACGGTGCAGTACGGGATTCGCGGTCAATGTCCGCTGGCCATTCAACCTTTGGCGCCAGGCAGTGCATGTGGCTCAGACCATCGTCGTCGTTCCAGTCGCGGGGTGGGTGCACGAACTTTGGCAAGGCTTCGGGGCCTTGTTGCATGAACAGCCGGGCGATGGCCCAGTAGGCTTCACCCTTGTATAGGTTGGAGGCGAACTCCACGCGATCGATGACTTCGTTGGTTTCCGGGTTGCGGACCGACAGCTTGACATTTTCGATAAGGCCGCCGTGGCCGGGAGCGTAGACGCGGTAAACTTCCGCGGTTACGTCGTCCCAGTTGTAGGCGACAGGTTTTACACCCCAGTGCTTACGGCTGAACAAGTAAACGTAGTGGTATCGGAATTGATAGAAATAGACCTTCCGCCGCAGACGATTAAAGCGAATGGGCTCGTCTCTTGGCAGCATCAAATCTAACTTCACAACCGAAAACACACCTCCAAACCAAACAAGAGGTCCAATAATCAGTATAACGTACATCATCCATTCACGCGTCCAGCCATAACTCAAGACAGTCCAGTACAACCACAGCGTCAAACCAAAAAAGAACAGTAATGCGGGAATACCGAGCAAGGCCAGAACGCCACGCAATATTAGAGTGGACCTCGATAACTCCAGATAGACATCGTCAATATGGTTCGGCGACGGGCTGATATCCTCCAGATTGAAACGGGGGACTGTTTCTTCATCCACATGCGGCAGATCATGGCTCCAGCCCAATTCTCGCTTCCATAAAACTCTTGACTCACGCTCAATCATTCTGCCTCCGGTTACATACCTCGGCATACGCACTGTCTATAGTACGATCTGGCCAAAACATTACTAGTAATGTCGCTGCTACTACGGAGTGACTTCCTATCGTCGGCAGAAGCTCAACAACTCCAGAAATCTCTAGACTCGTTAACTCTTGATCACCTGCTACCGCGATATGCAATTTTTTTTCAAAAGCGATATCACTCTTGTAGTCAGGAAGGCGCGGTGAAGAAAATTCAGAATAGTTAACCGATTGGGAAACAGCACTAGAAGAAGCATGGCACTCTTCACCAACAAGGATTTCCCCGCCGGAAAACTCTGGAAAATCTCCATCTCCATGGCGATGCACTATCAAACTCCAGCTATACGCAGAGTCATTTTCCCTATACCTAGGCAAGACGATCTGAAATTTCAGTTTATGCTCTACTTCTAACCCAACCAACCCACCTATCCGAGGCACTGTCGGGTTGGTTATGAGGCTTGACTCAAAGTGCAGCTTAGCTTGCATACCCAGCGTTGCAGCATTGAGCTCGGCAAAAGCTATATCCGCATATTCTGGAGTGTCCCAATGAATAATAGGCGTTTCATCTGCTTTTCCAAAGCAGCATCGCCTTGCCCAACGCTCCAGTAGGTCTGATTCATTTCTTTCAGCTTGTTTGCTCGCCGTATATGCTAACAGCACCAGTATCACAGCAATACCTAATGGGCCAAGCAGAGAAGCATTGAATACCGCTCCTGCAAAGAAAATGGCTCCGGTCCCAAAAGTCGCTGCAGAGAAATAGAAATACGCCATCGCTACACTGTCACCCGCTGCAGTAGCGCGTTTAGCAGATGAAATAGCCTGAGCGGCTTCGATAAACCCAGCAACAGAGCTTACTACCGCCCCCAGCCTTATCAAGGCCCCTCCAGTGGCTACAGCGGCTTTGGTCCACGCCCCCCCCATTCGGCCAGCAGTTGACCTCAATACAAGTCCAACCACCTCAAGTTGCCCTCCCAACAGTCCCAATTGCGAACCTTGCAATGCCAATTTTGCTTCGTAAGCCTTCGGCCCAATCTCCGCTTCCGCTTTTTCCTGATTCCTGCTCAGAGCGTCATGCTGCAAATACAAGCCACCTATAGCCAGCAGCAACTCCCAACTGCCTGCCGCTCCACGCAAGCCGCTAAAACCAGTTCGCACCAACTGCGCCGCCTGCTGGGAAGTAATACGCATGCCCTGCAACACCTTTCGCGCATTCGACTCGAGCGTCCCCGCCGCGACCGAGACCTCCACCA
>NZ_JBNRIK010000018.1:0-1307 GCF_053557975.1 Pseudomonas sp. XP2
GTTGACCGGGCGATGGCCATCTTGCCGTGCAACGTCAATGTCATGGACAGCCAGGGCTTGATCCTGGGCAGCGGCGCACCAGTCCTTCAAACCACCTCAGACCCCTTGCGGAATTTCCTCCCCACCCAGCGCCTCGAACAGCGCCGGCAGGAATTCGGTAAAGGTCATCATCATCAGCAGGAAGCTGGCATCGAACTGCTGCGCCGCCTCATCACCACCGTCCTGCTCGGCCTGCTCCTGCAGCAGCTCTTCGAACTTCAGGCGCTTGATTACCATTTTATCGTCCAGAATGAACGACAGCTTGTCTTGCCAGGCCAGGGCCAGCTGGGTTACCACCTTGCCAGTGCTCAGGTGCAGCTGAATCTCCTCGCCGGTCAGGTCCTGGCGCTTGCAACGCACGATGCCGCCGTCTTCGGCGGTGTCACGCAATTCGCACTCGTCCAGTACATAGAAGCCTTCGGCGGTTTGCTGCGTTTTTACCCAGTCGGTCATGGTGGCGGTTGGCGCAACCTTCACCGTGGCCGGGCGCACCGGCAGCGAGCCCATCACTTCACGCAGGGTGGACAGCAGGTCTTCGGCACGCTTGGCACTCGCCGAGTTGACCAGGATCACACCCAGACGCGGGGCGATGGCGGCGAAGATCATCGAGCGGCGGATGAACGCACGCGGCAGGAAGGCCTGGATGATTTCGTCCTTGATCTGGTCGCGTTCTTTTTTATAGACCTTGCGCATCTGCTCGGTCTCGATCTCTTCGACCTTTTCCTTGACCGCGTCGTTGACCACGCTGCCAGGCAGGATGCGTTCTTCCTTGCGGGCGGCAATCAGCAGGAACTCGCCGCTGACATGCACCAGAGGAGCGTCTTCGCCTTTGCCGAACGGCGCGACGAAACCATAGGTGGTCAGCTCCTGGCTGGCGCAGGGGCGGGCCGGCTTGCTGGCCAGTGCGGCTTCCAGCGCTTCAGGCTCGAACGGGACTTCCTGGGTCAGGCGGTAGGTCAGCAGGTTCTTGAACCACATGAGGGGTAACTCTCCTTAATGCATAAGGCGGGCATTATTCTCCGAGCGGAGCTCTGAGGCCAACCCTGTCAGAGGGCCAGCAGTGGCTTATGCATAAAAGAAACAACCGGCAACGCTAGGTCTTTGAAAGGCATGAGGTTTTTTTTGAAAAAAGTTTAAAAAGTGCTTGCCAGGGTGCGGGGTCGTCCGTAGAATGCGCGCCACACCGAGACGAAGGGTGATTAGCTCAGCCGGGAGAGCATCTGCCTTACAAGCAGAGGGTCGGCGGTTCGATCCCGTCATCACCCACC
>NZ_JBNRIK010000018.1:1463-2720 GCF_053557975.1 Pseudomonas sp. XP2
GAGAAAGCGACCTTAGGGTCGCTTTTTTTGTGCCTGAATTCTGGTGTTGGCGCGAAGTTTGAAAAAACTTCGATAAGTGCTTGCCAGAGCGCAAAGTCGCCCGTAGAATGCGCGCCACACCGAGAGACATGGGTGATTAGCTCAGCCGGGAGAGCATCTGCCTTACAAGCAGAGGGTCGGCGGTTCGATCCCGTCATCACCCACCACTCGATGTATAGCGCAGCGGTAGTTCAGTCGGTTAGAATACCGGCCTGTCACGCCGGGGGTCGCGGGTTCGAGTCCCGTCCGCTGCGCCATTTTCCACTTCCAGGGCCCACTGAACACCCGGAAGTAACAAAGAAAGCGACCTTAAGGTCGCTTTTTTTGTGTCTGCGATTTCAGCTACGGCGCTCTTCTTCCCGCAACGTCAGCACCTCAAACCCCTCCTCAGTCACCGCCACGGTATGCTCCCACTGCGCTGACAGGCTGTGGTCACGGGTAATCACCGTCCAGCCATCCTTCAATGTGCGCGTTCCGCGTCCACCCTGGTTGATCATCGGCTCGATGGTGAACACCATCCCCGGTTTCAGCTTCATGCCCATGCCACGCTGGCCAACGTGCAGTACTTCAGGCCCTTCATGCATCTGCTGGCCGATACCATGCCCGCAATACTCGCGGACCACGCTGTAGCCCGCCGCCTCGGCATGGGCCTGGACGGCATGGCCGATATCGCCCAGCGTAGCCCCGGGGCGCACCTGCTCAATGCCCTTCCACAGCGCGTCATAGGTGGTGTCGACCAACCGCCGGGCTTCATCGCTGATCTTGCCGATGCTGTACATCTTCGACGAATCGGCAATATAGCCGCCCTGTTCGAGGGTGATGTCCACGTTGATGATCGAGCCTTCCTTCAATACTTCATCGACCTTGGGCATGCCGTGGCACACCACGTGGTCCACCGAGGTATTGAGCGAGTAGGGGAAACCGTACTGGCCCTTGCTCGCTGGCCGCGCCTTGAGCGTGTCGACGATGAACGCTTCGGCGCGGTCGTTGATCTGCATGGTGGTCACACCAGGGCCGATGAAGCGGTCGAGGTCGGCGAACACTTGGGCCAGCAGCTGGCCGGCGCGGCGCATCAGGTCGAGTTGGGCGGGGGATTTGAGGATCACCTGGGACATGGGGGGAGGGTAGTTGCTCATGCTGGAATTTGCCCCAGCATAGCGCCAGCGGGTATCGGCTTGCCACCGCATGGTGCACAGCCTGTGCCGGCCCTTTCGCGGG
>NZ_JBNRIK010000018.1:2822-15366 GCF_053557975.1 Pseudomonas sp. XP2
AAAGGGCCGGTATGGCTGGCCCATAAATTGCTGATCTCCCTTCATCCCGGGCTATCAACGTCGACAGCCCATAAAAACTCACGACAAAGGCGCCGTGTTGCCCCACTTGCTCAGCAAGGCGGGGCAGCCGGCGCCTTTTTGCGTTTTTCAACAGGAGCCCGCCCATGGCCAATAGCGAAGTACGCAGCGTCTGCCCCTATTGCGGCGTTGGCTGCGGCATCGTCATGAGCGTTGCCGATGGCAAAGTCGTCAAGGTCAGTGGCGACAAGCAGCACCCCAGCAACTTTGGCCGGCTGTGCACCAAAGGCCTGACCGCGCACCTGCCGCTGACGGCCGCCGGCCGCCTCGAAGACGCCTATGTGCGCCAGCAGCGCAGCCAGCAGCCGGCGCGCACTGGCATGGACCAGGCTATCGCCGACGCAGGCAAACGCCTGCGCGGCATCATTGACCAGCATGGCCCCGACGCTGTGGCGCTTTACGTGTCGGGGCAGATGTCGCTGGAAGCTCAATACCTGGCCAACAAGTTGGCCAAAGGCTTTATCCGTACCCGCCACATCGAGTCCAACTCGCGCCTGTGCATGGCCAGCGCCGGCAGTGGCTACAAGCTGTCGCTCGGCGCCGATGGCCCACCTGGCAGTTATCAGGACTTCGAGCACGCCGACGTGTTCCTGGTGATCGGCGCCAACATGGCCGACTGCCACCCGATCCTGTTCCTGCGCCTGCTCGACCGGGTCAAGGCCGGCGCCAGGCTGATCGTGGTCGACCCGCGGCGCAGCGCCACCGCCGACAAGGCCGACCTGTTCCTGCAGGTACGCCCCGGCACTGACATGGCCTTGCTCAACGGCCTGTTGCACCTGCTACACCGTAATGGCCACACCCACCGCGACTTCATTGCCCGCCACACCGAAGGCTGGGACGAACTGCCAGCCTTCCTCGATGACTACAGCCCGGAGCGCGTGGCGGCCATCACCGGGTTGGCCGTGGGCGACATCATCAAGGCCGCCGAATGGATCGGCAGTGCCAACGACTGGATGAGCTGCTGGACCATGGGCCTGAACCAAAGCATCCACGGTACCTGGCACAGCAACGCCATCTGCAACCTGCACCTGGCCACGGGCGCCATCTGCCGCCCCGGTAGCGGGCCGTTCTCGCTGACCGGCCAGCCCAACGCCATGGGCGGCCGTGAAATGGGCTACATGGGGCCCGGCTTGCCAGGCCAGCGCTCGGCGTTGGTGGAGGGCGACCGCGCGTTTGTCGAGCAGCAGTGGCAACTGGCACCCGGCAGCCTGCGCAGTGAAGGCGGCGAGGGCACGGTGGCACTGTTCGAGCAGATGAACGCGGGTGAAGTGAAAGCGTGCTGGATCATCTGCAGCAACCCGGTGGCCAGCGTCGCCAACCGTCAGCAGGTGATCGATGGCCTGTGCCAGGCCGAGTTGGTGATTACCCAGGATGCCTTCCTCGACACCGAAACCAACCGCTACGCCGACATCGTGCTGCCGGCCGCGCTGTGGGCCGAAGGCGAGGGTGTAATGATAAACAGCGAACGCAACCTTACCCTGATGCCGCGCGCCGTCGAGCCGCCCGGGCAAAGCCTGCCCGACTGGCAGATCATCGCCCGGGTGGCCTGCGCCATGGGCTACGCCGAAGCCTTCGACTACCCCGATGCCGAAGCGGTGTACGAAGAAATCCGCCATTTCCATAACCCCGCAACGGGCTACGATCTGCGCGGCATCGGTTACGCCGAGCTGCGCCGGCAACCACACCAGTGGCCTTGTGCACCCGGCCATGGCAGCGACCGCAGCCCATTGCGCTACCTGAACGACGGCAGCAGCCAGGCGCTGCTGCACGATGCCCAGGGCGATCGCCCGGCGCTGGCCTTTCCTACCGCCAGTGGCAAGGCGCGTTTCTTCGCCAGGCCCTGGTTGCCGGCAGCAGAATTGCCGGATGACGACTACCCCATGGTGCTGAACACCGGCCGTGTGCAGCACCAGTGGCACACCCTGACCAAGACCGGCAAGGTGCCGGCGCTGAACAAGCTGGAGCCTGGCCCTTTCGTCGAGGTCCACCCCGACGACGCCGCACGCTTGGGCATAGCTGAAAAAGACCAGGTCGCCATCCGCTCGCGGCGTGGGCAAGCCGTGCTACCGGTGCGAATCAGCGACCGGGTGCTGCCAGGCAACTGCTTTGCGCCGTTTCACTGGAACGACCTGGTCGGTGAGCAACTGGCAATCAATGCCGTGACCTGCGATGCGGTCGATCCACTGTCGCTACAGCCGGCTTTCAAATACTGCGCCGTCGCCCTGCAGCGGGTCGCCGGCGAGCGTATCGACGCCCTTGAGCTGCACACTGCCATTCTGGAGCCAGTCCGCATGCCCACTGCCACCCTGTCCCGTCTGCTTGGCCTGGACACCCTGCCAGCCCCGGTGCTGGCAGAAGAAGAGCGCCATTACCTGCAGGGTTTCCTGCTGGGCCTGGAGCAGGCCCGCGCCGAGGGCGTGCCTAGCCTGCCGGCCAGTGCGCCACTGGCCGGCAACCGTCGGCTGTTTATCGACGGCTTGCTGGCCGGGCTGTTCGCTCAGCCGGCGGCGCTGCCCGTTGCAGCGTTGGTGGCCCCACGGCACCAAGTGTTGTGGGCCTCGCAGACCGGTAACGGCGAGCTGCTGGCCGAGCGTTGTGCCGAACACCTGCGCGGTGCCGGCCTTGATGTGCAGCTCAGTTGCATGGAGGCGGTCAGCCCAAGCCAACTGCAGGGCGCGGCCAGCGTGGTGTTGATCACCAGCACCTTTGGCGATGGTGACGCGCCCGACAGCGCGGCGGCATTCTGGCAGGCCTTGCAGGGCGAGGAGGGCGCCTGTTGTGCCGAGCTGCCCTATGCCGTGCTGGCCTTGGGCGACTCCAGTTACGACCAGTTCTGCGGCTTTGGCCGCAAGCTTGACCAGCGCCTGGCCGAACTGGGTGGGCGTCGCCTGCTGCAACGGGTGGACTGCGAGCCGGACTTTGACGCAGCGTTCGCGGGGTGGCTAGAAGCCTTGCTGCCCACGCTGGGCAGTGCCGCTGCACCGCAGCCGGCGAGCCACCCCGTACCCATGCCGGCCTACAGCAAACAGCAACCCTGGGCTGCCACCTTGCTGGAAAACCACCTGCTCAACGGCCCCGGTGCCAGCAAGGAAACTCGGCAACTGGTGTTCGACCTGAGCGGTAGCGGCTTCAGGTATGCCCCCGGCGATGCCCTGGGCGTGTGGCCGCGCAATTGCCCGGCCCTGGTCGACGAACTGCTGGCGCTGATGCAGCTCGATGGCCAGACGCTGGTCGAGCTCAAGGGCCAGCCTGCCATGCCCCTGGCCGCAGCCCTGCAAACGCACCTGGAGATCGCCAAGGTCACCGGTCAGCAACTGCAGGCCTTCGCTGGCAGTAGCCCGGACCTGCAGCGCCTGCTGCGGCCGGAGTGCAAGGCCGAGCTGCAGGACTGGCTGCGCGGCCGGCAGTTGGCCGATGTGCTGCGCGCCTTTCCCCAACAGCTGCCGCTGGCCGACTGGCTTGGCCTGCTCAAGCCCTTGCAGCCGCGTCTTTACTCGATCAGCTCCAGCCCGTTGGCCCATCCGGGCCAGGTTCACCTGACCGTCTCCACCGTGCGTTACGGCGAGCGCAAGGGGGTGTGTTCGGCCTTCCTCGCCGACCGTGCGCAAGCGTTGAAGGTGGCCATTTTCCCGCAGGTATCTAAGCACTTCCGGTTGCCCGAGGACGACAGCGTGCCGGTGATCATGGTTGGCCCAGGTACCGGCGTTGCACCGTTCCGGGCGTTTCTTGAAGAACGGGAGGCGCGGGGCGCAAAAGGGCGGAATTGGCTGTTCTTTGGTGAGCAGTACGCCGCTACCGACTTCTATTACCGCGAACAGTTGCAGGCTTGGGAGAAAGCAGGGCACTTGCGGCTCGACACGGCGTTCTCGCGGGATCAGGCGCATAAGGTCTATGTGCAGCAGCGCATGCTCGAACAGGGCGCCCAGCTGTGGCAGTGGTTGGAGGCGGGGGCGTATTTCTATGTGTGTGGCGATGCGCAGCGCATGGCCAAGGATGTAGATGCGGCGTTGCGCACGGTTGTGGCTGAGCATGGCGGGATGGATGAGGCGCAGACGGCTGCCTATGTCGAAGGGTTGAGCAAGGCCAAGCGTTATCGGCGGGATGTGTACTGAGTGCACCGGGATGGGCTGATGTGCACCCCGGTTGTGCATTTTGATCGCCTGTGGGGCCCCTTCGCAGCACAAGGCTGCTCCTACAGGGATCGCGTGCTCCTGTAGGAGCAGCCTTGTGCTGCGAATAGGCCGGTACAGGCAAAGCAATTGGCACATTCCCTGCTTTAACTCCACTACAACAAGCCCCACTGATCAACGGCGATCAACCTGGGGGCACACCGTGATGAATACAGGCAAAGGCGCCTGGAGCTTCGGCTCCAGGCGCTTTTTTTTTGATCGAGGATCGGCTTATGAAGGCAACAGCGAACAGCGGGCAACGAGAGCGACTGGTCATGGTCGGCAACGGCATGGTCGGCCACCATTGCGTCGAACAACTGGTCAGCCGCGGCGCCCTGCAGCGCTTCGAGGTGCGGGTGTTCGGCGAAGAGCGCCAACGTGCCTACGACCGTGTGCACCTTTCCGAGTACTTCGGCGGCAGCTGTGCCGAGACCCTGGCCCTGTGCGAACACGAGTTCTACCCCGCCAACGGCGTGCACTTGCACCTCGGTGAGGCCGTGCTGGAAATCGACCGTGAGCGCTGCGAGGTCGTCACCGCCGAGGGGCGCTATGGCTACGACCAACTGGTCCTTGCCACCGGCTCCTACCCGTTCGTGCCGCCGATCGAAGGCTCCAGTGGCTATGCCCGCCTGGTCTACCGTACCCTCGACGACCTCGATGGCATTCGCGCCGCAGCCGCTGGTGCCCGCCGTGGCGTGGTGGTCGGTGGTGGCCTGCTGGGCCTGGAGGCCGCCAATGCGCTCAAGTCGCTAGGCCTGGAAGCCCACGTGGTGGAATTTGCCCCACGGCTGATGCCGGTTCAGCTGGACGGCGAGGGCGGTGCCGCGCTCAAGGCACAGATCGAAGCGCTGGGCGTTGGCGTGCACCTGTCGCGCGCCACCCAGTCGATCAGCACCGGTGAAGCATTCCGCTACCGCATGAACTTCGACGGTGGCGAGCACCTGGAAACCGACCTGATCGTGTTCTCCGCCGGTATCCGCCCACAGGATGCCCTGGGCCGTGGCTGCGGCCTGGATATCGCTGTGCGCGGTGGCGTGGTAATCGACAACCACTGCCGCAGCAGCGACCCGCGCATCTTCGCCATTGGCGAGTGCGCGTCCTGGAACGGCAGCGTGTTCGGCCTGGTCGCCCCCGGCTACAGCATGGCGCGCAACCTGGCCGCATTACTGATGGGGGAGGCGGCGGTAGCGTTCACCGGCGCGGACATGTCGACCAAACTCAAGCTGCTGGGCGTGGATGTCGGCTCGATCGGCGATGCCCATGGCGCCACCGCCGGTTCACGCAGCTACCGCTTCATCGACGAAGCCAACAGCGCCTACCGCCGGCTGGTGGTGGACGCCAGCGGCAAGCACGTGCTCGGCGCGGTGCTGGTCGGCGACAACACGTATTACGACACCCTCTTGCAGTACGCCCAGAACGGTATTGCCCTGCCAGCCGACCCTGCAGCGCTGATCCTGCCCCAAGGCGGTGGTGCACCGGCCCTTGGCGCCGATGCGCTGCCCGATAGCGCAACCATCTGCTCGTGCCACAACGTCAGCAAGGGCGCGGTGTGCGCGGCCATCGACAGCGGCTGCAGCGACCTTGCTGCGGTCAAAGGCTGCACCAAGGCCGCCAGCGGCTGTGGTGGTTGCGCGGCCTTGCTCAAGCAAGTGTTCGAGCACGAACTGACCGCCCGCGGCGTAGCGGTGGACAAAAGCCTGTGCGAGCATTTTGCCTACACCCGTCAGGAACTGTACGGGCTGGTGCGGGTGGAGGGCATCCGCACCTACAGCGAGCTGCTCGAACGCCACGGCAAGGGCCACGTTGGCTGTGACATCTGCAAGCCGGCGGTGGGCAACATCCTCGCCTCGTGCTGGAACCAGCCGATCATGGACCCCGCGCTGGTGCCGTTGCAGGATACCAACGACACCTTCATGGCCAACATGCAGAAGAACGGCACCTACTCGGTAGTGCCGCGCATTCCCGGGGGTGAAATCACCCCCGACAAGCTCATCGTCATCGGCCAGGTGGCCAAAAAATATGACCTGTACACCAAGATCACCGGCGGTCAGCGCATTGACCTGTTCGGTGCCCAGTTGCACGAACTGCCGCTGATCTGGGGCGAGCTGATCGACGCAGGCTTCGAAACCGGCCATGCCTACGGCAAGTCGACCCGCACGGTGAAATCCTGCGTGGGCAGCACCTGGTGCCGTTACGGCGTGCAGGACAGCGTTGCCATGGCCCTGCGCCTGGAAGACCGCTACAAGGGCCTGCGCAGCCCGCACAAGCTCAAGTTTGCAGTGTCGGGCTGCACCCGCGAATGCGCCGAGGCGCAGAGCAAGGACATCGGCGTGATCGCCACCGACAAGGGCTGGAACCTGTACGTGTGTGGCAACGGCGGTATGCGCCCACGGCATGCCGAACTGTTTGCCACCGACCTGGACGACGAAACCCTGGTGCGGCTGATCGACCGCGTGTTGATGTTTTACATCCGCACGGCCGACAAGCTGCAGCGCACCTCGGTGTGGCGCGAAAACCTGGATGGCGGGCTGGGCTACCTGAAGCAGGTGATCATCGACGACAGCCTGGGCCTGGCCAGCGAGCTGGAAGCGCAGATGCAGCATGTGGTCGACCAGTACGAGTGCGAATGGGCCAACGCGCTCAACGACCCGGAGAAGCTCAAGCGCTTTCGCACTTTCGTCAATGACCGGCGTGCCGACCCCGACGTGCACTTTGTGCGCGAACGCGAACAACGCCGGCCCGCTGCACCGCTGCACCTCATTGCTACTGTCGAGGAGGCTGTCTGATGAACCTGTCCAATGCTGCTGTGAAAACCCACGCGAACTGGCAAGCGGTGTGCCTGGCACAAGACCTGGTGCCCGACTCTGGGGTGGTAGTGTGGCTGGACGGGGCCCAAGTGGCGCTGTTCTACCTGCCGGGGCAGGCGCAGCCGCTGTATGCGGTGGACAACCGTGACCCGCGGTCCGGTGCCAACATCATCGGCCGCGGGCTGGTGGGCAGTGTGCAGGGCGAGCTGGTGGTCGCAGCGCCGTTGTACAAGCAGCATTTCAGCCTGCAGACCGGGGAGTGCCTGGAGGATGGCGGGCAGAGGTTGCGGGTGTGGCCGGTGCGCTTGAACGGTGAGGCTGTGGAGTTGGCGGTGGGCTGAGAGGTTGCGGGGGCTCGGCAGTTGTTCGCCGTTGCATTTTCGTCGCCTGGGAAATCGAGCGCCGCGCGGGCGGCGCTCGGTCTCCCAGGCGATGAAGATCCTGATGCGGTAAGCTTGAGGCCATGAACCTCGACACCCGCATCAAATACCGCCACCTGCTGTGCTTCCTGGAGATTGCCCGGCAGGGCAGCCTGGCCAGGGCTGCCGACGTGCTCGCCATCAGTCAGCCGGCCATCTCCAAGACCCTCAAGGAGCTCGAAGACCTGCTGGAAGCGCGCCTGTTCGCGCGTAGCCGGCAGGGCGTCGAGCTTACCCCGGCCGGGACCCGTTTCATGCGTTATGCCGGGCCCAGCGTGCAAGCCCTGCGCGATGGCGTCAGCAGCCTGCGCGGTGAAGCGCGGGCGCCGTCGCAGGTGCGTATTGGCGTGCTGTCGACGGTCGAGGGCCTGCTCATGCCCGAAGTGCTGTGCCGCATGCACCAGCGCCATGAAGCGCTGGTCATCAGCGTGGCCACCGGGGTCAGCGCGCAGCTGCTCGGTCAACTGCGCCTGGGCGAGCTGGAACTGGTGGTCGGGCGTATGACTGACAGCCCGCAGATCCAGGGGCTGTCGTTCGAACACCTGTACAGCGAGTCGATGAGCCTGGTGGTGCGCCCGGGCCACCCGCTGCTGGCCAGCACGCCCGTCGAGCGGGGGCAGGTCGGGCGTTACCCGCTCGTGCTGCCGCCCGCCGGGACCACCATCCGCCAGCACGCCGACAGCCTGTTTGTGCAATGCGGCATCCAGATGCCGGCGCAGCGCCTGGAGACCTTGTCGCTGGCTTTGAGCCGGCGTTATGTGCTGGGCAGTGATGGCCTGTGGGTGGCACCGCGCGATGCCGTGCTGCTCGACCTGCGCCGAGGCGAGCTGGTCGAGCTTGACCTGGGCGTGCGCGAGCCCGGCGGCTCGGTTGGCATCTGCCGCAATGCGGCCTTGCCGCAGAGCCTGCCGGGGCAGTGGGTATGCGAGGTGCTGCGTGAGGTGGCGGCGCAATATCGGGAGCAGTCGTATCCGTGAGCATCGTGGCCGTTGAGCGTTTCCAGCTGAGAAACGCTCGCACGGATCACCCCGGTAGCAATCACGTAGCCCGCAAGGAGACCGCGATCACACAAGGCACAGTGGAGCCTCGGTCCTCTTCGTCACGGCCACTGAGCAACAGGCGTTGGTTAGGTGTATCGAGGGCGATCGACCCCGTCGATGTATAGAAGCCGTCCTCGGGTAGATGAGCGCCGAACGTGCCATAACCGTGAGGAGGGACGAAGGTGGTGTCAAATTTGCCGTCCGAGGTGAAGCGAAAGGCAAGAGAGTGGGTGTAGAACATGCCATAGCCGACCAGGCCGCTCGCTACCTCGACGCCTGCGTACCAGCCTCCGGGGCGGTCGAATACCAAAACGTTGCCGTCATTGAACTCTTTGGCTGGCTTGCCGGAATAGTCGATGCGGTAAACAGTCGGGTGGCTGATATCTGCATCGAGGGAGTAAAGTTCGCCATAAAAACTGAAGCGTTGAGAGATGGCATCCACTGAAAAGCCATTGTTGATCACCCAAGGGTCCGACCAATGCTGGCCATGATCGCCAAAGGCATCATCCATTTTTCCGTCGAGGGTCAAGGCCGTAGTGACGCTGTACGCATCGCCGTTGCGCATCAGGTAAAGGGGTAGTAGCAGACGCTCCGGGCCAGAGGGGAGCGTGAAACTGGCAATACCATCGATGATGTGATCCTGGGCATTTGGAATCAGCTTGAGCACATCAAGGACGCCATCAGTCGCAAAACGCTTCCATAGCGCGCCTTCGAGGTCGAGCGCGATCACCACCGGTTCGAACATCTGAGGCCCGCGACGCAACCCGCTGGCGAAAATTCGATCTTTCGCCAGTGCCACGTGTTCAAGCAGCAGCTCTTCTTTGATCACATCACGAATATCTACGAATCCTTTGCCTTGGCCAAATGTGAGGTCCGGTTCCCCCGAGGCAGTCAATTTCCAGAGGTGACTTGTTGATTCACCCTCCACGCCCTCCACGCGGGCAATGATCAGCAAATTCCCTGCAGCATCTTCAACGAGGCCGCTCAGCCTGCTGTAGGCAGCTTTTGGTACCTGATTGAAATCGAAGACGCCATCGCCATGGAAGCCGCTATCCAACCCCCCGTGTTCATTCAAGCAAGCCACGAAGACCTTGAACTCATCGGTATTGGGGTTGCTACTCCTACCCATTACATAACTGCGCCCACGGCATGTCCTGCTATTGATGACCCCATTACTATCGGCGCGAGACCCAGTTGCCTTTTCGAAGATACATGCAAGCCCGCCGACGCCATAATGTTGATCGATCGGCGCCTTCGGCAATGGAGTAGATGATGGGGCCGGACCGGAGGGGAACAGGGTTGAACGGTTAGGCTTTCGTGAGGCGTTCATGACATTTCCTTTGAAAAGGGTACATGCAGAGCGCGCGGCCGCAATGGCGGGTCACTCAGATTTGGCAAATTACGTTGCCTGGTCATTGGAAAGCAGGCTCGAGTTCGGCGCTACTGGCAGAAATGTCAGGTTTTTCGGCTTGCTCGCTGAGCCTTTTGTTGTTTAAAAAGGCTGTTGGCTGCGAGGCGCTGTCGCTGCGAATGGTCAATACTGGCCATTGCCTCGGAAGATTGTGAAGAAGCGCACTGCCTACTGAACTTAGTCCGTGAAACCCGCTCCTATGCCGGTAGCCATTGGTCATGGCCGCCTGCTAAGCTCGCGGCTTTACCCTGATTGCCCTTATGGCGCATGAACAAGGAATTAGCATGAAACAGCATCGTTTGGCGGCTGCGGTTGCCCTGGTAGGCCTGGTACTGGCTGGCTGTGATCAACAGGCCAGCAGCCCCGAGCTGAAGACTCCGGCGCAGAAAGCCTCCTACGGTATCGGCCTGAACATGGGCAAGAGCCTGGCTCAGGAAGGCATGGAAGACCTTGATTCGAAATCGGTCGCTCTGGGCATCGAAGACGCGGTTGGCAAGAAAGAGCAACGCATCAAGGATGAAGAGCTGGTAGAGGCGTTCACCGCCTTGCAGAAACGTGCCGAAGAGCGTCTGGCCAAGGCCAGCGAAGAAGCCGCCTCGGCCGGCAAGAAGTTCCTCGAAGAAAACGCCAAGAAGCCTGGCGTGGTCACCACTGCCTCGGGCCTGCAGTACGAAGTGGTCAAGAAGGCCGATGGCCCGCAGCCCAAGCCGACCGACGTGGTCACTGTTCACTACGAAGGCAAGCTGATCGATGGCAAGGTGTTTGACAGCTCTGTGGAGCGTGGCAGCCCGATCGATCTGCCGGTCAGCGGTGTGATCCCGGGTTGGGTTGAAGGCCTGCAGTTGATGCACGTCGGCGAGAAGTACAAACTGTTCATCCCGGCTGAACTGGCTTACGGCGCACAAAGCCCAAGCCCGCTGATCCCGGCAAACTCGGTACTGGTGTTCGACCTGGAACTGATCGCCATCAAGGACCCGGCCCAACTGCAAGGTGCTGAGCCGGAAGCCGAGGCTCCAGCTGAAGCACCTGCCAAGTAACACTGGCTGGTGCTCGCCAAACGCCCCGTTCTGACGGGGCGTTTTCGTTTTTGGCGATTGGACGAACCTGCGACAACTGATACTGTCCGAGAAAATGCAGTGTGTAGATGTAGGATGTTTCTGACGCAAATCGTTTGCGGTCCGGCATCCACGGCTTGAAACGGCTGTGTAAAAAACGCCCGATCTGACCGTGGCCCTTGCCTGGCAGGCACCTGGGGTCAGAAACGTACCCCTGTTCACAAGGTTATCCACAATAAATGTGGATAACCTGTTCCGCCTGGAGGCTCCATGAGCGCACCTTGGAATTTTGCCCGTTTCCTGCCCTTGGCCGAGCGCCTGCTAAGCCGTGGCCGGCTGCCGGCCCTGCTGTTTGCAGTGGCCCGCAAAGGCCCGCGCCTCGGCCAGCTGCGTGAGGACGTGAAGCTGCTGCAGTCGCTGTGCCTGGCGTGGTGGCGCGGCGAGTATCGCGCCATTAGCCCCAAGGCGCTGGTCACCATTGTGGCCGGCTTGTTGTACTTCGTCAGCCCCATCGATGCCATCCCCGACTGGTTGCTGGGCGTGGGTTTTCTGGATGACATCGCCGTGCTGGGCTGGGTGTTGAAGACTGTGGCCGATGAACTGGCGCGCTTCAGGGCCTGGCGCGACAGCCAGGCACCCGAGCGGTTGCGCGTGGTCGAGCGCCTGCCAGCGACCCCGCAAGCGCTGGGCCTGGAGCGCAATACGCAGTGAAATCAGCCTGAATTGCTCCTCAACCGGACAGACCCCGGAGTTGGTAATATAATTGGCATAAGGGTTATGCCTACGGATTACATGCTGTAATCCTTTTTTAAGGGGTTTGTAATGGGTATTCAGGTCATCAGCCGGGACGGTCAACCCGAGTACGCCGTCGTTCCCTGGGAGCAGTACCAGGCACTGCTCAAGGCAGCAGGGCAGGCGCCTGCCGAGGCGGTTGCCACTGAAGATGCCGGCTCCGCTGCCGTGGCGCCCATGCCGGCGTTCAGTGAAGTAGGGCAGATCCGCCAGGCCAAGGGCATAGCCCCTGAGCAACTGGCGCGCAATGTCGGGGTGAGCCCGGCGTATCTGGCCATGATCGAGTCGGGCGAACGTCAGCCGGATGCTGCCATCCGACGCGCCTTGGCTTGGCACCTTGGGGTGGCTGGCTGGAGCGAGCCATCATGAGCCAGGTCAGGATCAGCCGTCAGCACTGGGAGAACCTGCTGGGCGAGCTCGACCTGGCCCGACGTCAACGTCACTTGCTGACCTACCGAGCGCTGATCGAGCGACTGCAATTGCCCAGCCCCGCCATGCAGACGCTGACTGCCGCGCTGGAGTACCTGGCAGTGCTGGATGCCCGTGCCGAGCAGCCGTTGCGCAGCTCGCTGGTAATCAGCCAGGGCGCCAGCCGTTTACCGCGCACCGGCTTTTTTGAATGTGTCGAACGGCTGGGGCGGTTTGCCGGGCCGGTCGATGGAATGGAGGCGGCCTCCTGGCATGCCTCCGAGGTGGCTCGGGTGTTCGAGTACAGCTACCCCGAAACCGCCTGATGGGGGCCTGTTCTGGCCCTGTCGCCGGCAAGCCCCCAC
>NZ_JBNRIK010000018.1:15450-19726 GCF_053557975.1 Pseudomonas sp. XP2
GATAGGGCCAGGGCAGGCAAACCATGCCGGTGGATCAATCCACAACCTTTGCCGTCAGCATCCACCACCTCCAATGCCTCCAGGTGCCGATGCCGCTCAAACAACTCCAGCAACTGCCCAAGCGTGGCGTTGAGCCGCACTGTCGGTTGCTCGGCCAACGGCACGCTGCCCAGCGCCGGTAACGGCCAGCTTTCCCGTACGCCCAGCTCTTGCGGGCGCCCCAGCAGGTAGCCCTGCACCAGGTCTACCCCCATCTCGGTCAGCACTGCCAGCTCCTCTGCCAGCTCGATGCCTTCGGCAATCACCTGTGCCTTCGATGCCCGGGCAATCTGCAAGATCGAGCCAACGAACTCGCGCTTGAGCGGGTCGCGGTGAATACCGTCGATGAAGTGGCGGTCGATCTTCACGTATTCAGGGCGCAACTCCGACCACAGGCGCAAGCTTGAATAGCCCGCGCCCAGATCGTCGAGGGCTATTGAAAAGCCCATGTCACGGTAGTGGTGCAGCGCATTTGACAGCAGCTGGAAGTCGTCGGTCGGGGTGTGCTCGGTCAGCTCGATTACCACCCGGCTGGGCGGCAGGCCGACCTGCTCCAGCAGCTTCAGGGTGAGGCCGGACGGGTAGTGCGGCTCCAGCAGCGATTCAGGCGAGATGTTGAGAAACAGCTTGCCCTGCAACTGCTGTTCGCTAAAGCGCCGGCAGGCACTTTCCCGGCAAGCGGCTTCCAGCTCGGTGAGGCGGCCGGCCTGGCGGGCGATGCTGAACAGGTTCAGGGGGGCATGCAGCGGGCTGTTGGACGGCCCACGGCTCAGCGCTTCATGGCCGAAAACCCGTTGCTCGCTCAGGCACATGATCGGCTGAAACAGACTGTGGATGCTGCGTTGAGCCAGGATGGCACTCAAGGCACTGAGCTGTTCGGCGACGGTCATGACGTATTCCTGAAAATGAAAGGGCCGGGCATCTGCATGCCCGGCCACCGTATTTCACGACAGCGCGATGACTGTTTGATGACAGGTCGCACTATTTTGCCATCACTGCCGACTCGCCTTACTTCTTGGCCACCTTGGTGCTGGCGCTGAGGTAGTCGATCAGGATACGACCGGTTTCCGAAAGGTAGGCGTCGTCTTCCGGCTTGGTGTTTTCGTCCTCGACCGGCAGCGCGTCCTCGTCCTCTTTTTTCAGCTCTTTGAGCGGCTCTTCACCCTTGGCCTTGCGGCGGATGTTCTCCAGCGCCAGCTGTTTGGCTTCGATTTCGTCGTGGCGTGCACGGCGGTCCTGCTCGTTCAGGCTGACGGTTTTTTCGGTCATCAGCTTCTGCGTCAGGGCAAGGCGGTCGCGAATGTAGGTGAACTCGGCATCCTTGTCGCTGCGCGCTTCATGTTGCGCCTTGAGCATGGCCAGGTAAGGCTTGAACGGGTCCGCCGCCGGCTTGACTACCGGGCGGATGGTGTCCCACGGCATGGCTTCGGGCAGAGCGCTCTCGCCGATTTCCTTGGTATCGATGATCGACGGGTAGTCGATGTCCGGCAGTACGCCCTGATGCTGGGTGCTCTGCCCGGAAACCCGGTAGAACTTGGCCAGGGTCAGCTTCAGCTCGCCATGGTTGAGCGGCTGGATGGTCTGCACGGTGCCTTTGCCGAAGGTCTGGCCCCCGATGATCAGTGCGCGGTGGTAGTCCTGCATGGCACCCGCGAAGATCTCTGACGCCGAGGCCGACAGGCGGTTGACCAGCAACGCCAGTGGGCCTTTGTAGAAGGCACCCGGGTTTTCGTCTTCGAGCACGTCTACGCGGCCGTCGCTGTTACGCACCAGCACGGTCGGGCCTTTCTCGATGAACAGGCTGGTCAGCTCGGTGGCTTCCTGCAGGGAGCCGCCGCCGTTGTTGCGCAGGTCGATGACCACGCCGTCGACTTTCTCTTTCTGCAGTTCGGTGAGCAGTTTCTTCACGTCACGCGTGGTGCTCTTGTATTCCGGGTCACCGGCGCGGTAAGCCTTGAAGTCGAGGTAGAAGGCCGGGATCTCGATGATACCCAGTTTGTAGTCACGCCCGTCCTGCTTGAGCTTGAGCACCGACTTTTTCGCCGCCTGCTCTTCGAGTTTTACCGCTTCACGGGTGATCGACACGATCTTGCTGGTCTGGTCGCTCGGCGCATTGCTGGCGGGGATGACTTCCAGGCGTACCACCGAGCCTTTCGGGCCACGGATCAGCTTGACCACCTCGTCCAGGCGCCAGCCGACAACGTCGACCATCTCCTTGTTGCCCTGGGCCACGCCGATGATCTTGTCGGCCGGTGCTACCTGCTTGGTCTTGGCTGCCGGGCCTGCCGGCACCAGGCGTACGATCTTGACCTGGTCGTTGTCGCTTTGCAGCACCGCGCCGATGCCTTCGAGCGACAAACTCATGTTGATGTCGAAGTTTTCCGCGTTGTCTGGCGACAGGTAGTTGGTGTGCGGGTCATAGGACTGGGCGAAGGTGTTGATATAGGCCTGGAAGATATCCTCGGCACGGGTCTGGTCCAGGCGCGCCAGCTGATTCTTGTAGCGCTTGATCAGGGTTTCCTGGATCTGCTTGGGTTCCTTGCCGGCGATCTTCTGGCGCAGCACCTCGTCCTTGACGCGTTTGCGCCACAGGTCGTCGAGCTCGGCCTGGTCCTTCATCCACGGGGCGTCCTTGCGGTCGATCAGCAAGGTTTCCTTGGCGGTGAAGTCGATCTTGTCCACGCCTTTGTTCAGCTCGGCCAGGGCGAAGTCCAGGCGCTGCTTGACGCGGTCCAGGTAGCGTTTGTAGATGGTGAAGCCCGGGTCCAGGTTACCGCTCTTGAGGAAATCGTCGAATTGCGTTTTCCACTTGTCGAATTCGGCAATGTCGGCAGCGGTGAAGTAGCTGCGCGCCGGGTCCAGCAGCTTGATGTAGCTGTCGTAGATGATGACCGAGCGGGCATCGTCCAGCGGCGGCTTGCTGTAGTGGTGGCGCTTGAGCAATTCCACCACGTTGAGGCTGGCGACGATCTCGTCGCGGTCCGGCTGCAGGCCGTCCCACTTGTTGGCGGCCGCTGCATTGCCGCCGAGCGCGAGGCTGCCCAGGCCGATCATTACAGCGAGGGCGGTGCTTGGGAGGAAATGCTTCATGCTGATTCGACGTGGAGGCAATTGATCACGCATAGTAGGCCGTCTTTTCCGTTGCCGGTTCCATGGAACCGGGCAAATACTGCAAAAAGCCTGGGGTGTGCGTTCCCCAGGCCCAGTCATGATTCAACTATGGAGGCACTGTGAAGGCATTGCAAGGCGTTGACGGACATGTGGAGTGGGTCGAGGCCGAACGCCCGGCCTGTGACGCGGGCCAAGTGCGCATTCGCGTGGCTGCTGCGGGCCTGAACCGCGCCGATCTGCTGCAGATGAAAGGTTTGTACCCGCCACCGCCAGGCGCCAGCCCATACATGGGCCTTGAGTGCGCCGGGGTGGTCGAGGAAGTGGGCGCCGGCGCCGACTGGCGCGTGGGCGACCGGGTGTGCGCACTGCTGGCCAGTGGCGCCATGGCCGAGGAAGTGGTGGTCGATGCCCGTCATGTACTGCCGGTGCCCGAAGGGCTCAGCCTGCATGAAGCGGCAGCCTTGCCGGAGGTGTATGCCACTGCCTGGCTGAACATCTTCCAGCTGGGGGGTGTGAAGGCCGGTGAAAAGGTGCTGGTGCATGCTGGCGCCAGTGGTGTTGGCTCGGCTGCCATCCAGCTGTGCAAGGCATTCGGCAGCCCGGTGTGGGTCAGCGTCGGCTCGCCGGATCGCCTGGCCTATTGCGAGGCGCTGGGCGCTGCGGGGGGTGTGGTACGTAACGAGAACCTGGATGCACTGGAAGGTTTCGGGCCGTTCGACGTGATTCTCGACCCGGTGGGCGCCAGCTACGGCGAACTCAACCTCAAGCTGCTGGCCCGTGACGGGCGCTGGGTGATCATCGGCCTGATGGGCGGGCGCAAGTTTGAGCTGGACTTGGCCCAGGTGCTGGGCAAGCGCCTGGAAATTACCGGCTCTACGCTGCGCAACCGTGACGACGGCTTCAAGGCCGAGCTGCTGCGCGAGCTGCAACAGCAGGTGTGGCCGCTGTTCGCCGAAGGGCGTTTGTCGCCGCAGCTGGTCGATACTTATCCTGTCGAGTTCGCTCAGGCGGCGTATGCCGAGCTTGAGACCAACCAGGTGTCGGGCAAGCTGGTAATGGTGATCGACCCAAGCCTGGTGTAAGCAGGCCCGGCCCCTTCGCGGGGGCCCCCCCCCCCCCCCCCCCC
>NZ_JBNRIK010000018.1:19847-26174 GCF_053557975.1 Pseudomonas sp. XP2
CTGGGCATGCTCGCGCAACACCGCATCCGGGTTCACCACATGCGGGTGATCCACCTTCAGCAGCAGTGGCAAGTCATTGCGCGAGTCGGAATAGAAGCTCGCCCCCTCCAGATTCTCCTGCTCCTGGTCCAGCCACTCCAGCAACCGGGTGATCTTGCCCTCGCGGTAGGTCAGCACCCCGTGGGTCTTGCCCGTATACACCCCGTTCACCGCCTCCAGCTCAATCGCCAGGTATTCATCCACCCCCAGCCGTGCCGCAATCGGCCCGACAAGGTGCGTCCCCGAAGCGGAAATGATCAGAATGCGGTCCCCACGCTGGCGGTGCTCGGCAATGCAGCGGCAGGCGTCGCCAAAGATGATCGGCTCTATCACGTCTTCTACCCACGGCTCCACCAGGTGCTCGACTTCTTCCAGGGTACGCCCGGCAATCGGCTCCAGGCTGAAGGCCATGTACTCCTCCATCCGCAGGTGGCCCTTGCCATAGGCCTCCATCAGTTCATGGTCGCGGCGCAGGAACGCTTTGCCGTCTACCCAGCCCAGCCGGGCCATCTGCTCGCTCCACAGCGACGCGCAGTCACCGTGGATCAAGGTTTCGTCCAGATCGAAAATTGCCAGTGCCATTGAGTTGAATCTCCTTAAGCCATTTCCCGCAGCGCCGTGGGGTCGATGGACAAGCTTACCCGTTTCCCGTCCCCGTGCAGGTCGGCCGGCGAGCGGTTGAGCACGTCGACCACCAACTCCACCTCGCGCACGTTTACCCGGTAGCGGATCACATTGCCCAGCAGGCTGTGGCTGCGGACTTCGGCATCCAGTTCGCCGTTGACGCCCAAGGTGATCGACTCTGGGCGGATCGCCAGGCGGCTGGTGACCGGGCGCTGCAACAGGCGGCTGGCGCTTTCGGCGTCGAGCAGGTTGTAGTTGCCGATAAAGCCGGCGGCAAACAGGTCCACAGGCGCTGTGTAGAGGGTTTCGGCATCGCCGCTCTGGACGATACGCCCCTGATTCATCAGAAAGATGCGGTCGGACAGGGTCAGCGCTTCTTCCTGGTCGTGGGTGACGAAGATAGTGGTTAGCCCCAGCTCGCGCTGGATGGCACGAATCTGCTCGCGCAGGTGTTTGCGAATACGCGCATCCAGTGCCGACAGCGGCTCGTCGAGCAGCAGCAGGCGCGGGCGGGTAACCAGTGAGCGGGCCAGGGCCACGCGCTGGCACTGGCCGCCAGACAACTGGTGCGGGTAGCGCCCGGCAAAGTTGCCCAGCTCCACCAGCGCCAGCACCTCACGGACACGGGCCTGGCTTTCGTCGGCCTTGACCTTCTGCATGCGCAAGCCAAACGCCACGTTCTGTTCCACGGTCATGTTGGGGAACAGCGCGTAACTCTGGAACACCATGCCAATGCCACGCTTCTGCGGGCTCAGCGGCACGATGTCGTGGCCGTCGAGAAGGATCTGCCCGCTGTCCACCGGCGTCAGCCCGGCGATGCAGCGCAACAGGGTGGACTTGCCGCAGCCGGACGGGCCCAGCAGGGTCACGAACTCGCCGCGCTCGATGTGGCAGTCGATGTTCTCGAACACCGGGCTGCCGGCGTAGCTTTTCTGCAGGTTCTGTACGCTGACGAAGCTCATGTCAGGTCTTGTCCTTGTTCAGGCGGTTGGCGACCCAGGTCAGTACCAGCACGAAGGCGAAGTACGAGATCACCAGTGCGCTGTTGAAGTGGCCGCTGCTGTTGCGCATGTTGTTCAGGTACACCTGCAGGGTCTCGTAGCGGGTGCCGACCAGCAGGTTGGCGAACACAAACTCGCCGAACAGGAACGAGAACGACAGCAGTAGCGCCACCATCAGGCCCTTGCGCAGGTTGGGCAGCACCACCAGCAGCGCTGCCTGCCAGGTGCTGGCGCCGAGTAGCTGGGCGGCGTCCATCAGGTCGCGCAGGTTGATTGCCTGCAGGTTGTTGGTAATGGCCCGGTACATGAACGGCAGGGCAATGGTGAAATAGCAGCCGATCAGGATCCACGGCGTGCCCACCATGGCCATCGGCCCGCTGCCATACAGTTGCAGCAGCCCTACCGAGGACACCACCGGCGGTACCGCGAACGGTAGCAGGATGAGCATGTTCATCAACGCATCGAGCCGCGGGAAGTGGTAGTGCACCACGAACAGCAGCGGCAGGATCAGCACCACCGACAGCAGCAGCGCGCCCAGGCACACCAGCAGCGACTGGCCGAAGGCGGCGAGGAAGCGCGGCTCACTCCACAGTGCCACGTACCATTTCAGGGTCAGGCCGCTGGGCAGCAGGCTGGCCGACCAGCTGGTGGCCAGCGAATAGAGCAGGGTGCCGGCCAGTGGCAGCAGCAGGATCAAGAACAGCAGGTAGACCACAACGCGGTGGTACCAGCCGCCGGAACGGGCGTCAGCGCGCATGGTAGCTCCTCTTCAGCAGCCATTGATGCACCACCGTGACCAGCGTCATCAGCCCCACCAGCACCATGGCCAGGGCGCTGGCCAGGTTCGGGTCGAGGCTGATGTCCCCGGCTACCAGGCCAGCGATACGGATCGGCAGTACGTTGAAGTTGCCGGTGGTCAACGCGTACACGGTGGCGTATGCACCGAGGGCGTTGGCCAGCAGGATGACGAAGGTGCCCAGCAGTGCCGGGGTGAGCACCGGCAGGCCGATGTGCCGCCAGTATTGCCAGTGGTTGGCGCCAAGCAGGGCGGCCGACTCGCGCCAGTCTTCACGCAGGGCGTCGAAGGCGGGGTAGAGCAGCAACACACCCAGCGGGATCTGGAAGTAGGTGTACACCAGGATCAGCCCGCTTTTGGAATAGATACTGAAGTCTTCCAGCAGGCCGACCTGCTTCAGCAGCAGTGTCAGCGCGCCGTTGAACCCGAGCAGGATGATGAAGGCGAACGCCAGCGGCACGCCGGCAAAGTTGCTGGTCATGTTGGCGAAGGCGCTGACGAAGTCGCGCAGCTTCGAGTCCACCTGGCGCAACGAATAGGCGCCAAGGGTGGCGATGACGATGCCGAACAGGCTCGACCAGAAGCTGATCTCCAGGCTGCGTTGTATGGCCTGTAGGTAGAACTTGGAGCTGAACACCTTGCTGAAGTTTTCGACGCCCCAGCCGGCTTCCGATTGCACGCTGTTGATCGCCACCCAGGCCAACGGGGCAATCTGGAAGATGACGAAGAACACGGCAAACGGCAGCAAGCAAAGCAGGGCCAGGTAGCGGCCACGGGCGCCGCTGCGCTTGGGTGTGGTCACTTCAGCAGCTCCCGGCACACGGTCTTGTCGTGGGCAGCGCCCAGCAGCTCGCATAGGGTGCCGCACAGCTCGGTCTGCAGCGGCTTGGCCGCCGGGTCCAGGCTGAAGGCGTCACCAAAGACGAACAGCGGCACTTCGCGCTCCTCGGTCAGCAGGCCGTTGTGCGAGCGGTCGTTGTTCATGCCGTGGTCGGCGGTGACCATTACCTGATAGCCCTCTTCGAGCCAGCCTGGCAGGTAGTCGGCCAGCAAGATATCGACGCTGCGCGCTGCGTTGCGGTACTGGCTGCTGTCCAGGCCGTGGCGGTGGCCGACATCGTCGATGCTCATCGGGTGCACCAGCAGGAAGTTGGGGGCATGGCGACGGCGGAGGTATTCGCCATCCGCCAGCAGATGCGAATCGGGGTAACGGTCGTCCCAGTAGAACAGCCCATGCTGGATCGGCAGCTTCGGCGCGTGGGTATGGCGGTCGCGCTGGGGGTCGAAAGGCGAGCGGTTGTACAGCTCACTCATCCAGTGATAGGCCGCCGCTGCGGTGCCCAGGTTGGCTTCGCGGGCGTAGTGGAACACGCTGCGCTGGTTGGACAGGCGGTTGACGTTATTGTGCACGATGCCGCTGTCGATGGGCGGCACGCCGGTGAGGATGCATTCGTACAACGGCCGTGACAGCGACGGCAGCTCGCATTCCACGCGGTACAGCGCGGCGCGGTCGGCCTCTACATAGGCATGCAGGTGGCCCATGGCGTGGTGGGCGACCTGATAGTTCAGGCCGTCTAGCAGGACCAGGATGACGTTGTGTTGCATGGTGGCTCCAGTCATAAACCGCGTTGGCTTCTTCGCGGGCATGCCCGCTCCCACAGGGTTTTGCACGGTCTCTGTGGGAGCGTGCCCGCGAAGGGGCCGGGTCAGGCACTAGGCAAGCTAGCCGTTTATTCCATCTCGATGATCACTTGCTCCTGCCACATCTGTGGCAGTTTCTTCGAGGTGGCTTCCCAGGCTTCGGCATTCTTGATCGGCTGGGCAGCTCCGTATTGCTCGTTAGGCAGCAACTTGGCCTGCACATCCGCCGGCAGCTTCAGGTGCTCGGCACGGATGGGCCGGGCATGCCCCTTGGCCAGGTTGATCTGCCCGGCATCGCTGAAGATGTATTCACGGGTCAGTTTGGCCGCGTTGGGGTGCTTGGCGTATTTGTTGATGACCGTGGTATAGCCGGAAATCACCGAGCCATCCGACGGGATCAGCACTTCAAAGCGCTTGGGGTCGATCTGTTCACGGTAGCTCAAGCCGTTGAAGTCCCACACCACGCCGACTTCCACCTCGCCTTTCTCCAGGGTCTGGATGGTCGGGTTGGCCAGCGACAGGCGCTTTTGCTGGGCCAGTTTGGTGAACAGTTGCAGGCCGGGGGCCACGTTGCTTTCATCGCCTTTGTAGGCGATGGCGGCGGCAAGCACGCCGTTGGCGGCCTGGGCGGCAGTGCCGACGTCGCCGATGGCGACCTTGTACTTGCCTTTTTCCAGGTCATGCCAGGTTTTCGGCCGTTCCTCTTCCTTGACCAGGTCCTTGTTGATGATGAAGGCAATGGTGCCGGTATAGGCCAGCGCCCAGTGGCCGTCCTTGTCCTTGGCCCACTCCGGCACCTGGTCCCAGGTGCTTGGCTTGTATGGCTGGCTCACGCCCTTGGTCACCGCGATAGGGCCGAAGGCGGCCCCCACATCGCCAATGTCGGCGCTGGCGTTGTCCTTCTCGGCTTCGAACTTGGCAAGTTCCTGTGCCGAGCTCATGTCGGTGTCGCTGTGTTTGAGGCCGTATTTGCTGGCCAGGTCTTCCCAGGTGCCTTTCCAGTTGGCCCAGGCATCGGGCATGCCCACGCTGTTGACGGTGCCTTCCTTGCGGGCGGCATCTTCCAGGGCCTTGAGGTCCTCGGCCATGGCCGAGGTACAGAACGCGATGGCCGAACCGAGCAGTGACGCCATGAACAACTTTTTCATCCGTAGCTCCTTGGGTGGGTGCCTTTAACCGATCGTTGTTATGAGTGAAGCCGTTGCCTGGAACCTTTGGTCTAGGTCAGCAAACCTTGAGCCAAGGTAGGCCGCTTGCGTGACAATTTGATGTAGGGAAGGGCCCGCCAAGGTGTCGACGGGCTCCTGGCAATACAGCGTAGACCATGGTGAACCCCCGGTTTTGCGGGGCTGGCCCGATTCTGGCAGTACCCCGTCGGCAGCCTTGTCACAGGATGTTCATCAGCCCTGCCTAGGCTTGCACTATTCTCCAAGTGCCCTGTTCTGGGGCTGGACTAGTCCAGATAGGTAACCCTTCATGCAGCCGATGCCACCGCGTGCGGTAACAGCCATCTGCCATGCCCTGCTGGAGCAAATCGAGCACGGCCTGCTGGCGCCCGGCGGCAAGCTGCCGGCCGAGCGCAAGCTCAGCGAGGTGTTCGACACCACGCGCATCACCCTGCGTGAGGCACTGGCGCAGCTGGAGGCCCAGGGCCTGATCTACCGCGAAGAGCGTCGCGGCTGGTTCGTCGCGCCCGAGCGGCTCACCTACGACCTGATCGAGCGCAGCCACTTCCATGCCATGGTGCGCGATCAGGGGCGTGTGGCCACTACCGAACTCCTCTCGGCACGGCTGCAGCCAGCGTCGGCGGCCATCTGTGCCCGCTTGCAGCTACCGGCGTTGTCCAGCGTGGTGCGAATCTGCCGCTTGCGGCGAATTGACGGGCGCGCGGTGCTGTATGCCGAGCACTACCTGAATCCCCGTTATTTTCCGGGCATTCTCGAACAGGACCTGGCGCAGTCGCTGACCGAGATTTATGGGCGGGTGTATGGCATCCGGTACGGGCAGGTATGCTTCGAGATCTTGCCGACGGCATTGCCGGTGGAGGCAGCAGGGGCGTTGAAGGTGTCGGTGGGCAGCCCGGGGCTGCACATTACGCGGGTCAACAGCGACCAGCATGGGCACCTGATCGACTGTGACCTGGAGTATTGGCGGCATGATGCCATCCGCATCCGTGCACAGGCCGGTTGATCTTGGATTCTGGGCTGCTTTGCAGCCCATCGCCGG
>NZ_JBNRIK010000018.1:26310-31009 GCF_053557975.1 Pseudomonas sp. XP2
CCGACAACCGCGGCGTCGCCAGGTCCAGCCCGGCTTCATCCAGCTGCCGCTTCAGCGCCAGGTTGAACGCCCGTGACACTTCCCACTGCTTGATCGGCGCGGTCTTGAACCGGGCCCGCAAGATCGCCGACCCCGATTCGAAACTCTCCACGCCTTGCAGCTCCAGCGGTGACCAGATGTTGCGGCGCATCAATGGGTCATTGCGCAGCTTCTGCCCCACCTCGCGAACCAGCGTGATCGCCTGGTCGATGTTCATGCTGTGCGGGACCGCAACGCGGAAGATCGCGTAGCCAAACTCCCGCGAGTAGTTCTTGATGCTCTTGATCTCGCTGAACGGGATGGTGTGCACGATGCCGTCGATGTCCCGCAGGCGCACGGTACGGATGGTCAGCCCCTCTACCGTGCCCAGGTGCCCGCCCACGTCCACGTAGTCGTCGATGGCCAGCGAGTCTTCGATGATGATGAACAACCCGGTGATCAGGTCGGCCACCAGCGATTGCGCACCAAAGCCGATGGCCAGGCCGATCACACCGGCACCGGCCAGCAGCGGGGTCACGTTCATGCCCATGTTGGCCAAGGCGACAATCACCGCAATGATGAAGATGACCACGAACAGCACGTTGCGGATCAACGGCATCATGGTTTGCGCACGAGCGTTCGCCAGGCCCCGGCGCGAACGCACCAGGGCGTGGTGCACGGCGGTGTCGGCAAGGATCCACACCAGCCAGGCGACGATCAGCGTGCCGGCCAGGCCCAGCAGGCGCAGGCTCACTTCATGGCCGTCGCCCTCGGCAAAGCCGATCATCGACAGGCCCCACACCCGCAGGCCCAGTTCGATGAACACCAGCCAGATGAACAGGTGCACCAGCAGGTAGCCGAAGTTGCGCAGGCGTTCGGCATACACCGCCTGGCGCTTGTTGGCGCGTTTGGGGTTGGCGGCGTGGCGGCGCACCAGGCCGTTGAGCACCATGCACACCACCACCAGCACCGTGCACATCAGCGACTGGCGCAGGGCGGTGCTGGTGTCACCGGCCGAGACAAAGGTGGCGAACAGCGAAATGGCCACCAGGATCAGCGCCGGTATGAACCAGAAGCTACCGAGGATCTCGATGGTGTCGCTGAGGGTTCGCCGGGTCAGGCGCCGTGCCAGCGGCTGGTTGCGGATCAGGTGGGCGATGGGGCGGCGGAAGCGCAGGATGAACAGCCCGGTGCACAGTGCGGCGATGACGTTGGCCAAGGTCGCCAGGGCATGGGCCAGGTGGGTCCCCAGTGCGACCAGCATGCGCGGGTCGCTCATGGCCTCGCCAAACGCTGCGAAGCTGCCGATCAGCCACAGCGGGCGAAATGCCTGATGCCGCAGGATATGCAGGGCGCGGTGGCGGTGCGGGCCGTCGAGCAGCGAGAAGGCGATCACGCAGATGGCCGAGAAGCAGGTGCCGACGACCAGTGCGTAGGCCAGCACCATGGCCAGCGATTTACCCAGTGACGGTGGCAGCACAACGCTCAGGTACACGGTGAACACCAGCGCCACCAGCCAAGGGCCGAGCTTGCGCAGGGCAAAGCGCACCAGGTCCCAGGTACGCGGGTGCTGGGGTAGTTCTTCGCTCAGGCCAAAGCGCAGGCGTATCCGGTGGCCGACCCAGTTGAAGGCGTAGGCCAGCACGCTCCACACGGCAATGACGGCGGCAAAGCCGAACAGGATCGCCGGCCACTGGTGCACCGGCACTACCAGGTCGGTCAGTTCGGCTTGGGCTTGTTCGATTTCTGCCGCCCAGCGGTGAAACGGGCTGGCATCGCCGCTGAACTGTTTTTCAAAATCATGCAGCGCGCCGCCAATCAGGCCGAGCACGCCCTGTTCCACGCTGGGCTGCGATTGCCTGGTGGCGTCGCGCAGCTTTTTAAGATCGGCCAGCAGCTTGGCCCGCTGCTGGTCGTTTTCCAGGTTCTTGATCACTTCGTCCAGCGACTTGCCCAGCGGCTCGGTAGCCTCCGGTTGCGCGGGCGCACTGCCGCCCAGCAGGCCGGGCAGGCCCGCTGCCTGTACCGGAGTGATGAACAGCAGCAGGAGAAGGAACAGGTAACGCAGGAGGGCAGGCACGGGCAAATCTACCTCAGGTCAAACGATTGACCGAGTGTAGAGGTTTATGTCGGCAGTTTCTCGAGGATCTTCCAGCAGGTGAGGCCAAAGATACCCAAGGTGCCGATCCACATCATCAGTACACCGATATTGCGCTCGCGCATGCTGAAGCCAATGGTCAGCAGCAGCAGGAACAGGAACACCGGCACGAACAGTGACAGGAACGGTGACATGGACAGCAATCCTTTTGCAGTGGGGCCATGTAACAAGCATAGCGCTTGGCAAGCGAGGCGGGATTGACCTTTAGCAGGCCCGGCCTCTTCGCGGGCTTGCCCGCTCCCACAGGTACAGCGCAGTTCCCGAAGGTTGTGCGGTCCCTGTGGGAGCGGGCGTGCCCGCGAAGGGGCCGGGCCTGCTTACATCAAGGCAGCTCGCGGCTTCGGTAGAAGGCAGTCAGTACCTTCACCAGGTGCGCCAGGTCGTGGCTGCCGCACAGTTCGCGAATGGAATGCATGGCAAAGGTCGGCAAGCCGATATCCACCGTGCGCACGCCCAGGTGGCTGGCTGTAATCGGGCCGATGGTCGAGCCACAGCCCATGTCGCTGCGCACCACAAAGCTTTGTACCGGCACTTCCTCGGCCATGCACAGGTGGCGGAAGAAACCGGCGGTTTCGCTGTTGGTGGCGTAGCGCTGGTTGTTGTTTACCTTGATCACCGGCCCGGCGTTGAGCTTGGGCCCGTGGTTGCCGTCGTGCTTGTCGGCGTAGTTGGGGTGCACGCCGTGGGCGTTGTCGGCCGACACCATCAGCGAGCGCTGGATGGTGCGCACGTAGGCGTCGCCATCGGGCAGCAAGCGCTGCAGGGTCTGCTCCAGCATCGGGCCGTCGGCGCCGCAAGCCGAGCTGCTGCCGACTTCTTCGTGGTCGTTGCACACCAGCACGCAGGTTTCGTCACTGTCGGCGGCCAGCAGGGCTTGCAGGCCGGCGTAGCACGACAGCAGGTTGTCCAGGCGCGCCCCGGCGATGAAGTCGCCGTTCAGGCCGACCAGCGCGGCGTCCTGGGTGTCGTAGAAGCTCAGTTCGTAATCCAGCACCACGTCTGCGATCAGCTCGTGCTCGCGGGCCAGTTGCTCGGTGAGCAGGGCGCGGAAGTCGATACGCTCATCACCCGCTACCTGAGCCAGGATGGGCGGCAACTCGTTCTGCGGGTTGATCGCCCAGCCTTCATTGGCAGTGCGGTTCAGGTGGATGGCCAGGTTGGGGATGATCGCGATCGGCAGCTTGAAGTCGATCAGCTGGCTTTCAACTTTGCCGTCACGGCGGTAGGTGACACGGCCGGCCAGGGAAAGGTCACGGTCGAACCATGGCGCCAGCAGGGCGCCGCCATACACTTCCACACCCAACTGCAGGAAGCCCTGGCGCTGCAGCTCGGGCTGCGGCTTGACGCGCAGGCACGGGCTGTCGGTGTGGGCACCGACCATACGGATACCGTTGAGCAACGGTGCCTGCTTGCCCAGTTTGATGGCGATGATCGACGAGTCGTTACGGGTGACGTAGTAGCGGCCGCCAGGCACGGTGGCCCAGCTGTCGCGCTCGTCCAGGCGCTGATAGCCTGCAGCTTCCAGGCGTTGGGCCAGGCTGGCGGTGGCGTGGAAGGGCGTGGGGGAGGCCTTGAGGAATTCGATAAGGCCAGTATTCAGTGCATCGCGCATAGCTCACTCCAGACAGCAGTGGCGCGAGTTTAACGCACAATGTCGACAATATGTGTCTGCCTCTTCGCGGGCCTGCCCGCTCCCACCGGTACTGCACACATTTCCAACGCAGGGTCATCCCCGTGGGAGCGGGCGAGCCCGCGAAGAGGCCGGGACAGCCAGCCGAAAATCAGAAGGGCGCGGGGCACTCGAACTTCAACCGCTCACCGGACACTGGGTGGGTAAAGCTCAACATGGAGGCATGCAGGCACAGCCGCTCATGGGCCGCCAGTGCTTCGGGGTTGGCATACAGCCGGTCACCCAGCAGCGGGTGGCCGATCGACAGCATGTGCACGCGCAACTGGTGCGAGCGCCCGGTGATCGGCGTCAGTTCTACCCGGCAGTAGTCACCGCAGCGCTCGACGATGCGCCAGAAGGTCAGCGCATGTTTGCCCTGCTCGTGGTCCACCACATGCCGTGGCTTGGTTGGCGGGTCGTAGCGCAGCGGCAGGTCGATGCTGCCGCTGTCCAGTGCCGGTTGGCCCCAGCACAGTGCGGTGTAGGCCTTCTCGGTTTCGCGGTCGTGGAACTGCCGCGACAGCTCGCGGTGGCTGTCGGCATCGCGGGCCAGCAGGATGATGCCGGAGGTTTCCCAGTCCAGGCGGTGCACGATAAGCGCGTCGGGGTAGCCGTTTTCCTGCAGGCGGGTGATCAGGCAGTCCTTGTTATCCTCGGCGCGGCCGGGCACCGACAGCAGCAGGGTCGGCTTGTTGATCACCAGGATGGCGGCGTCTTCGTGCAGGATCTGGATATTGGACAGCGGCATTGCATGGTCTCTGTTAAATCGGGAGAAAAAAGCGGGGCCGCTCTGCGGCCCATTCGCGGCACAAGGCCGCTCCTACAGGGGATTGCGATCCCTTGTAGGCGCGGCC
>NZ_JBNRIK010000018.1:31072-35400 GCF_053557975.1 Pseudomonas sp. XP2
AAGCAGCCCCGGCTTTCAGCCAGATCAGCGATCCGGCAGGGTGATGTTCAGCTCCAGAATCGAGCAGCTGCCTTGGTTTTCCAGCTCGATGTGCACGTCATCGTTGCCGATGTTCACATACTTGCGGATCACTTCCAGCAGTTCTTTCTGCAGCGCCGGCAGGTAGTCCGGCTCGCTGCGTTGGCCGCGCTCGTGCGCCACGATGATCTGTAGACGCTCTTTCGCTACCGACGCGCTGGTCTGTTTCTGTCTGCCACGAAAGAAGTCAAAAAGGTTCATGGTTTACTTGCCTCCAAACAGTCGCGCGAAGAATCCTTGCTTCGGCACTTCGATGAACCGCAGGGGCTTTTCTTTGCCCAGCAGGCGGTCGACGGTATCGCTGTACGCCTGGCCAGCGTCGCTCTGGTCGTCGAGGATGACCGGGATACCCTGGTTGGAAGCCTTGAGCACGGCCTGAGACTCGGGAATCACGCCCTTGAGCTTGATCGCCAGGATCTCTTCGACGTCGGCGATGCTCAGCATTTCGCCCTTTTCCACGCGCTCGGGGTGGTAACGGGTGATCAGCAGGTGTTCCTTGATGGGCTCTTCGCCTTTTTCGGAGCGACGCGATTTGCTCGACAGGATGCCCAGCATGCGATCGGAGTCACGTACCGAGGACACTTCGGGGTTGGTGACCACAATGGCTTCGTCTGCGAAGTACATGGCCAGGTGTGCGCCTTTCTCGATACCGGCCGGCGAGTCGCAGATGACGTAGTCGAAGGTTTCCTTCAGCTCCATCAGCACCTTTTCCACGCCTTCCTGGGTCAGCGCGTCCTTGTCACGGGTCTGGCTGGCGGCCAGCACGAACAGGTTCTCAAGGCGCTTGTCCTTGATCAACGCCTGCTGGAGGTTGGCCTCGCCGTTGACCACGTTGACGAAGTCGTACACCACGCGGCGCTCGCAGCCCATGATCAGGTCGAGGTTACGCAGGCCCACGTCGAAGTCGACGATGACGGTCTTGTGGCCACGCAGTGCGAGGCCGGTACCAATGGCGGCGCTGGTGGTGGTCTTGCCCACACCCCCCTTGCCGGAAGTAACCACGAGAATCTTGGCCAAGGTGTTTCACCCCTAAAATAAGTCGGGACACGTGTCCCGGCAAAAAGCATAAAAACGGCAACAGTTAAAAAAGTTGCTCTGAAAATGACGGCAAGTATCCGTTAAAGACGGGTGATGTTCAACACATCACCGGACAGGCTGACTTGCACACCGGTGCCCCACAGAGGGTCGCGGCGCAGGTCTTCGCAAACCTTGTACTGGCCTGCGATGGAGACCATTTCGGCGGTCATCTGCTGGCAGAAGATACGCGCTTTGGTGTTGCCTTTGATGCCGGCCAGGGCGCGCCCGCGCATGGCGCCGTACACATGGATGTTGCCATCGGCCAGAAGTTCCGCGCCCGGGCTGACCGAGGCGGTAACGATCAGATCGCCACCTTGCGCGTAGATCTGCTGGCCGCCGCGCACAGGCGCGGTAATGATCCGGGTCGGGCGCACCTCGGGCTCGGGGGGGGGTGGTGGCACGGGGGCCGGCTCGGGTTTTTTGACAACCTCGGGTTCCGGCTCCAGCGGCCGCTCGCGGGCGCCGGACGGTGGCAGCACCGGCAGGTCGATGGCGATGGCGGCTGCAATGTCCTCGATGCGATTGGCGCGGATGGCCAGGGTACGCAGGCCATGGTGGCGGCAGATACGCATCAAGCCTGGCAGGTCGATTGCCCCTTCGCCGGCCGGCAGCTTGTCCAGCGCCAGCACCAGTGGCGTATTGCTGAAGAAATTCGGTGCCTGGGCAACTTTGGCCGCCAGCTGGCGGTCGAGGCCTTCAAGGTCATTGCGCGCCAGTTCCAGCACTGTGATGGCGAGCATGCTGCCCTTGAGCTGGAACACGGAGGCGGTGTCGGGTGTGTGGTTTGGGCTCATGGTCTGCATAGACGGCTTGTTGCGAAAAAAGTGCCCTGATTTATAACGAGAACACCGGTTGCCCGCAACATACGCTGATCCGTTGTAGAATGCGCAGCCTTTGTCTTTCCGGAAGCTTCAATGGAACGCCCGCGTTTTCGCCCCTATTTCCTTCACCCAAAGTTCTGGGGCCTGTGGCTGGGCCTGGGCCTGCTGTGGCTGGTGGTCCAGTTGCCGTACCGGGTCCTGTTGAAAGCCGGTGCCGCGTTGGGGGCCGTGATGTATTGCTTTGCCGGCGAGCGTCGGCGCATTGCCGCCCGCAACCTAGAGCTGTGCTTCCCGGAGCTGTCGGTCGACGAGCGGCGGCGTTTGCTCAAGGCCAACTTCGCTTCTACCGGTATCGCCTTCTTCGAAATGGCCATGAGCTGGTGGTGGCCCAAGGCCAGGCTGGCGCGCCTGGCCCATATCGAGGGGCTGGAGCACCTGCAGGCCGCCCAGCAGGCGGGGCAAGGCGCTATCCTCATGGCCGTGCACTTTACCACCCTGGAAATCGGCGCCGCACTGCTGGGCCAGCAGCACACCATCGACGGTATGTATCGTGAGCACGGCAATGCGCTGTTCGACTTCATCCAGCGCAGCGGCCGCGAGCGGCATAACCTCGATTCGCTGGCGGTGGAGCGCGAGGACGTGCGCGGCATGCTCAAGCTGCTGCGTTCGGGCCGGGCGATCTGGTACGCACCAGACCAGGACTACGGGGCCAAGCAGAGCATTTTCGTGCCGCTGTTCGGCATCCCGGCGGCGACGGTAACCGCCACCACCAAGTTCGCCCGATTGGGCAAGGCACAGGTGATTCCGTTCACCCAGAAGCGCCTGGAGGATGGCAGCGGCTATCGTCTGGTCATCCACCCGCCGTTGGTGGACTTCCCAGGCGAAAGCGAAGAGGCCGACTGCCTGCGCATCAACCAGTGGGTCGAGCGTGTGTTGCGCGAGTGCCCCGAGCAGTACCTGTGGGCGCACCGCCGGTTCAAGTCGCGGCCCGAGGGTGCGCCGCGGCTGTATGACAAGAAAAAGCGCTGAAATTTGTGCTGTGAGTGCCGGCCCCTCGCGGGCCAAGCCCGCTCCCACGGGTTTTCTACACGGCCTGAGGGAGCAGGGATACCTGTGGAAGCGGGCTTGCCCCGCGAAGAGGCTGGTACTGACAAAGTGAATCCAGGAAGGAAGCCATGGCCCCACCCCCGGTAACCGGTCTTATCCTTTCTGGCGGCGGCGCCCGTGCCGCCTATCAGGTCGGCGTATTGGCCGGCATCGCCGAGCTGCTGCCCGCCGGCGCACATAATCCGTTCCCGGTCATCGTCGGCACCTCTGCCGGTGCCATCAATGCCGTCACCCTGGCCAGCGGCGCCACCCACTTCAACGACGCCGTGCAGCGGCTAACCGCCTTCTGGCAGAACTTTCGCAGCCATCTGGTCATCCGCAGCGACTGGCCCGGCGTAGTCCGTCAGGCCAGCCGTTTTGTCGGCCACAGCCTGCTGGGGCTGGGCGGCCAGGCGCCAGTAGCGCTGCTGGACAGCAGCCCCTTGCGCAGCCTGCTGGAGGCACACCTGAACCTGGATGGCATCGGCCATTCCCTGGCCGCCGAGCAGTTGCACGCGGTGGCCGTCACCGCCTTTGGCTACGAGTCTGGCCAGGCGGTCACCTTCTACCAAGGGCGCGGCACCATCGAAGCCTGGCTGCGCCACCGCCGCATCGGTGTGCCCACGCCATTGACCATCGACCACCTGCTGGCCAGCGCGGCCATTCCACTGCTGTTTGCCCCGGTGCAGCTGGGCGACGAATTCTACGGTGATGGCGCGGTGCGCCAGTCAGCGCCGATCAGCCCAGCCCTGCACCTGGGCGCCAGCCGGGTGCTGGTGGTCGGGGTCAGCGGCAACCCGCAGCGGCCAGCGCCGCCCTTGCCCACTCAGCGCGTGTTCAGCGGGCAGCAGCCCAGCCTGGCGCAGATTGGTGGGCACTTGCTTAACAGCACGTTCATCGACAGCCTGGAAGACGATATCGAGCTGCTGCAGCGGCTGAACCACCTGAGCCGGCTGCTGCCGGCGCATCTGGATGCCCGGCGCCTGGGGCTGGCCCCAGTCGAGGTGCTGGTGGTAGCCCCCAGCCAGCCGTTGGATGAGATCGCCGCCCGGCACCGGCGTGAGCTCCCGGCGGCGTTGCGCCTGTTCCTGCGTGGGCCAGGGGCGACCCGCACCAGCGGGGCGGGGGTGTTGAGCTATCTGCTGTTCGAGGCCAGCTATTGCAGTGAGCTGATCGAACTGGGGCGCAAGGATGCCCTGGCCAAGAAGCGGGAGCTGTGTCAGTTCCTCGGAATTTAATGTTGCCTGTACCGGCCTCATCGCCGGG
>NZ_JBNRIK010000018.1:35502-46246 GCF_053557975.1 Pseudomonas sp. XP2
GCCGCAGCAGGTTTACTCCGCTATCTGCAACTTGCGCGCCTGGGTGTACACATACCGCACTTTTTCGTATTCGAAAGGCGAGTTCAGCTGGCCATAGCGGAAGTTGGTGGTGTAGCGCTTGTCCACCACGCGCAGCGCGAAGATTTCCGGGTGGTCGGTGCTGGCTTCGGCCACGTTCAGGTAATTGATCGCCTGCTCGCCGGCATAGTCCACCACCAGCCCGGTGGTATCGCGCAGGTTCGATGGCCCCAGCAGCGGCAGCATCAGGTACGGCCCCTCCGGTACGCCATAGAAGCCCAAGGTCTGGCCAAAGTCCTCGCTCTGGCGCGGCAGGCCCATGCTGGTCGCCGGGTCCCATAGCCCACCCACGCCGATGAGGGTGTTGAACATCAGCCGTGCCGTGATCTCGGCCGAGCGCTTGGGCTTGAGCTGCAACACGCTATTGAGCAGGTTTGGCACGTCGCCGAGGTTGTTGAAGAAGTTGCTCACCCCCGTGCGCACGAAGCGTGGCGTGACATATTGGTACCCATTCACCAGTGGCAGCAGCACCCACTGGTCCAGCCGGTAGTTGAAGTGATACACGCGCCGGTTGATCGACTCCAGCGGGTCGTACACGTTCAGTGCTTCCAGGGTTGAACGCTCGAACTCGCGCTGGTCCAGCCCCGGGTTGAATTTCAGCTCGCGCAGCGGGTCGATGAAACCATCGGCTTCGGGCACCAGTGGAGCGGTACCGATCACCTGCGGGTCGGCCTCGACCACGCTGGCCCGGGGCGCGGTCTCGGCGGCCAGGGTGTGGCCGGCGGCAAGCAAGGCAGTGGCGAAGAGGAGTTTGTTAACCACGGAAGAACTCCAGCATGGCGTCACTGTTGACGCGATAGTTGAGGTTGCCGCAATGGCCGCCATGGGGGTAGAGGGTCAGCCGGTTACCGAACACCTTGCGCAGGAAACCGATGTCGCCCGGGCCGAGAATGACATCGTCGGCGTTGTGCATCACGGCGATCTTGTCACTGTCACGCAGGTAGTCTTCCAGGGCATACAGGCTGGTCTGGTTGACCAGTTGCAAGATGCTGTTGCCATCGGTGCGGGCGCGCCACATGGGGATTACCTGTTCGGTCATGTAGCAGTCAAAGTCGCATTGCAGGGCACGCTTGAAGAACGGCGTGAGGCTGCTGCCTTCGGTGATCGGGAACTTCGGCGGAATGATCAGGCCGCGGCGGTTGATCAGGTCGGAAGTGAAGGCAATGTCCGCTGCAGAGAACCGGAACGAAGTGCCGATCAGCATGGCCATCTGTTCGTTGGACAGGTGCTGTTTCGACTGCTGGAAGTCATAAAGCAGGGCGTCGTTCAGGTCGATGTAGCCTTTGTCCTGGAAGTAGCGCGTCAGTTTGGTCAGCATCAGCTCATAGAAGGTGGTACTGCGATCGATGCCCTTGACCTGGGTCTGCACCAGTTTGTCCAGGTTGTTGATCGAGGTGTACAGGTTGACCGGCGGGTTCAGCAGCAGCACGCGCTTGAAGTTGAAACTGCGGCGGGTTTCGTCCAGGTGGCTGACGAACGCGGCGTCGAGCGCACCCAGGCTGTAGCCGGTGAGGTAGAAATCGCTGACCGGCAGGCGTGGATGCTGGGCGCGCACGGCCTGCATTACCCGGTACATGTCCTCGGCGTCTTCCCGGCTGACGCCGGGGGTGGCAAAGCGCGACGCGGCGCTCATGAAGTCGTAGCTGGTGGGCGACGACAGTTGCACCACGTGGAAGCCGGCCTGGTAGAACAGCTTTTTCAGGTATTCGTTGATGCTGCTGGTGTACGGTGCGCCGGTGCCGGCAATAATGAAGATAAGCGGCGCTTCGCGGTCTTGGCGGGCCAGGCGGTATTTGAGCTTTTTCACGGCCCAGAAATTGTCGGGCAACGTGAATTCACGCTCGGGGCGCAGGTTGAGGCTGTAGTCCGACTGGGTAATGTCCTCGTCGCTGGGCAGGGTAGGCCGCTGATCCGGCGGCGTGGTGGCGATGGTCGCCTCGAACGGGTTGGTCAAGGGGTAGCCGTAGCTGGCAGCGTCGATATCCCGCGCTGAAGCGGCCACCGCCATGAGCAGGCTACCCAGCAGGGCAGCGAGGCGCAAAGATCGATGCATGTAATCCCCCAAAAGAACGCAAGGTCGAGCAGTGTGCAGGCTAGGACCACAGCCAACCGGGCAAAGTTGCCAGTTGCGGTGGCCTTTGGTGTGCTTGTTATTTGCAACATAGCTGCAGGGTTGTGATTTTGCCTTACAACCGGGCATAAGCGATCATGGATGTTTTCGATTACCGCTATTGGAGAACAGGATGTCTCGTTCAGTGCCGGCTGCGCTGCTCTTGCTGTTTCTGGGGCTGTGGCTCGCTGCCAGTTATGGCGTGCGTTATGGGCTGATGGAGGATGGCCAGTGGGTAGGGCTGTGCACATTGCCTGCGGCGTACTGGCAGTGCGAGGTGCGCTCGCTGCTGGGGCTAGGCATTCACCACCAGGTGCTGGCCTGGGGCGGGCTGGGCCTGGCGCTGCTGTCGCAGTTCGTGCCTGCGCGGGCCGGCTGGTGGCTGGCGGTGTTGGCATTGGTATTCGCGGTGCCGGCGCTGGTGCTGTATACCGCCAGCATTGCCGTGTTTGCGCTGGTGTTGGCGGGGTTGCGCCTGGTCAGGAGACCGCAGCAAGGCTGACAGGGGCGCGAAGCGGCCCCCGGGCATCAAGCCTGGCGCACCCGCAAGCTGCGCCACAATGCGGCTGTCATCAGCACACTCACTACCGCCCAACCCCAGGCCTGCTGGTTTTCCAGCCCTTCCACGAACAACTGCGGCGCCACCCCGGCCCCGACAATGAACGCGAGCAACGCCACCTCCGCCCGCCGCGCGGGCACCGGCCACAGCACATACACCAGCGCCGGCAACGCCAGCGCGGCGCTGGGGAAGCTGCGGTAGCGCGGGTCGAACACCATTGCCAGCATGCTCACCGCCGCGGCAAAGCCCGCCGCCAGCAACAGCCAGCCGGCCTGCGCCTGCAGCCAGGCGAACAAGCGCATGCGCCAACCGGCACGCTGCGCCAACGCCAGCAGCGCATGGGCCAGCACCAGTAGGTTCAGCCCGGCCAGTGCAACGGCCCACAGCCACTCCCCGGCAAAGCGTGCATGGGTGCGCATCAGCTCGCCCCACAGCCCCAGGCAACCCGCGCCAAACGCCGCCAGCAATGGCAGCAACAAGGCAGCCTGCGGGCTGGCGGGGCGCCCGGCAAGCAACAACATGCCCGCCATCAACAGTGCACTGGCCAGCAACCACTGCGGCCAGTCCTGCAGGTTGCTGACCGGCCCCTCCAGTATGCCCTTGTCCTGCCGGTCGGCATCGTAAAGCCCCCAGTAACCGCCTACCGCCCCTTCATTGGCACGCTTCCATGGCTGGTCGAACGCTTCGATCAGGTTGTAGTGCCAGCCGTTGCTTTCGGCCAAGGTTACAAAACCGCGGATGAAGCGCGCCTCGTTGACGCGGCTGGGTACGGCGGTCTCGCGCTGGCGGCCTTCGCTGGGCCAGCCGGTTTCGCCAATCAGGATGTCCTTGGGCGCAAAGCGCGTGCCGAATACCCGCCGCACATCGGCGACGTGGGCCAGTGCATCGTCAATGCCGCGCGGGTCGTCTTCCCAGTAGGGCAGCAGGTGTATGGTCAAAAAATCCACCGCTGGCGCCACCTGCGGGTGCTGCAGCCAGAACTCCCACACATCCGCGTAGGTCACGGGCACCTTGACCTGGCTTTTCACCCGGGCGATCAGCTTGGCCAGGTGCGCGCCGGTAACTTCTTTGCGCAGCAATGTCTCGTTGCCCACGATTACCGCGCTGACCACATCGGGGTTGGCGTTGGCGGTGGCGATCAGCAAGTCGATTTCCCGGTCGGTGTCGGCCGGGTGAGCGTTCACCCAGGCGCCCAGCATCACTTTCAGCCCATGCTTGCGGGCCAGCGCCGGGATGGCCTCAAGGCCGGTCATGGAATAGGTGCGGATGCACTGGAAACGCTCAGCCAGCAAGGCAAGGTCGGCGTCCATCCGTGCCGGGCGCAGGCGAAACGGCTGGTCATACGGCGACTGGTCCTTGTCGAACGGCGTGTACGACGCGCATTGCAACTTGTGCGTCGGGCTGGCCGCATCGGGCAGGTGCGCCGGCTTGCCAAGCCCGTACCAGAGCCCGGCGAGCCCGGCCAGGGCCAGCAGGCAGGCAAGCAGGTAAAGCGGCAGCAACAGGCGGGCAGAACTGGGCATCGGGCGGTCCATCGTCAGGCGCAAAAGGGTAGATAGTAGCCCGGCGCCAAAGCTTTGGCATGCAAGGATCGCGCAGGCGGGTGTAGGCCAATGACGCTAATGGCACAGTGCTGTCGCATATGGGGCGGGTGCAGGTCGCTGCTGGATCAGGTCGACCTGTATTGCAGGCAGATGATGCAATCTCCAAGACCTGACGAGGGGATGCTTTGATGGCGACTTTGAAAAAAATGCGACGGTTCCTGGGTGTGGGCACCGCCCTGGTAATGGCCATGGGCGCTGCACAGGCAATGGCTAAAGAAGTAAGCATTGGTTACGTGGATGGTTGGGCCGACAGCGTGGCGACCACCAACGTGGCCGCCGAAGTGATCAAGCAAAAACTCGGCTACGACGTGAAGTTGCAGGCTGTGGCCACAGGGATCATGTGGCAGGGTGTGGCAACCGGCAAGCTCGATGCCATGTTGTCCGCCTGGTTGCCGGTGACGCATGGTGAGTACTGGGCCAAGAACAAGGACAACGTGGTCGACTATGGCGCCAACTTCAAGGACGCCAAGATCGGCCTGATCGTCCCCGAGTACGTCAAGGCGGCGAGCATCGCTGACCTCAAGACCGATAGTAGCTTCAAGCAGAAGATTGTTGGCATCGACGCGGGCTCCGGCGTGATGCTCAAGACCGACCAGGCGATCAAGGACTACGACCTGACGGGTTACAAGCTGCAGGCCAGCTCGGGCGCGGCGATGACTGCGGAACTGGGCCGTGCCTATGCCAAGCAGCAGTCGATTGCAGTGACCGGCTGGGTCCCGCACTGGATGTTCGCCAAGTGGAAACTCAAGTTCCTCGAAGACCCGAAAGGCGTGTATGGCGCGGCAGAAACCGTGAACAGCATCGGCAGCAAGGAACTGGCTACCAAGGCACCAGAAGTGGCGGAGTTCCTGAAGAAGTTCAGTTGGAAGTCCAAGGACGAGATTGGCGAGGTGATGCTGGCGATTCAGGAAGGGGCCAAGCCTGAAGCGGCGGCCAAGGATTGGGTGGCCAAGCACCCTGATCGCGTGAAGGAGTGGACGGGTAAGTAGCGTTTGCCGTTGTTTTTTTAGCGCCAGTTAGATCGAGCGCCGCGCGGGCGGCGCTCCTTTTATGCCCGACCGCTAAACCGAAGCCGGTCCCATTCCAGCCCTGCCCCCATCTTTTCTTTGTTACGCAACCGGTAAAACACCGTTGCATCTAAGACTAAGGTCGTCTGGTTGCCGTCCAACAGCCGCATAAAGTAAGGGCGTGGGTTTCACCCCTACCTGTGCTGCTAGGACAAAAACAATGAACGACAGCATTTACCTCTCGATACAAAACAGCCCCCGTTTCAAGGAGCTGGTCACCAAACGCGAACGGTTCGCCTGGGTTCTCTCGGCGATCATGCTTGGCCTGTACTGCGGTTTCATCCTCCTGATCGCCTACGGTCCTCATCTGCTGGGCGCCAAGCTCAGCCCTGAGTCGTCGATTACCTGGGGCATTCCCCTGGGCGTCGGCCTGATCGTTTCGGCATTTGTCCTGACCGCCATCTACGTACGCCGCGCCAACGGCGAATTCGATGAGCTGAACAAGGCCATCCTCAAGGAGGCGCAACAATGATTCGTCACGCCAAAGCCCTGGCCGTCCTGGCCTGCGGAGCCTTTGCACCCGCCGTGTGGGCAGCCGATGCCCTGACCGGCGAGGTGCAGAAACAGCCGCTGAACGTTGCCGCGATTGCCATGTTCGTGGCCTTCGTCGCCTTCACCCTCGGTATTACCTACTGGGCCTCCAAACGCAACAAGTCGGCGGCGGACTACTATGCTGCCGGTGGCAAGATCACCGGCTTCCAGAACGGCCTGGCGATTGCCGGCGACTACATGTCGGCTGCCTCCTTCCTGGGTATTTCCGCCCTGGTGTTCACCTCTGGCTACGATGGCCTGATCTACTCGATCGGCTTTTTGGTCGGCTGGCCCATCATTCTCTTCCTGATTGCCGAGCGCCTGCGTAACCTCGGCAAGTACACCTTTGCCGACGTGGCCTCGTACCGCCTTGGGCAGAAGGAAATCCGTACCCTGTCGGCCTCCGGTTCGCTGGTGGTGGTGGCGTTCTACCTGATCGCGCAGATGGTCGGTGCCGGCAAGCTGATCGAACTGTTGTTCGGCCTGGACTACCACGTCGCGGTGATCCTGGTGGGGATCCTGATGTGCCTGTATGTACTGTTCGGCGGCATGCTGGCCACCACCTGGGTACAAATCATCAAGGCCGTGCTGCTGCTGTCCGGTGCCAGCTTCATGGCGCTGATGGTGATGAAGCACGTAGGCTTCGACTTCAACACCCTCTTCTCGGAAGCGATCAAGGTGCACAGCAAGGGTGAGGCGATCATGAGCCCGGGTGGCCTGGTCAAGGACCCGATCTCGGCCTTCTCGCTGGGCCTGGCGCTGATGTTCGGTACCGCCGGCCTGCCGCACATCCTGATGCGCTTCTTTACCGTCAGTGATGCCAAGGAAGCCCGCAAGAGCGTGCTTTACGCTACCGGCTTCATCGGTTACTTCTACATTCTCACCTTCATCATCGGCTTTGGCGCGATCCTGCTGGTCAGCACTAACCCGGACTTCAAGGACGCCGCCGGCGCCCTGTTGGGCGGCAACAACATGGCCGCGGTGCACCTGGCCGATGCCGTGGGTGGCAGCATCTTCCTCGGCTTCATTTCGGCAGTGGCCTTTGCCACCATCCTGGCAGTGGTTGCCGGCCTGACCCTGGCCGGTGCCTCGGCGGTGTCCCACGACCTGTACGCCAGCGTATGGCGCAAGGGCAAGGCCAACGACAAGGACGAAATCCGCGTGTCGAAGATCACCACCATCGCCCTGGGCGTGCTGGCGATCGGCTTGGGCATCCTGTTCGAGAAACAGAACATCGCCTTCATGGTTGGCCTGGCGTTCTCCATTGCCGCCAGCTGCAACTTCCCGGTACTGCTGCTTTCGATGTACTGGAAGAAGCTGACCACCCGCGGCGCCATGATCGGCGGCTGGCTGGGCCTGGTGAGTGCGGTGACGCTGATGATCCTCGGCCCGACCATCTGGGTGCAGATCCTCGGCCACGAAAAACCGATCTACCCGTACGAGTACCCGGCGCTGTTCTCGATGGCCATTGCCTTCGTCAGCATCTGGTTCTTCTCGGTCACCGACAAGTCCAAGGCGGCTGACGACGAGCGTGCGCTGTTCTACCCGCAGTTCGTGCGTTCGCAGACTGGCCTGGGTGCCAGCGGGGCGGTTTCCCACTGATGCTGTAGCAGCCCCCCTGAAATGCAGAACGCCCCGCTTGCCGGGGCGTTCTGCATTTCAGGGGGGCTGCTGATAACAAAGGCCCAGTAGCTCCCCCGGCTCAGGCGGACAGGCTCATATCATGCCCAATAACAACAGCACCAGCAGAATCACCAGCACGGCGCCAACGATGCCAGACGGGCCATAGCCCCAGCTGCGCGAGTGCGGGAAGACCGGTAAGCCACCAATCAGCAACAGGATCAGGATGATGATGAGAATCGTGGTCATGACGGAGTCCTTGCGTAGTTGAGGGTAAAGGGCCTCGGATTGCTGGCCTCTTGTAAAGTCGGACTGTTGCCGCTTGGCAAAGATTCCATTTGAGTATTGCCGGTATGGGATTCTTCGCCGCGCCGGGCCGGTACTGACCACACAGTCATGCCCGCCCATTCACTAGCCTGATGAACCCTGCCTGCCCACTCGGCCTTGTTTAGACTCGTTGCACCCTCACCAGAACAAGGCCAGCCACCATGCAAAACCGCATCATGATCACTGGCGCCGGGTCCGGCCTCGGTCGCGAGATCGCCCTGCGCTGGGCGCGTGAGGGCTGGCGCGTGGCGCTGGCCGATGTCAACGAAGCCGGCCTGCGCGAAACCCTGGAGCTGGTCCGCGCTGCCGGCGGCGACGGCTTCTTCCAGCGCTGCGACGTCCGCGATTACAGCCAGCTGACGGCCATGGCCCAGGCCTGCACCGAGCAGCTCGGCGGCATCGATGTGATCGTCAACAACGCAGGTGTCGCTTCCGGCGGCTTCTTCGCTGAACTGTCGCTGGAAGACTGGGACTGGCAGATTGCGGTCAACCTGATGGGGGTGGTCAAAGGCTGCAAGGCCTTCCTGCCGCTGCTGGAGCGCAGCAAGGGGCGCATCATCAATATCGCCTCGATGGCCGCGTTGATGCAGGGCCCGGGCATGAGCAACTACAACGTGGCCAAGGCCGGTGTACTGGCTTTGTCAGAGAGCCTGCTGGTGGAGTTGCGCCAACTGGAGGTGGCGGTGCACGTGGTGTGCCCGTCGTTCTTTCAGACCAACCTGCTGGACTCGTTCCGCGGGCCCAACCCGGCAATGAAAGCGCAAGTGGGCAAGCTGCTGGAAGGCTCGCCGATCAGTGCGTCGGACATAGCTGACTACATGCATCAGCAGGTGGCCGCTGGCGAGTTCCTGATCCTGCCCCACGAAGCCGGGCGCGAAGCTTGGGCGTTGAAGCGGCAGGCGCCTGAGCGGCTGTATGAAGAAATGGCGGAAATGGCGGTAAAAATGCGCGCCAGAGGGCATTCGAAGTGAATGGTCTGTAGGGGAAATTACCCGCGAATGTAGGGTGCTTCTGATTTGCTGTGGAGCTATTGAGTAGGTGAATGCCCGCGATGCACGCTCCGTTTTTCCCTTTCGCTGGAGGAGCGGAACATGCTGGTAATAGGACGCGAAGTGGGGGAGGTCATCGTGATTGGCGATGACATCCGGATCATGGTGGTAGAAACGCGTGACGGGGTGGTGCGCTTCGGGATCGACGCCCCGAAGGCGGTGTCAGTGCATCGTGCCGAGGTCTACAGGCGCATCAAGGAGGCAGGTCAGCGTAAAGCCCGCAGGGCTTGAGGTTGCCAGTGCTGAGCTCATCGCGGGCTTGGCGTGCTAATCGAGCAGCTCGCGGGGCACATCATGCTTGGCCAGCAATTGGCACTGCTGGCTTTCCGGGTCGAACAGGATGAACGCCTGGCCTTTGGCCAACGCCTGGCGTACCCGAAGCACACGGGTTTCCAGCGGGGTGTCGTCGCCATTGTCGGTGCCATCGCGGGTGACGAAGTCCTCAATCAGGCGGGTCAAGGTTTCGGCTTGCAGTTGCTCGTAGGGGATCAGCATGGTGGGCAGGTTCTGAAGTAAGTGTGGGCAATGCTACGCGAAACGTTCGGGCATTTGGGGCTGCAAAGCAGCCCCCAGGCCATCAGCCTTTATTGCCAACCAGGCTGTCCACCGCCGGCACCCGCGTGTCGCTCTCCATCTGCGCATCGTGCTCCAGCTGGTGGCTGAACCTTTCAAGCGAGGCATTGGCCGGCTGCGAGTCGCTGGCAAACACGGGCGGGCTCAACAGGTACGCCGACAGCAGCCGGCTCAACGCCGCAAGGCTGTCGATGTGCGTGCGTTCGTAGCCATGGGTGGCATCGCAACCAAACGCCACCAGCGCGGTACGAATGTCATGCCCCGCCGTTACCGCCGAATGGGCATCGCTGAAGTAATAGCGGAACAGGTCGCGCCGTACCGGCAGGTCGTGGTCGCCGGCCAGTTTCAGCAAATGCCGGGACAGGTGGTAGTCATAGGGCCCCGAAGAGTCTTGCATGGCCACGCTGACCGCATGCTCGCTGGAGGCCTGCCCAGGCGCCACCGGGGCGATGTCGATACCAACGAATTCGCTGACATCCCAGGGCAGGGCACCCGCGGCACCCGAGCCGGTCTCTTCGGTAATGGTGAACAGCGGGTGGCAATCGATCAACGGTTGTTGGCCGCTTTCCACCACCGCCTTCAGCGCCGCCAGCAACGCTGCTACGCCGGCCTTGTCATCCAGGTGGCGGGCGCTTATGTGGCCGCTTTCGGTGAACTCGGGCAGCGGGTCGAAGGCGACGAAGTCACCAATGCTCACGCCCAGCGCCTCGCAGTCGGCCCGGGTGGCGCAGTAGGCGTCCAGGCGCAGCTCCACGTGGTCCCAGCTGACCGGCATCTGGTCGATGGCGGTGTTGAAGGCATGCCCGCTGGCCATCAACGGCAGCACGCTGCCGCGCACGACCCCCGTGTCGGTGAACACGCTGACCCGGCTGCCTTCGGCGAAGCGGCTGGACCAGCAGCCGACCGGCGCCAGGGCCAGGCGCCCGTTGTCCTGCAGTTGGCGCACGCTGGCGCCGATGGTATCCAGATGGGCCGATACGGCCCGGTCGGGGGATGACTGCCGCCCCTTGAGGGTGGCGCGTATGGTGCCGCGACGGGTCAACTCGAAGGGTATACCCAGTTCGTCCAGGCGTTCGGCCACGTAGCGCACGATGGTGTCGGTGAAACCGGTGGGGCTGGGGATGGCGAGCATCTCCAGCAGCACTCGTTTGAGGTAGTCGAGATCGGGCTCGGGGTAGTGCTCAGACATATGTACTCCTTCATCGGCCTCTTCGCGGGGCAAGCCC
>NZ_JBNRIK010000018.1:46393-57497 GCF_053557975.1 Pseudomonas sp. XP2
CAGGTCGATAAAGCGCTCGGCGGTTGGCTGCGGTTCATGGTTGGCCAACCCGGCACGTTCGTTGGCCTCGATGATCACGTATTCAGGCTGCCCGGCATCACGCACCATGAAGTCCAGCCCAACCACCGGAATCTCCAGCGCCCGTGCAGCGCGCACGGCAGCGTCGGCCAGCACCGGGTGCAGGCGTTCGGTCACATCTTCCAGGGTGCCGCCGGTGTGCAGGTTGGCGGTGCGCCGTACCGCCAGGCGCTGCCCGGCTGGCAATACATCGTCATAGGCAAAGCCCGCTGCACGCACTGTGCGCTCGGTTTCGCCGTCCAGCGGAATGCGGCTTTCGCCACCGGTGGCGGCCTGGCGGCGACGGCTCTGGGCCTCGATCAGCTGGCGGATGCTGTGCTTGCCGTCACCCAGCACCTGGGCAGGGTGGCGAACGGCCGCGGCCACCACCTCGTAGCCGATTACCACGATGCGCAGGTCGAACCCGGCATGGAAGCTCTCCAGCAGTACGCGGCTGTCGAACTGGCGGGCGTGCTCAACGGCGCGGGTGATCTCGTCAATGCAGGTCAGGTTCACCGCCACGCCTTGGCCTTGCTCGCCATCGACCGGTTTGACCACCACCGCGCCATGCTCGTCGAGAAACGCCAGGTTGTCGTCTGCATTGCCGGCCAGCTGCTGCGCTGGCACCTGTAGCCCGGCGTTGTGCAGGGCATGCTGGGTCAGGCGTTTGTCCTGGCACAGGGTCATGGTCACGGCACTGGTCAGGTCGCTGAGCGATTCACGGCAGCGAATGCGGCGCCCGCCAAGGCTCAGGGTGAACAGGCCGCCAGCGGCGTCATCCACCTGCACGTCGATGCCCCGGCGCAGGGCCTCATCGACGATGATGCGGGCGTAGGGGTTCAGCTCGGCCTCAGGGCCCGGGCCCAGGAACAGCTGCTGGTTGATGCCGTTCTTGCGTTTGACCGCAAAGGTGGGCAGGTTGCGAAAACCCAGCTTCTGGTACAGGCGCTTGGCGTGGCGGTTGTCGTGCAAGACCGACAGGTCGAGGTAGGCCAGGCCACGGCTCATGAAGTGCTCGATCAGGTGGCGCACCAGCACCTCGCCTACGCCGGGGCGGGTGCAGTGCGGGTCTACAGCCAGGCACCACAGGCTGCTGCCGTGTTCCGGGTCGTCGAACGCCTTGGCATGGTTCAGGCCCATGACGCTGCCAATCACTGCGCCACTGTCTTCGTCCTCGGCCAGCCAGTACACCGGGCCGCCCAGGTGCCTGGGGGTAAGCAGGTCTGGGTCTACCGGCAGCATGCTGCGTGCCTGATACAGGGTGTTGATGGCCTGCCAGTCGGCCGGGTTTTGCGCCCGGCGCACGCGAAAGCCGCGGAACACCCGCTGCGCCGGCCGGTAGTCGGTAAACCACAGGCGCAGGGTGTCGGACGGGTCAAGGAACAGCTGCTGAGGGGCCTGGGCCAGCAACTGCTGCGGCGCGGCCACGTACAGGGCGATGTCGCGCTCGCCAGGGCGTTCGTCCAGCAGCTCTTCGGCCAGGCTGACCGGGTCGGGGTAGGTATGGCCGATCAGCAATCGACCCCAGCCACAGTGCACCGCGCGAGGCTGGTCATGGGGCTGGCTGCCATCGCCGGCCAGGCGCGCCTGCAGGCGCTCGTAGGACGGCGCCTGGCCGCGCAACAGACGCTGGCCGTAAGCGATTTCATGGGCTTTCATGGGTTAGATTCCTTGTTCGCTCAACCACAGGTTCAGCGCTGCCAGCTGCCACAGCTTGGAGCCGCGCAGTGGGGTGAGCTGGCCGTGTGGGTTGCTCAGCAGGCGGTCGAGCATGGCCGGGTTGAACAGCCCACGGTCCTGGCTGGGGTCGGTCAGCAGCTCACGCACCCAGCCCAGGGTGGCGCCTTCCAGGTGCTTCAGGCCCGGTACCGGGAAGTAGCCCTTCTTGCGGTCAATCACCTCATGGGGAATTACCCGTCGTGCTGCCTGCTTGAGCACCTGCTTGCCGCCATCGGGCAGCTTGAAGCGCGCCGGGATACGTGCCGACAGTTCCACCAGGCGGTAGTCGAGGAACGGTGTGCGCGCCTCCAGGCCCCAGGCCATGGTCATGTTGTCCACACGCTTGACCGGGTCGTCCACCAGCATCACCGTGCTGTCCAGCCGCAGGGCCTTGTCCACTGCGTCGCGGGCACCGGGGCGGGCGAAGTGCTCGCGCACAAAGTCGCCGGCGGCGTCGGTGTCCAGCAGCCAGGGCGCCTGCACGGTGTCGCGGTACTCGGCATGGCTGCGGTCGAAGAACGCGTCGCGGTAAGCCGCAAAGGCGTCATCGGCGCCGTCCACCTGCGGGTACCAGTGATAACCGGCAAACAGCTCGTCGGCGCCCTGGCCGCTTTGCACGCCCTTGCAGTGCTTGGCCACTTCCCGCGACAGCAGGTAGAAGGCGATGCAGTCGTGGCTGACCATCGGCTCGCTCATGGCGCGGAATGCAGCCGGCAACTGGTCGATGATCTCGTGTTCGGCAATGCGCAACTGGTGGTGGCGGGTACCGTAGTGTTTGGCGATCAGGTCGGAATACTGGAACTCATCGCCACGTTCGCCACCGGCATCTTCGAACCCGATGGAGAATGTCGACAGGTCGTCCACGCCGACTTCGCGCAGCAGCCCGACCAGCAGGCTGGAGTCGACACCGCCGGACAGCAGCACGCCGACGTCCACTGCAGCACGTTGGCGAATGGCCACGGCGTCGCGGGTGGCGTCGAGCACGCGGGTGGTCCAGCCTTCCAGATCAAGCTCACGCTCATCCGGGTTGGCACCGTATTTCAGCTGCCACCAGGTCTGGCGTTCCACTTCGCCATGGCGGTCGACGCGCATCCAGGTGCCGGGTTCAAGCTTCTGCACGTTGGCCAGCAGCGTGCGCGGCGCGGGTACCACGGCGTGGAAGTTCAGGTAATGATTGAGCGCCACCGGGTCGAGCATCGGGTCGATATCGCCACCCTTTAGCAGCGCTGGCAAGGTCGAGGCAAAACGCAGGCGCTCGCCGTTGCGCGACAGGTACAGGGGCTTGACGCCCAGGCGGTCGCGGGCCAGGAACAGGCGCTGGTTGTCGCGCTCCCAGATGGCCAGGGCGAACATGCCGTTGAGCTTGGGCAGCAAGGCTGCGCCCCAGGCGTGATAGCCCTTGAGCAGTACTTCGGTGTCGCCGTCGGACCAGAAGCTGTAGCCCAGGTCCTGCAGCTCCTGGCGCAGTTCGGGGAAGTTGTAGATGGCACCGTTGAAGGCCAGTGACAGGCCCAAGGTGTTGTCGACCATCGGTTGCGCCGAGCCGTCGGACAAGTCCATGATTTTCAGGCGTCGGTGGCCGAGGGCGATCGGGCCTTGGCTATGGAAGCCCCACGCATCCGGGCCGCGAGGCGCCAGGTGATGGGTGATGCGCTCTACCGCAGCCAGGTCGGCTGGGCGAGGGGCTTGGTCGAGGGGGGTGAAACGCAACTCTCCTGCTAATCCGCACATAAGTCCTTACCGGTTTTTCCGTTGGGGAGGGGGCGCCCAGGGTTAGGGCACCTTAAGGAACTGACCGGCGTGCTTTTTGAGAGTTTTAGAACGATTTGTTATATGGGGCCGCTGTGCGGCCCAATCGCCGGCGGCCCCCGGCCGATTACTTCCCCCGAATCAGCTTACGCAAGGCAAACCGGTTCGGATGACACGCCTCTGCCACTGCCCGGGGCAACGGCAGCGGCTCCCCACATACCCAGGCCGCCACCAGCTCGCCACTCAGTGGCGCCGTGATCAACCCGCGCGACCCATGCCCGCTGTTCACATACAACCCATCCAGCCAAGGGCAGGTCACATCCGGCACCTGCCGCGCATCCCGGCTCAGCACCGCATAGGTTTCGGCAAATGCCTGTCCATCCGCTACCGGCCCCACGATCGGCAGGTAGTCCGGGCTGGTACAACGGAACGCCGCGCGCCCCTGCAACTGCTCAGGGGCCAACCCAACTGTGCCCAGGCGCTGCGCCAGGTCGAGGGAAATCTCGTTCAGCAACGCCAGGTTGCCCTGGTGCTCGGCCACCGTCGGCGCCAAGTCTTCGCTGTGGAAGTCAAAGCTCGCGCCCAGGGTATGTTCATCCTCGCGTGGCGGCGCCACGTAGCCCTCCGCGCACACCACGGTGCGCAGTGCCCGGCTGCTGGCGGTGGCCGGCAAGCGGGTGATCTGCCCCCGGATGCGCTTGAGCGGCAGCTGCGCGCAAGGCTCGAAGCGCTTTACCTCGGCGGCACTGGCCAGAATCACCACGGGCGCGCTGGCGATCAGGCGGTCACCCGCCCAAGCCTGCCACTGCTGGTCGACCTTGCGCAGCTCGAGCACTTCCTGATGGGTGACCAGTCGAATCCCTGGGTGCTGCAGTTGCTCCTGGCACAACGCAGGTGGGTGCACCCAGCCGCCTTCGGGGTAGAACAACCCCCCGGCCGGTAACGCCACCCCGGCGACGGCTTCGGCCTCCGTGCGCGGCAGTGCGTGCAGCAGGTTGTGGTCGAAGGCGGCGGCCAGCTTGCCCTGGCGCTCAGCTTCCTTGCTGTCGAAGGCCAGTTGCAGCACCCCGCAAGCCTCCCAGTCGCGGCCACGCTGCAGGCGTTCAAGCTGGCGCCGGGTGTAGCCGAAACCGGACAGGATCACCTGCGACAGCGCAGTGCCATGGGCAGACAGCTTGAGGTACAGCACCCCTTGCGGGTTGCCTGAAGCTTCCTGTGCCGGGGCACCGTGGCGCTCCACCACGGTCACCTGCCAGCCGCGTCGGGCCAGGCTGGCGGCCGTTGTGCTGCCGGCGAGCCCGGCACCGATCACCAGCGCCTCGCGCGGTCCCTGCGTAACGGCGGGACGCGCGTACCAAGGTGCCCCTGGGCTGGGCTGGGGGCCGACGTAGGCGCCGCTCATCACTTCCCACTTCTTGCCGATGCCCGGCACCTTCTTCATGGCGAAACCGGCGTCGACCAGGCTGCGGCGGACCCAGCCGGTGGTGGTGAAGGTGCCCAGCACAGTGCCCGGCTGCGACAACCGCGCCAGTTGCGCGAACAGTTCCGGGGTCCACATCTCGGGGTTTTTGGCAGGAGCGAAGCCATCGAGGAACCACACATCGACCTGCGCATCGAGTTGCGGCAGTTGCTCAAGTACGTCGCCGATCAGCAAGGTCAGGGTGACCCGGCCATCGGCGAAGGTGAACTGCTGAAAGCCCGGGTGCACTGCCACATATTGCGCCAGCAATGGCTCTGTGTAGGCGGCAAGCTCCGGCCAAAGGCGCACTGCCCGGGCCATGTCTTCGTGCCCGAGAGGGTATTTCTCGACACTGACGAAGTGCAGGCGGGCGTCGCGGTGCGCGTGCTGGTCAAACAGCTGCCAGGCGCAGACAAAATTCATGCCGGTGCCAAAACCGGTTTCGCCGATCACCTTGCAGGCATGCGGCGCCAGGTTGGCAAAGCGCTCGGCCAGGCGGGTCTGGCCCAGGAACACATGCTTGGTTTCTTCGATGCCTTCGTTGACCGCGAAATAGACGTCGTCATATTGCCGCGAGTGGGGGCGGCCCTGGTCGTCCCAGTCGATTTGTGCGTGCTGGAGGAGGGTGGACATGGTTGGCTCGGTTGCAGCGGATGGCGGGATTTTATGCCATACCCGCTACCTGTGGGAGCGCGTTCACTCGCGAAGAGGTCAGTACAGGCAGAAATGAAATCCGCTAGTCTTGCTTATCCATTGAAGGAGCCAGTGCATGTTCGAATCCGCCGAAATCGGCCACAGCATCGACAAGGAGGCTTACGACGCCGAGGTACCCGCTTTGCGCGAGGCCCTGCTCGAAGCCCAGTACGAACTCAAGCAGCAGGCGCGCTTCCCGGTGATCGTGCTGATCAACGGCATCGAAGGCGCCGGCAAGGGTGAGACGGTAAAACTGCTCAACGAGTGGATGGACCCGCGCATGATCGACGTGCTCACCTTCGACCAGCAGACCGACGAAGAGCTGGCCCGCCCGCCCGCCTGGCGCTACTGGCGGGCTTTGCCGCCCAAGGGGCGGATGGGCGTGTTCTTTGGCAACTGGTACAGCCAGATGCTGCAGGGGCGGGTGCACGGGGTGTTCAAGGATGCCGTGCTTGATCAGGCCATCATGGGCGCCGAGCGCCTGGAGCAGATGCTGTGCGATGAAGGTGCACTGATCATCAAGTTCTGGTTCCACCTGTCCAAGAAGCAGATGAAGGCCCGGTTGAAGTCGCTCAAGGACGACCCGCTGCACAGCTGGAAGATCAGCCCGCTGGACTGGCAGCAGTCGCAAACCTACGACCGCTTCGTGCGCTTTGGCGAGCGCGTACTGCGCCGCACCAGCCGCGATTATGCGCCGTGGCATATCGTTGAAGGCGTAGACCCGAACTACCGCAGCCTGGCGGTGGGGCGTATCTTGCTGGACAGCCTGCAAGCCGCGCTGGCCAACAACCCCAAGGGCAAGCACCAGGGCAACGTGGCACCGCTGGGCCGCAGTATCGACCAGCGCAGCCTGCTCGGCGCCCTGGACATGACGTTGCGCCTGGACAAGGCTGACTATCAGGAGCAGTTGGTCACCGAACAGGCCCGCCTGGCCGGCCTGCTGCGCGACAAGCGCATGCGCCGGCACGCCCTGGTGGCGGTGTTCGAAGGCAACGATGCTGCCGGCAAGGGCAGTGCCATCCGCCGCGTGGCGGCGGCGCTGGACCCGCGGCAGTACCGCATCGTGCCGATTGCCGCGCCCACCGAGGAAGAGCGCGCGCAGCCCTACCTGTGGCGGTTCTGGCGGCATATTCCGGCACGCGGCAAGTTCACCATCTTCGATCGCTCCTGGTATGGCCGGGTGCTGGTGGAACGGGTGGAGGGCTTTTGCAGCCCGGCGGACTGGATGCGCGCCTACAGTGAGATCAACGACTTTGAAGAACAGTTGGTGAATGCCGGCGTGGTGGTGGTGAAGTTCTGGCTGGCGATCGACCAGCAGACCCAGCTGGAGCGCTTTCAGGAGCGTGAGCAAATCCCGTTCAAGCGCTACAAGATCACCGAGGACGATTGGCGCAACCGCGACAAGTGGGACGACTACACCCAGGCGGTGGGCGATATGGTCGACCGGACCAGCAGCGAAATTGCGCCCTGGACGCTGGTGGAGGCCAACGACAAGCGCTGGGCGCGAGTGAAGGTGCTGCGCACTATCAATGAGGCGCTGGAGGCAGCGTTTGCCAAGCACAAGAAATAGGCCGGGTGCTGGTCTTGGGATTTTTTTGCGCCCGTGACATCGAGCGCCGCGCGGGCGGCGCTTGATGTCACGGGCGCAAAAGCTCGCAAGCCCCAGCCATGCCCCAAAAGAATGACCTGATGAATTCTTTTCTCGGCACCCACCCCCGTCACTGCCCTCCAAGCCCGTAGAATTCAATCACCCCCACCACGGGCTTGACCGAGGACACTATGCACACCACTTCCGGCCGCTGGAGCTATGGCCTGTTCCTGGCACTTCTGACCGCGCTGCTCTGGGGCATCTTGCCGATCAAGCTCAAGCAGGTACTGCAGGTGGTCGACCCGATCACCGTCACCTGGTACCGCCTGCTGGTTTCAGGTGGTCTGCTGTTTGCCTGGCTGGCAGCCCAACAGCGCTTGCCCTCGTTCACGCGCCTGGCCCCCAGGGGCAAAGGCCTGGTAGTGGTGGCTGTGCTTGGCCTGATGGGCAACTACGTGCTGTACCTGATCGGCCTCAACCTGCTCAGCCCCGGTACCGCGCAACTGGTGGTGCAGGTCGGCCCGGTGCTGTTGCTGGTGGCCAGCGTGTTTGTGTTCCGTGAGCGCTTCAGCCTGGGGCAGGGGGTGGGCCTGCTGATTCTGCTGGCGGGTTTTGGGCTGTTCTTCAACCAGCGCCTCGAAGAGCTGCTGACCTCACTGGGTACCTACACCACCGGCGTGCTGACCATTCTGCTGGCCACCAGCATCTGGGTGTTCTATGCCCTCAGCCAGAAGCAACTGTTGACCGTGTGGCATTCACAGCAGGTGATGATGGTGATTTACCTCAGTTGCGCTGCGCTGCTCACGCCTTGGGTACACCCACTGGAGGCGTTGCAGCTGACCCCGGTGCAGGGCTGGCTGTTGCTGGCTTGTTGCCTGAATACGCTGGTGGCCTATGGCGCGTTCGCCGAGGCGCTGGCGCACTGGGAGGCGTCGCGGGTCAGTGCCACCCTGGCGCTGACCCCGCTGGTGACGTTCGTTGCGGTGGCGGTGGCGGCACGGGTGTGGCCGGAGTACGTGCAGGCCGAAGACATCAATGCCCTGGGCTATGTAGGGGCGGTGACCGTGGTGTGCGGCTCGGCGCTGGTGGCGCTGGGGCCATCGCTGGTGGCCAGTTGGCGTGCCCGCAAGGCGCGATTGGCCCAGTTTCACTGAGCGTTTTGTGGGAGCGGGCTTGCCCCGCGAACACCGGCGAAGCCGGTGCCATGCACCGTGCGGTCCCCTTCGCGGGACAAGCCCGCTCCCACAGGTTCACCACGGGGCTGAATGTTGTGCTACCCCTGTGGGAGCGGGTTTACCCGCGAAGGGGCCAGCACAGACTATAGATGACTCAGCCCTTGCCACCCGGTGCCAGCATGTTCTCCGGCCGTACCCATTGGTCGAACTGCTCATTGGTCAGGTACTTCAGCTCCAGTGCAGCCTCGCGCAGGGTCTTGCCCTCGCTATAAGCCTTCTTGGCAATTTCCGCCGCCTTGTCGTAGCCAATATGCGGGTTCAATGCCGTTACCAGCATCAAGCCACGCTCCAGGTGCGCGGCCATCTGCTCGGCATCGGGCTCGATGCCCGCCACGCAGTGCAGCTGGAAGTTGCGGCAGCCATCGGCCAGCAGTTCGATCGACTGCAACAGGTTGTGGATGATCACCGGTTTGAACACGTTCAGTTGCAAATGCCCCTGGCTGGCGGCAAAACCGATGGCCGCGTCGTTGCCCAACACCTGGCAGGCCAGCATCGACAGCGCCTCGCACTGCGTCGGGTTGACCTTGCCTGGCATGATCGAGCTGCCCGGTTCGTTGGCTGGCAGGCGCACTTCGGCCAAACCGGCGCGCGGGCCGGAGCCCAGCAAACGCAGGTCGTTGGCGATTTTCATCAGCGCCACGGCCAGGGTTTTCAGGGCGCCCGCCAGGCTGGTGAGTGGTTCGTGGCCGGCGAGGGCGGCGAACTTGTTCGGCGCCGTGACAAAGGGTAGCCCGGACAGCGCCGCCAGCTCGGCGGCGATGGCTTCGGCAAAACCGTGCGGGGCATTCAGCCCGGTACCTACGGCGGTGCCGCCCTGGGCCAGTTCGCACACTGCCGGCAGGGTGGCGCGGATGGCGCGCTGGGCATAGTCGAGCTGGGCGACGAAGGCAGACACCTCCTGGCCGAAGGTAATCGGTGTGGCGTCCATCATGTGGGTGCGGCCAGTCTTTACCAGCTTTTGGTGGCGCCCCGACAGCTCGGCCAGCCCCGACGACAGTTCGGCGATGGCGGGCAACAGGTGCGCGTGCACCGCCTGCGCAGCAGCAATGTGCATGGCAGTCGGGAAGCAATCGTTGGAACTTTGCGAGCGATTGACATGATCGTTGGGGTGTACTGGCGCTTTGCCGCCGCGGCCCTTGCCGGCCAGTTCGTTGGCGCGCCCGGCGATCACTTCGTTGACGTTCATGTTGCTTTGCGTGCCGCTGCCGGTCTGCCAGACGACCAACGGGAACTGGTCGTCGTGCTGGCCACCGAGCACTTCGTCGGCGGCTTGTTCGATCAGCCGCGCGATGTCGGCCGGCAGGTCGCCGTTGCGGTCGTTGACGCGTGCCGCGGCCTTCTTGATCAGCGCCAGGGCGTGCAGCACCGCGATGGGCATGCGCTCCTTGCCAATGGCGAAGTTGATCAGCGAGCGCTGGGTTTGCGCACCCCAGTAGGCGCCTTCAGGAACTTCGACCGGGCCCAGGCTGTCTGTCTCGATACGGCTCATTCTGTACTCACTCCTGTGTAGTTCGAAATCGCAGTTTAGGCCTTGATTCGACCGAGCGGTTCCGTCGCTCGTCGTGCCACTTGAGCACATCGCCACCACGGCGCAGAATGCTCTACTCTGAGGTACCCGCCTCCCTCTCCTTGAAGGAAATGCAATGACCCGTCTCCGTGTCCTTTGTGCCGCCGTTGCCCTGGCTTGCGCCAGCGGCCAGGTGCTCGCTGCCACCGCCAGCCATAACGCTGCTGCCGAGAAATTCCTGACCCTGGCCAACGCCGACAAGCTGGGCACCCCGGTGTACATGCAGGTCCAGCAGATGTTCGCCCAGCGCTTTGCCCAGACCAAGGCCCCGGCCGCCAAGCAGCCGGTGCTGGAAAGCTACCAGGCCAAGGCCAACGCCGCGCTGGACAACGCCATCGGCTGGAACAAGCTGAAGCCGAAGATGGTCGACCTGTACACCCAGACCTTCACCGAACAAGAGCTGAAAGACCTGGTCAAGTTCTACGAATCGCCGCTGGGCAAGAAAGTACTGCGTGAAATGCCCAAGGTTACCCAGCAGTCGGCCCAGTTGACCCAGCAGAGCCTGGAGCCAGCAGTGCCGGTGGTGAACAAGCTGCTGGAAGACATGACCAAGGAACTGGACCCTAACGCAGGCAAGGCCGCCGTTCCTGCCAAGAAGTGAGCACGCCGCGATGACCATGCAACAGCGCATTGAACAACAGCTGGGTGCCTTGGCGCCGCAGCACCTGCAAGTGCTCGACGAAAGCCACATGCACAGTCGTGGTCAGGAGACCCACTACAAGGCAGTGATCGTCAGCGAGCAGTTTGCCGGGTTGAACAGCGTCAAGCGCCACCAGAAGGTGTACGCCACCCTGGGTGAGCTGATGCAGCAGATCCATGCCCTGGCCATCCATACCTACACCGCAGAAGAGTGGGCCAAGGTCGGCGCAGCGCCGGCCTCGCCGGTGTGTGCCGGCGGCGGGCACTGAAACCTTTCTGTTGTTCTGGTAGAATCCTGCAAAATCCGGGGGCCGCTTTGCGGCCCTTTCGCGGCACAAGGCCGCTCCCACAGGAACCGCACTCGCCATCGGGTTACGCGGTCCCTGTGGGAGCGGCCT
>NZ_JBNRIK010000018.1:57568-64553 GCF_053557975.1 Pseudomonas sp. XP2
GAACCTGTTTCATGTCACAACCCATCGTCGTCGCGGCGCTGTACAAGTTCGTCACCCTGCAAGACTACGTAGAGCTGCGCGAACCGCTGCTCAAGGCCATGCTCGACAACGACGTCAAAGGCACCCTGCTGCTGGCCCACGAAGGCATCAACGGCACTGTGTCGGCCACCCGCGAAGGCATCGACGGGCTGCTGGCCTGGTTGCGCAACGACCCGCGCCTGGCCGATGTCGACCATAAAGAATCGTACTGCGACGAGCAGCCGTTCTACCGCACCAAGGTCAAGCTCAAGAAAGAAATCGTCACCCTCGGCGTACCAGGCGTGGACCCGAACCAGGCGGTCGGCACCTATGTCGAACCCAAGGACTGGAACGCGCTGATCAGCGACCCGGAAGTGCTGCTGATCGACACCCGCAATGACTACGAAGTGGCCATTGGCACCTTCAAGGGCGCGGTGGACCCCAAGACCGAAACCTTCCGCGAGTTCCCGGAGTACATCAAGGCCAACTTCGACCCCAGCAAGCACAAGAAAGTGGCCATGTTCTGCACCGGCGGCATTCGTTGCGAAAAAGCCTCCAGCTACATGCTCGGTGAAGGCTTCGAGGCGGTCTATCATCTTAAGGGCGGCATCCTGAAATACTTCGAAGAAGTGCCTCAGGAAGAAAGCCTGTGGGACGGCGACTGCTTCGTCTTCGACAACCGCGTCACGGTGCGCCATGACCTGACCGAAGGCGAGTACGACCAGTGCCACGCCTGCCGCCACCCGATCAATGCACAAGAGCGCGCGTCCGAGCACTATTCGCCAGGTGTCAGCTGCCCGCATTGCTGGGACACCCTGAGCGAGAAGACCCGGCGCAGCGCCATCGACCGGCAGAAGCAGATCGAGCTGGCCAAGGCCCGCAACCTGCCGCACCCGATCGGTTACAACTACAAAGCCGAGGCTTGATGCATGTCTGCCCGCCTGATCTATGTGATGGACCCGATGTGCTCCTGGTGCTGGGGGTTCGCGCCGGTAGCCGCCGCCCTGATCGCCCAGGCGCGTGAGGCGGGCGTTGCCACCCGCGTGGTGCCGGGCGGGTTGCGCACCGGCGGCAGCGCGTTGGACAGCTCCACCCGCAAGTACATCCTCGAACACTGGCAGGCGGTGGCTGACGCCACCGGCCAGCCTTTTCGTTTCGAGGGGGCCATGCCTGGCGGCTTCGTCTATGACACCGAGCCGGCCTGTCGCGCCCTGGTCACCGCCCGCGAGCTTGACGCCGAGCGCGTCTGGCCGCTGCTGGCGCTGATCCAGCGTTCGTTCTACGAGCAGGGCGTGGACGTGACCACTGCGCCACAGCTGGTCGAGCTGGCCTCGCAGTGCGGCTTCGACCGCGCCGTGTTTGCCGACACCTTCGCCCGCGCCGATACCCGAGCCGCCACCGCAGCCGATTTCAGCTGGGCCCAGGACCTGGGTATCGCCGGCTTCCCGACCCTGCTGGCCGAACGCAATGGCCAGCTGGCGCTGCTGACCAACGGCTACCAGCCGCTGGAGCGCCTGCAACCCTTGCTCGGCCGCTGGCTGCAGCAGGCCGCCTGTGCTTGATGTGCCGGGGTCACCCGACCCGGTGCCGGGCAAGCCTCATGCTGCGGGCGATCGACTGAGCTGGGCGGAAATCCGCCGCCTGGCCCTGCATCACAAGAAAAACCTCTGGTCTGCCAACCTCATCGCCGTGCTGGCGGCTTGCTGCAGTGTGCCCATCCCGTTGCTGTTGCCCCTGCTGGTGGACGAAGTGCTGCTGGGCCATGGCGATGCCGCCCTGAAGTGGATGAACCACCTGCTGCCATCCAGCTGGCAGGTGGCAGCCGGTTATATCGGGCTGATGCTGGCGCTCACCTTGTGCCTGCGCCTGGCTGCCCTGGCATTCAACGTGCTCCAGGCCAAGTTGTTTGCCGGTTTGGCCAAGGATATCGTCTACCGCCTGCGCATCCGCCTGATCGAGCGCCTCAAGCGCATTTCGCTGAAGGAATACGAAAGCCTGGGCAGTGGCACGGTCACTACCCATCTGGTCACCGACCTGGACACCCTCGACAAGTTCGTTGGCGAAACACTCAGCCGTTTCCTGGTGGCCATGCTGACCTTGACCGGCACAGCGGCGATCCTGATCTGGATGCACTGGCAGCTGGCCTTGCTGATCTTGCTGTTCAACCCGCTGGTGATCTACTTCACCGTGCAGTTGGGCAAGCGCGTCAAACACCTTAAAAAGCTTGAGAACGACAGCACCGCGCGTTTTACCCAGGCGCTGACGGAAACCCTTGATGCTATCCAGGAAATCCGTGCAAGCAACCGCCAGGGCTACTTCCTTGGTCGCTTGGGCCTGCGCGCCCGCGAGGTGCGTGATTACGCCGTAGATTCCCAGTGGAAGAGCGATGCCAGTGGCCGAGCCAGTGGCTTGTTGTTCCAGTTCGGCATCGACATCTTCCGCGCCGCGGCCATGCTGACCGTACTGTTCTCCGACCTTTCCATCGGCCAGATGCTGGCGGTGTTCAGCTACCTGTGGTTCATGATCGGGCCGGTGGAGCAATTGCTCAACCTGCAATATGCCTACTACGCCGCGGGAGGTGCGCTGAGCCGCCTCAACGAGCTGCTGGCACGCGATGACGAGCCGCAGTACCCGGCCGCCAGCGACCCGTTCGCCGGCCGCGAGACGGTGGGCATCGAAGTGCGCGACTTGCGCTTTGCCTATGCTGACGAGCCGGTGCTGGAAAACCTCGACCTGTCCATCGCCCCGGGGGAAAAGGTGGCGATTGTCGGCGCCAGTGGTGGCGGCAAGAGCACCCTGGTGCAACTGCTGCTGGGCCTTTACAGCGCCCAGGCCGGGACCATCCGCTTTGGCGGTGCCAGCCTGCAGGAAATCGGCCTGGAAACCCTGCGCGAAAACGTCGCGGTGGTGTTGCAGCACCCGTCGCTGTTCAACGACACCGTACGCGCCAACCTGGCCATGGGCCGCGACTGCAGCGACGAGGCGTGCTGGCAGGCGCTGCGCATCGCCCAGCTGGATGCCACCATCGCCGCCTTGCCACAGGGCCTGGACAGTGTGGTGGGGCGTTCCGGCGTGCGCTTGTCTGGCGGGCAGCGCCAGCGCCTGGCCATTGCCCGCATGGTGCTGGCCGAGCCCAAGGTGGTCATTCTCGACGAAGCCACCTCGGCCCTGGACGCCGCCACCGAGTACAACCTGCACCAGGCCCTGGCGCGCTTCCTCAGCGGCCGCACCACGCTGATCATCGCCCACCGGCTGTCGGCGGTGAAGCAGGCCGACCGGGTGCTGGTGTTCGATGGCGGGCATGTGGCCGAAGATGGCGACCACCAGCAGCTGATTGCCGAGGGTGGGTTGTACGCCAAGCTTTATGGGCACTTGCAGCAAAGCTGAATTTCAGGTGCCTTGTGCCGTCGCTGTGGGAGCGGCCTTGTGTCGCGAAAGGGCTGCAAAGCAGCCCCGGCAATTTCAGCATCAACCTTTAAATTCGGCGGCCGCGTCGCGGCCCTTTCGCGACGCAAGGCCGCTCCCACAGCGTGCGTGCAAATCCTGCGATTCCCTGTCATAAAAAACCCCGTCACGTTGATGGCAGATGGCCTACGCTGTGCTTGTCTGGGTCGATTTGCGCCTTATCTGCTCTGTGACAGGGACTCCATGAAGGGACATCGCACACTCGAAGCGCCAAAGTTGCTCGGCATCACTTGGCCCTTCATCGCCGTTGTGGTCTTCCAGGTGGCACTCGGTAGCCTCAGCCTTTATACGCTGTCGGCCGTGCGTGCCTATGTCGCGGGCGAAAGCCTGTGGTCCAAGGCGCAGAAAGACGCCATCTATTACCTGAACCTGTACGCCGACACCCGCGACGAAAGCACCTACCAGCGTTATCGCCAGGCCATTACCGTGCCCCAGGGTGACCACCAGCTACGCGAGGTGCTCGACCACCCCAGCCCCGACCTGGCTGCCGCGCGCCAAGCTGTGCTGCAAGGCGGCAACCACTCTAACGATGTCGAACGGATCATCTGGTTCTACCGTAACTTTCGCAACATCAGCTACATGCAGACAGCCATCGACTACTGGGACATCGGCGACGACTACCTGGCCAAGCTCGATGTACTGGCCGGCGAGATGCGCCAAAGTTTTGCCAATGGCCCGGTCGACGCCCAGGCAGTCAACGCCTGGAAAGCCCGCATCGTCACCATCAACGAAGGGGTCACGCCGGCGGCCAAGGCGTTCAGCGATGCCTTGGGCGAAGGCTCGCGCATGTTGCTGCGGGTGCTGCTGATTACCAACCTGCTGACAGCGATGTTCCTCATTACCATTGCCTGGCGCCGCTCCAGCAAGCTGCTGGCCCAGCGGCAGGCATTTGCCAGCGCCCTGCAGGAAGAAAAAGAGCGGGCCCAGACCACGTTGCAGGCCATTGGCGATGCGGTCATTACCACCGACGTGGATGGCTGCATCGGCTACATGAACCCAGCCGCCGAGCAACTGACGCATTGGCAGTCTGGCCAGGCCCAGGGCTTGCCGTTGTCGGCGCTGTTCAGCCTGGTGGACGAGCAGGCCGAGGAAGATGGCCGCAGCCTGGTCGAGCAGGTACTGAGTGGCAGCCTCAAGGGCGGCGCCGAGCATGCCCGGCTGATCCAGCGCCTGGATGGCAGCACCGTGTCGATCAACCTGGTGGGCTCGCCGATCGTCAGTAACGGCCAGCTCAGTGGCATCGTCCTGGTGCTGCATGACATGACCCAGGAGCGGCAGTACATCGCCAACCTGTCCTGGCAGGCTACCCATGACGCCCTGACCGGGCTGGCCAACCGCCGTGAGTTCGAATACCGCCTGGAGCAGGCGCTGAACGGCCTGGCGCGCCAGGCCGGGCGGCATTCGCTGATGTTCCTTGACCTTGACCAGTTCAAGCTGGTGAACGACACCTGCGGGCATGCCGCTGGCGACGAATTGTTGCGGCACATCTGCGCTGTGCTGCAATCGGGCCTGCGCGAAGGCGATACCCTGGCGCGGCTGGGTGGCGATGAGTTTGGCGTGCTGCTGGAAAACTGCCCGCCCGAGCAGGCCGAGCGCATTGCCGAGCAGTTGCGCCAGATGGTGCAGAGCTTGCACTTTGTGTGGAAGGGGCGGCCGTTCGTCACCACGGTCAGCGTCGGCCTGGTGCACATGGCCCAGGCACCTGGCACCCTGGAGACCTCGCTGCGGGCCGCCGACATGGCTTGCTACATGGCCAAGGAGAAGGGCCGCAACCGCGTACAGGTGTACCACACCGACGACAGCGAGCTGTCCATGCGTTTTGGCGAAATGGCCTGGATCCAGCGCTTGCACGTGGCTCTGGAAGAAAACCGCTTCTGCCTCTACGCACAGGAAATAGCGCCGCTGAAAGCCTTTGAAGGCCCAGGCCATGTCGAAATCCTGCTGCGCCTGCACGACGAAAGTGGCCGCACCATCCTGCCCAGCAGCTTCATTCCTGCGGCCGAGCGCTATGGCCTGATGACTGCGCTGGACCGTTGGGTGGTGCGCAATGTGTTCCAGGTTGTGCGCCAATGCCTGGACGAAGGCCGCGAAGGGCCGCTGTCGACCTGCGCGATCAACCTGTCAGGGTCGAGCATTGGCGATGACAAGTTCCTTGAATACCTGCAGCGGTTGTTTGTCGAGTATGCCATTCCGCCGCGGATGATCTGTTTCGAAATCACTGAAACCAGCGCGATTGCCAACCTGGGCAGTGCCATTCGCTTCATCAACGAGTTGAAGGGGCTGGGCTGCCGCTTTTCGCTCGATGACTTCTGCGCCGGCATGTCGTCGTTCGCCTACCTCAAGCATTTGCCGGTGGATTACTTGAAGATCGACGGCAGTTTCGTCAAGGACATGCTCGACGACCCGATCAACCGGGCCATGGTCGAGGTCATCAACCACATCGGCCATGTCATGGGTAAACGCACTATCGCCGAGTTCGTCGAAACACCCTTGATCGAGCAGGCCCTGCAGGAAATAGGCGTGGATTACGCCCAGGGTTACCTGATCGAGCGCCCCCAGGTGTTCACCTGTGACAGTCTGCAGCGCCAACGGATTGCCGCCCGGCCTCTGTTGCAGCGGGCACCTGGCACATTTCGCTAGCGAGAAATCACAAGGATCAAGGAGCTGAAAGTGATTGATGCATTCGTTCGTATCGGGCCTCTGATGGACCCCGCCAGCTACCCCCAATGGGCCCAGCAACTGATTGAAGACTGCCGGGAGAGCAAGCGCCGGGTGGTGGAGCATGAGTTCTACGCTCGCCTGCGCGACGGCCAGCTCAAGCAGTCGACCATTCGTCAGTACCTGATCGGTGGCTGGCCGGTGGTGGAGCAGTTCTCTCTGTACATGGCCCATAACCTGACCAAGACCCGCTATGGCCGCCATCAGGGCGAAGACATGGCGCGGCGCTGGCTGATGCGCAACATCCGCGTCGAGCTCAACCATGCCGACTACTGGGTGAACTGGTGCCAGGCCCATGGTGTGCACCTGCATGATTTGCAGGCCCAGGAAGTGCCACCCGAGCTGAACGGCCTGAACGACTGGTGCTGGCGCGTGTGCGCCACCGAGAACCTGGCCATTTCCATGGCAGCGACCAACTACGCCATCGAGGGTGCGACCGGGGAATGGTCGGCGGTGGTGTGCTCGACCGATACCTACGCCCAGGGCTTCCCGGAAGACCAGCGCAAGCGGGCGATGAAGTGGTTGAAAATGCATGCCCAGTACGATGATGCGCACCCTTGGGAGGCGCTGGAAATCATCTGTACCCTGGCCGGCGAGAACCCGAGCCTTGGGCTGCGTACCGAGTTGCGCAGGGCGATTTGCAAGAGTTACGACTGCATGTACCTGTTCCTGGAGCGGTGCATGCAGCAGGAGAGCCGCCAGCAAGGCCGTTTGCGCCCGGCGTTGGCGGCCGGCTGATCTTTCGCCTGTACTGGCCCTATCGCCGGGGAGCCCCCGCCCCCCC